>JANNTN010000464.1:0-9917 GCA_031394445.1 Anatilimnocola sp.
CCGCAAGACCGACGTCCTGCCGGCCGAGGAATTCCTCCACCGTTTCCTGCAACACGTGCTTCCGGATCACTTTTCGCGGATCCGGCATTACGGCCTGTTGGCCAATTGCGTGAAGAAGCAGCGACTGGCTCAGTGCCGCCAACTGCTCGGCACGCGACCACCTCCGAAGGACGACCAACCGCAGACGGCCGCCGACTGGATGCGGGTCCTGTTGGACGTCGACATCACGCGGTGTCCCTGTTGCGGCACCACCTTGTATCGACAAGAACTCCAACCTTCGGTCGCAGCGGCGACCGAGGCCGACCTTCCGCCCCACCCCAGTCATGTCATTCCTTGGGACACTTCCTAAATCGAGGTCCAGCGATGATCCAGAGCGTCCTGCTGCTCGCCCGAATTGCGAGCTGCCCGATCCAACTGCGAAGACGTTGCGCGCCTGCCAGAGAATCCACTGCCCTCCCGAGGCACCCTCAGGCCCTGGCTCTTCTAAACCCCAACGCTAACTTGGCCACAGCGCTCGCGCCCACCGTCTCCGTCACTCCATGGGTGCCCGCCAACACGCGCTTGCCCTCTCTCGTCGCCTGATCCAATCCCCAAGAGAACAACACCTCCAGCGCCCTAACGCTCCGCGGCTCAGTTCAACGGCGTCTTATCGGTCATCGCTGCGCGACGACGCGATAAGACGCTATTTGTTCTCGGCACTAGGCGATTTAGCTTCCAGCCAGCCTATTCTTCCGCCTCGTGGTACCGCTCCTTCTCTCCACCAAATCGCAAAAACACCACCACCAAAGCCAGCACACCCACAATCGCCAGAACTGTCTTTGCCTGATCGAACACCGTCGGCCCGCTCAAGCGATTCCAAATGGCGAGGGCCAACTCTTGCGGTTCAGCTTCGTTGTGATCGGTGGCCGGTGCTTGGCTCGTTTGCCGCGGTTCCAGCGACGTGAACAGACTGCCAGAAGCATGCCCGTCGCTGTCGCGGCCATCGTCGGGCAACATCCCCGGGGCCAAATCATGTTGGCTCGGCGAAACCGCCACGCGAGGATCGACCTCCGCCGCTCCAAATGCTGAACCATCACCCCCAATGCGGCTGCCAAACTCACTGCGCGGCGGCGGTGACAACAGCGGATCGAGCGGCTGTTTGATCGCCGGCGTCATCTTGCTGGTATTCACATTCGATTCGACCGGCGAGCTTTGGTGCAAAGCCGTCACTTGCGGCGGCGACGGCGCAGCACCCAAATTGGGCGCAGGATAGCCCTTCGCTAACTCCCGATTGGCCCCATTCGGCCCGCCACTCGCATCAGCCGCCAACGCTCCACCCGACAACCCATCATTCCCCGGCGTACCACCGGGAACAACCGTCGTCAGAAATTGCAGCACGCGCCCGCCAAAACTGCCAGAGGTATAGCCCGGCCCCGAACCGAACAACACGCCAGCTAGTTCGCCGCGCTGGTTGAGAATCGGGCCACCCGAATCACCTTGACGAGCCTCCGCCGATAGTTCCACCATTTCATGCGGAAAATCGACACCAGGAGCCAAGTATTGCGTGCAGCGCCCACTCGTCATCCGCCACTGGCCACTGCCATAACCGCCGATGGTCAGCGTCTCTCCCGGCTGCGGCGCGACGGCGGTGATCGGAATCGCCGCGACCTTGGGACGATAGATGCTAAGCGCAGCCAAGTCCCAATCCTTGTCGGTCTTCACAACTTCCGCCGGCGATTTGAATCCGTCGGGAAACTCCACCGTGATCTGCCCCGCCGCATCCCGCACCACATGCCAGTTGCTCACGATCAAGCCGAATTGGCCGCGGGCGTCGATCAGTGTGCCGCTGCCATAAGACACGCCGTCCTTCTCGGGAACGACAATCCGAGCGACCGCCGGCAATGGCGGCGAAGAAGTGGTGGCCACAGGTCGAAACCCGGCACCAGGATTCGCTTCTCGACTCGCCGGAAGTTGGTTCCCGTGTACTGAGCCGTTCCCTCTGACTCCTGACTCCTGATTCCTGACTCCTGACCCCTGCCTACCCGGCATTTGCCGAATCGGGAATTGCGCAAGTGCCGGCGCAGCGAGCGTGGTAAGTAAAATCGAGGTCGCGAGGACCAGAAATCCCGCCGATATTCTGTGCGCGCGGACAAGCCGCTGACAGCCGGGGCTGTTGGCACAAACCCAATTTGGGGTGACCGGGGGGCTGGACACTACGCACCTCGAAAACCGCCACGCGAGGTGACACGAAACGCCTTGGGGTGCAGCCGCACGCCGACAGATCGGAGGTCCATCGTCGCGCTCGGAGTTGGCCGCGCTTCTTGCGTCCGTGCATTAGCAGTCATCGACGGCTCACAGCCGCGGCTGCAACCCAGCTAGCGGTGCCGTGTCTCGCAGGCGCAATCGGCTGCGTGGGATTGTGAAGTAGCTTCGGCACGGGCGCAATAAGCGGTCCTCGCCCGGCCATCCTGCCGCTACCACACGCAAGACTTAACTCACGTAAGCGTCGAACACCCGCACCCGTTCCCAGTTCGGCTTGTTTTCCTCAATGAACTGGTTATGCCGAGGAGCCAGTTGGTACGCGTCGTGCGACTCCCGGCTGTCAAACACCACATGCAGCGCCACGTCGAAATCCACCTGATTCACCGGCCGGGTCAAATCCGGTACCAACGTCCCCGCCGCGAAAAACACCGTCCCGGGATGCCCCGTCAGATACTTCTGGCACGCCTGCACCATCTTCTCAATTGCCTCCGGCGACCGATCCTTCAGCGTGAAATAAACCATATGACCGAGCATCGCACTGCCTCATTTTCAATTGACGTTTATTCGTGACTAACCGCGCCCCATGATACGCGAACAATCCGCGAATTGTAGGTCCCGACCGCCGGGCGGGATCTTGCATCTCGCCAACGCACGTGTCTCGCAGTTCCGCGTCAGCTCCGCAGCGCATCCGCCAACTCGCTTAGCATCAACGGCTGAGCCACCACTGCCCGAATCCCCACCCCTCTCGCTTGAAGCCAATCTTCGGGCCGCGGAAAATGCAGCACCAAAACACGCCGCGGTTCAGGTTCTTCGTCACCACGCACATTTTCCCAGCCATCACAAACCGCCACATCGCATTTTTCGCCCGCACATGCTTCTGACACAACAAAAGGGGCCGCCCCCCATCCCAACTGGCCAATCGCATCTGCCAAATAGCGATAATTCACCACGGACCGCGTGTGGATGACTGCCTTTCCCGGCAACGGTGGCGTCCCACGCACAGCGCCTACAAAATTCTCCACTCGCTCAACATCCGAAACCGTCCGCGGTAGCCGTGAGTCCAACGCTTCGCCCAATCCCAGCTCACTCGGCAATCGGCTTCGCCAACCTCTCCACGCCACGCGAACAACGCCCGCCCACGGCCTTCCGCTCCGCTGTTCCCCTTCACACCACGGACCGGTCAACGCCACTAAGCGCGAAAGGGGCCAGATTGCGTGGAGTCGCTCAACGTCCGTCGCCGAAAAAATGCCGGGCCGCGATAAAGCAAACACAATCGCGGCAGGATCGCTCTCATCTGCCGCAAACCGTTGCCGCTCGACTGCCATCTGGGGCGAATCAAAGCAGCGGCAATCCGCGAACTCCCGCAACCACGCCACAGCCTCCGCAAAGACCGGCTCTGACCAATCGCCAACGATCCAGACGGTTGGCAATGTCATATCCAGCCGCCCTCCTGACGGCATTCTTCACCCCAGCAGCCTACGGGTGAACCAACTGGCCTTCAAAGTCCTTCACGGCAGTAATTACTTCAGCCGCAGATTCAGCACTGCGAATCGCCTCGAGAAAACCCGGCGACGTAACCAGCCGGCTCAGGCGGGCCAGCGTTCGCAGATGCTGCGAATCATCGACCGAGCAGATCAAAAAGAAAATATCCGTCAGTTGGCCGCTTTCGCTGCCGAAAGGCACGCCGCTCGACGTTCGACCCAATGCCAACAGCGGCTGCCCCACAGCATGCGGTAGCGGCCGCCGCGGATGCAGCATGGCCACGCCGTTATCGAGCGCCGTCGGATGAAGTTTTTCGCGAGCCTGCACCGCTTCGGCTATTTCGGCAGAGTCCCACACCATTCCCGTCTTAGCAGCCAACTCCACCATCGCTTTGACAACCGAACCGCGCGTTCGCGCTTGCAGCGGTATCGCCACGGCCTCCGGCAACAGTAGTTCGCTAATCGTGACGTTGGCCGCTTCGAAATTAGCCGCCGCCCGATCCAGAATCGTCTGCACATGCTGCAGATCGGCCTGGCCAGCCGCGCCAATCCGCTCTTCCAGCCAATGATGGATCTCCCCCTTCGAAAATCGCCACACTCCAGCGATCTTCCGACCGGGAACATTTCCACGTTCAGCCAGCTTTTGCACCTGCGTCGGCGTAATGTGCAAATAGGTAGCCAGCGTCGCCGTGTCAAAATCTTGATTTGCCATGCCACAATTCTCTACTGCCAACTGATTTCGGTCCAGGGCGGTTTGCCGTCGTTTTTCCCAAAGAAAGTGGCAAACCCAGCGCGATTAGAACGTATCCACCGACTCACTGGACGTCCCGACCATATCCGGCGGTCGAGTCACCACGCTCAGAGCCTCCAGGTCGGCCCGAATTCGCTGCCACGTTGCGTAAGCCATCCCAAAACCGAGAATTGCCACCACCACCAAGATCACCATCGCCGCCTGCTTGGTCTCTCCGCCACCGCTAAACATCACCAGCAGCAAAGCCATGAGCGGCGCGACCGGCGACGAGAACAAGTAATAGCCCGATTGTCGGCCCAGTTGAATCAGCCGCATCCGTTCAGAACCATCCGGCGTGCTATTCGCCAACAGTGCGGGAATATAGACGCGAACACTCAGCCAGGTCGTGGCCAAAAACGGCAAGCAGCACGAGATAATGCCGCACGCCAACATCGACAACATGAAATGGGCCAAGCCCTTGAATGAAAATATTCCCGACACGGCCCAAATGAACAGCGGAAACGCCACGCCTGCCACAACCCACAAGCCAAAGCCAATCGCCGCCACGCCATGCCCCAGCAGCACCGCCCGGCGACGAGCCTCCGCTAGACCCTCAACATCCACCTGCTCTCCACGATTCAGCTTTCGCAGCGCTCGCCCCACCGGCTGCGCCAACGCCACGACCAGCGCACAACCGAGCGCGTATAGGACAGGGTTCAGAACATTGACTGATAGCCAAAACGCCGATTCAAACTGTGCCTGTTGTTCCAAGTCCAACGACTTCTCTGCCTCCGGAACGTACTGCGTGAGGTTGTACCAAAGATTAAACGCCCCCGCCAAAAGGAAGATCGGCAAGTTAACGGGAAACAGCGCCGACACAGGATACCGCCGGGCAAAATCTCGCCATCCCGTCTGCAAGTCATTCACCAAATCCCACGCCCGCGGATTCAAGCACAGCATGATCTCGCGCGCCAGCGCCGCCCCATCCGCCGGCCGCAGTGCCACATCGGGCGACAGCGTCTTCCGCAGCACCTGCTCGAGTCGCTTCCCCACCGGGTCGCGCGTTTTCAGCGGGGCAGAGGGCTTATCCTGCCGGCGGCGTAGAGCCATCGACGTCAACATCGACGTCCAACCCTCGTCCATGTCCTCTTCATAAAACGGCCGCTCCCCATGCAGCAGTTCCCACAGCACAACCGCCAGGCCGTACAAGTCACTGCGGCCATCCAAATCTTGCGGCTGACGTTCGTGCGTCGGATTGCACGCCTCAATCTGCTCCGGCGACATATACGCCAAACTACCGCCGAAATACGCCGCGGGGCTCGCGCCATCCAGTTGCGAGCAAAAGCTGATATTAAAATCCGCAAGCTTCGGCGATCCATCCGCCGTCAACAGCACGTTCGCCGGCTTCACATCACGGTGCAGCACTCCCTGCCGATGCGCATGGTCCAGGGCATGCGCCAGTTGAATACCCAGCCGACACACCGTCTCTGGCCAACCGGCCGCAGACATTCGCCGCGCCATCTGCGACGTATCCCCCATGCCGGTGCCGCTCTTCTCCAGCGATTCGTTCACCGCCGTCATCAGCAACGCGCCGCTGCGTGCCGCCGGCGGTGTCAGCCGCACATGCTTTGCCACTTCGGCCAGCGTCCCCCCCGGCGCAAACTGCATATACAGCAATCGAATCTTCTGCCCAGGCAGCGTCCGCTGGTCATAGACCCGAATGATATTGGGATGCTCCAGCGTGGCCAAAGTCTGCGGCTCATTCCCCTTATCGGCGGAGAGCTTCAGCGCCACCAACCGCTGCATCGAAAGCTGCCGCGCCAAAAACACACTGCCAAACGCGCCCTTGCCTAACTCGACCAACAGATCGAAGTCGTCCAACTTTTGGCCAACAGCAAACCCCTCAATCTTCCGCCCCGAGCTCACCTGCGTCGTGACCGAAAAATCCTCCGTCCCCATCAACCGCCGCAGTGCAGCCGCCGACTTGGGAAACCGATCGAAATAATCCCGCGCCGCGACGTTCTCCCCCGCCGTCCGGCGAATGTGATACTCCTCATAGATCAAATCGCAGGGGGGCTCGCCGTTCTCTAGCAGCTCGGGAAACTCCGTTGTGTACGCTTCCAGACTCTTCTGCCGCCCCCGCTGGGTCCGCTGCTCCAAATCGACCTTCACCAACTCCACGAGCACCATCCGCCGATGCGACGGCGGCTCGCTCGGCAAGAATTCCACCAGCGTCGGCTCGTTTCCGGCATCCCAGGTCGCAATGAACCGCTCCAGACGGGTCGAGAGATCGTCCCAGGCAAACGTGGCGGCATCGGAGGTCAGGTGCAACGTCATAACTCTTTGTGGTTGTAGTGAATGCCGTCCCAGTTGACTACACTACCCACGCCGCCCAATTCCCGCAGGAAATGGCCCATGAGCGAAGAGCTAGTCGCCCGCATTCACCAGCGCGACCAACAAGCGCTGGCCGACTTCATTTCCAGCCACCGTCCGCAGCTCATGGCCTTCATCGAACGCCAACTGGGTACGGCCCTCCGTCGCAAGACCGAACCCGACGACGTCTTCCAGGAAACCAGTGCCGAGGCCGTGCGAGCGCTGCCCACTGCTGAGCTAGGTGACCGCGACCCCTTCTCCTGGCTTTGTCAGGTCGCCGAGCGGCGCATCATCGACCTGCATCGCCGTTTCTTCGGCGCGCAAAAACGCGACGCCGCCAAAGAAGTCCCGCTTGGTGGCACTTCGCGTGGCAACGAGTCACGCTCCTCCGGCCTCATCAACATGCTCGTCGCCAGCATGACGACGCCCAGCCAGGTCTTCTCCCGCAACGCCCGCGAGGAGAGATTACAAGAAGCACTGCAAAAACTTCCGGAAGAGCAGCAAACCGCCCTCCGCCTCCGCTACATCGAAAATCTCCCCAGCAAGCAGATCGCTGCCCAGCTTGGCAAGTCCGACGCCGCCGTCCGCGTCATGCTCACCCGCTCCCTCAAGCGGCTCCACGAGCTGCTCGGCGAATGAAACGACCCAATTTCCGTCCGACAATGCAGCCGCGTAGCGGCGACCTATGAATAGCCGGGGGTGGAGCGCAGCGGAACCCCCGGATCCAAAACAAAGAACATCTGGGAGCCGCGTAGCGGCGGCACAAACCTGTTCTTCATTAGCCTACGGCTTCACCGGATGCCGCACCGCCCGCCCCGCCAGCTTCCCAGTCGGCTTTTCATCCTCCACCGCCACTTCACCATTCACCAGCACCAGCTTCGCCCCCTTCGCCCATTGCAGCGGCTTATCGTACGTCGCCACATCCCGAAACGTCGCCGGATCGAACACGACCACATCCGCAAAATTTCCCGCCTTCAGCCGCCCCCGCTCCGGCATGCTGAGCACATCCGCCGGCAACCCGCTCGCGCTATAAATCGCATGCGCCAGCGGAATAATCTTCCCTTCGATCGCATACATGCCAATCTTGCGTGGGAAAGTGCCAAACGCCCGCGGATGCGGCTGTGCCGGCGAATCCAACGGCTGCGTGCTCCCATCGCTCGCCGTCGCCACCCACGGCTCACGCATGAACAGCCGCACTTCGTCTTCTTGCATTCCAAACGCGACAATCTGCGCCCCACCACGGCGCATCACATCCAGCACCACATCAAATGGCGTTTGATTCGTTTGCTTCGCGATCTGAGCCAAACTTTTCCCTTGCCACTCCCGCTGCGGCGAGAAGCTGGCGATCATCACCGCTTCGCCACCGTCGCGCTCTTTGATCGAATTCTCGATTTTTGCCTTCAGCCGTTCGCCTTTCTCCGCATCCTTCAGCCCCGCGTTCAGCTTCTCCCACGTCCGATACTCATCCGGAATCACCGTCGCAGAGAGCGACGTGCTGCTCGCCGTGTACGGATATTGGTCCGCCGTCACCTTCTGCCCCGCCTCGCGCGCCGACCGCAGCTTCGCAATCGCATCCGGTGCCAGTCCCCAGTTCGACCGGCCGCTCACCTTAATATGCGACACATGCACCGGCAGCTTCGCCTGCTTGCCAATCTTCAAAATCTCGTCGATTGACTCCAGCAACTGCGATCCCTCGTTGCGAATGTGCGACGCATAAATCCCGCCATGCTTTGACACCACTTCCGCGATCGCAACCAGCTCATCCGTTTTTGAAAACGAGCCCGGCGTATAAATCAGCCCCGTCGCCATGCCGCAGGCCCCGTCCAGCATCGCCCGCTCGGCCAATTCACGCATCTTCATCAGCTCCTCAGGCGATGGCGGCCGATTCTTATCTCCTTCCATCACCCGATTTCGCAAACTCCCATGCGGCAACAGATGCAACACATTCGTGCCAGCCCCGTCCGCGTCAATCTTCTTGTAATACGCACCTACATCGACCGGCCCCGAGCCGCAATTGCCCGTCACCACCGTCGTGCAGCCCTGCATCAAAAAATTCGCGTTCGACCGCGTCTTCTCCAGCACAATCCCACTATCGCTGTGCGAATGCAGATCGATGAACCCCGGCGCAACGACCATTCCCTTGCAAGCGATGCTCCGCGGCGAGCCCGCCACCTCGAACTTCCCCACCGCCACGATGCGATCCCCCTTGATCGCCACATCCCCAATCACCCCCTCTGTATTGTTCCCGTCATAAACCATCCCGCCCTTCAAAACGAGATCAGCAGCCACGGGGTCCGCAGCAGTCAGCGACAGAGTAAGCAACAATGTGAACGTCATGGAACGATACGGGCTAAATGAAATGCTAAAGCGAATAGTACCGATGTATAACGCACCCACCGCCCTCAATCAAACGAGCGATCAAGCATCGGCGCGATCCATATTCCCCACACTCACACCTCCACCGTCCGCACCAACTGCTGATACGCTTCCCAATACGTCTTCTTCAGCGAAATCTCCTCATCCTCCGCCGCCGGCTGAATCCGCCCATTCGCATCGATGCCGCGCGAAACCAGCGTGTGCTTGCCGGCCGCCACTGATCCCAGGTCAATCGAAAAGAATCGCCAGCAATATTTCTCGTTCGGCTTCTCGTCAATCTTCGCGTCCCGCCACTCGCCGCCATCCAGCTTCACCTGCACCGTCTTAATCGGCGTGCCGTCTCCCCAGACAGCCCCATACGCCTTCAGCGGCGTCTGCCCTTCCTTCGCGGCCCGCCGCGTCACCCGCGCCACGACCGATTTCAAATTCATTCGCGTCACCGAGCTCTCCACAAACACCACCTCGCCATCCTGCCGCTCGCCACGCACCGTCACATAATCGCGTCCCATAAACCGGCCCATATAGCGCCGGTTGCGAACTTCAATCCGCGTTAACCACTTCACATTCGCAATGCCATACCACCCCGGCACGATTGGTGGTAGTTGTTGCGCCCGTCGCCAATGATGATGACCGTGGTGCGCGTCGTCACCGCCTCCAGGTGCTCCTCGGCGAACTGGCGGAAGGCGCGGCCGAAGTTGCTGTTGGCGTGGACGTTC
>JANNTN010000486.1:0-21499 GCA_031394445.1 Anatilimnocola sp.
AGCTGTCATGTGCGATCGAAGTTGAGGGTTTGTGGAGCCGCGATTGCAGAGAAATGAACAGAAGGTAACGAAGGGAAATAACAGACCAACAAGGCAAGCTATTTCTGCTATGAAATGCGCAATCAGGCAAAAAGCTTGCCAGAAAACAAGCCTTTGAAAGTGTGTATTACAAGTGGAAAAGGCAGAGCGCTGCCCCCCTATTACCCATTGCAATCGGCGCGAAAAACCGGGTGAGATTTTGGGAAATATTTCCGGAAGGGGGGGGGGGGGGACGGCGTGGAAGGTTCGGCTATTTGCGCTTTTTGGGGCTGAGGAGGGAGGAGAACTCGTCGGTGAGGGAGAGGAGGGCGGCGTCGTGGGGGGAGTCGTTCGAGATAGCTGAGCCGTTTGGCTGCCCAGATCGCTCAGGGCCTGAGCGACCTACATTGGGCGGGTCGGCGATGCCTTGGGGGTTGTTGTTGCCGCTCGGCCTCAAAGCGAGCCAGGACCTGCTGGGTGTCCATTCCTGGCTTGATAATCTTCAGGGCGACTTGACGCTCGACGGGGTGCGACTGCTCGGCCCGAAATACCACACCCATGCCGCCGACGCCGATTTCCTCAACCAACTTGTAGGGTCCGATCTCGGTCCCAGCACGTTCGGCCACGGAATAGTTGGTTGCTTGGTGCATGCCCAGACCGGGCGGCGGGGCCTGTAAAAAAGTGCCGCTTTCGTCGAAGGCCCCGAGCAGTTCCTGCACTCGCCTCTGGAGCGCGGCATTATCGCCACATGCCTGCGAGAGATAGGCTTCCCGCGAAGCGCCCGAGGGCAACTTACGGGCGATATCAAAAATCACTTGTTCGGCTTCAAAAAGCGCAGTCATCAACGTTTACCTTGCCGTGCGCACGAGGGCTTATTGATACATGCGAGATCTGAGAGCATTTAGCCCAGCGAAACGAGGAAAATTTGCAAAAGAATCTACGGTTGTTCTCGTGGGAGCTGATCGCCGAGCACTTCCAATCGCAGCCAGGATTTGGCGTAAGCCCAGTCAGAATCGGCAGTTGAAGCCGAGACTCCGAGCGCTTTTGCCGCTTGATCGAGCGTCAATCCCGTGAAGTACCGCAACTTGACCAACTCGGCCTTCCGCTTGTCGAGTACTTCGAGACGCTGGAGTGCCTCATCCAAGGCCAGGAGGTCAAAACCGGGGCGCGGTGCTTCGATTTCGTTTACATCCAGTTCAACGCGCTGGAACTCACCACCCGCCTTGAGTGCCTTCTTCCGGCGCGCCTGGTCGATGAGAATTCGACGCATGGCTTCGGCCGCCGCACAGAAAAAGTGTCCGCGGTTGTCAAAATAGGCGTTGCCACCCTGAGGGACTAACCGAAGGTATGCCTCGTGCACGAGGGCCGTTGCCTGCAGCGTCTGCCCTGGCTCTTCCGTGGCCAACTTAGCCGCCGCCAGGTTCCGCAGCTCATCGTAGACCAACGGGAGCAACTTCTCCGTGGCAGTGAGATCTCCCTGCTCAATCTGCGACAAGATGCGGGTGACGTCGGACATGGCCAACAAGATAGCCAGCTATTCGCGGCGATGCCAGCGTTTGCGTTAACCCAAGTTGGTTAAAGCAGCGTAAGGTTGGTCGCTTGCCATCGTGCTTTAGAAGCAGGCCCAACTGAAGGCGGCACCGAGCAGCGACATGGCGAAGCCCCAGGCAAGGAGCTGCCGGAAGAGGGTGGAGCGATCGGAGTCGAGCGGGGCGGCGGCGAGGCAGAGGGCACCAATTGTGGAGAGCGGAGACATATCGACAAGATTGCCTCCGACCAGAACCGCCAGGGCCAAACTAAGCGGACTTGCTCCGGGCTCGGCCGCGGCAATGTCTTTGACCATTGGCAAAAAGGCAGGCAGCACGACGCCGGTGGTGCTGCTGTAGATCGAAACGATGCCGGTGACGAAGGCCACCACGGGGGTGATGGTATCCGGTGTCGCAATGGCCCCGATCAGGCCGGCGAAGCGTTGCGTGCCGCCGGTTTTGTCGAGGAGCGAAGTGAGAACGCTAACGCCGGCAACCATCACGAGCACGCCCCAAGGGATTTTTTGAAACGTCTCGCGCTCGTCGGCCAATCCGAGGATGGCCAGCAGCGCCGCGGCAGCGAACGAAGCCATTCCCACATGCGCCCAGCCACCAACAACCGCCACCATCATGAGGCCAATGACGGCGAGCGTGATCGTGTGTTTTCGGGTGAATGAGGCGTCGTGGTCGTGATCGGTTGAAGCGGCTGGAGTTGGATCGACATTGCCGGGGCTCGACGGTTCCGAGTCGATTGGCGGCCACCACAGTCGCATGCCGCCGAGCAGTAAATATCCACCCAATGCGGCGAGGGCATTGGCGGCGACGTTCCAACTGAAAATTTGCCAGCCGACGTTCGTTAAGCCGATGTCGGCCAGCTTCTGACTTGCAACGACTCCCGAAGCCGTGAAGGGAGAAACCGACGACGCGATTGCTCCATGTCCGACCATGAGAGCCATGAGGAAGGGCCGAATGCCGGTGCTGCGAGCCGTGGCGAGGGCCACCGGGGCGAGCAGCCCGGCTGCCGCGATATTTCCTGGCCCGGCGCTGCCGAGCGTCAAGGCAAAGAGAAAGAAAAATGGAGGCACCAAGCCACGCCTGCCGCGGCAGAGCCAATGGGCGGCGTGGGCCACTCGGATGAGCGTTCCGTTCGCTTCGGCTTGAGCGAAGAGCAGGCTGACCCCCAGCAGCGTAAGAAACATCTCGGCGGGGAAGCCGATCCAAATCGTCTTGTCGCCGAGTGTCGCTCCAAACCACGGAGCAGCCCAGCGGGCCACCAGCCAAGCCAGCACAACGGCAACAATGCCCGGATTGACTCGCGTTGTGCAACTGAAGACAACGACCAGTAAGAGTGCGAGGAGTGTCAGCCAGGCTAGGTCCATAAAATTCGCAGGCTAGTGCGTGTCGCACGGACAAATAGCGTTAGCGGCGATGTTTTTCCAGGCGATTTGAGCGAAATAGCCGCTACGGTCTTGTGAAATGCGTTTTAGAACATCTCGCGAAGTTCGCGACGCAAAATCTTGCCAAGGCCATTCTTCGGCAGCGCCTCGACAAATAGCAGGCTCTTGGGTTGTTGGTAGTGTACCAGTCGCTCGTTGCACCACGCCCGCAAAATGGCTTCGTCGAGATGTGGATCGCTGCGAACGATCGCCGCTGCGACCCGCTCGCCACGTTGTTGATCGGGCAGGCCGAGCACGGCACATTCGCGAACGCCGGGACACTCGCCCAGCACGCGCTCAACGACCTGCGGATAGACGTTGTAGCCGCTGCTGATGATCAGATCGTGCTGGCGGCCGACCAGCGTTAAGAAACCAGCAGAATCGAGCAAACCGAGATCGCCCGTTTCAAACCAGCCGCTGGCGAAGGCGGTTTGCGTTGCTTCGGGCTTGTTCCAGTAGTTGCGAAACAAATTCGGCCCGCGAATCTGCACCGCACCCACTTCGCCAACTGCCGCCGGTGAGCCGTCGTCCTGAAGTATCTGCAGCTCGATTCCCGGCAGGGGCAGACCGACGGAGCCATAAGGCCACGGTCCCGCTAGAGGTAAGCTCGTGATGACGTAGGCCTCGGTCATGCCGTAGCGGTTGATGACAGGCCGGCCGACGATGTTTTCGAGCTGCGGGAGAACCTCGGGGCGAATGGGGGCAGAGCCGCACGTGAAGAGCCGCACGCGCTGCCAGTTTTGTACGGCAACCGGAAATTGCGGCTCGTCGAGCAGGCGATAATAAATCGGCGGCACCGCCATGAAAATCGTGCCGCGGCCAATGGCGTCCAGAGTACGTTGCGGCTCAAAGGAATCTTCGACCAACAAGCAGCCGCCGGTTAGCCAAGTCAAATGCGTGGCAAACGCGAGCCCGTGAATATGAAACAGGGGGAGCACGTTAACGACAACATCGTTGGGCGTCATTTGCCAGCAACTCGCCAGGCCGTGCAGGCTGCTGGCAACATTGGCGTGGGTGTGAACGACCCCTTTCGGCCAGCCGGTGGTGCCGGAACTGTAAAGAATAAGGCACGGATCATCCGCGGCTGACAAAGGCTCGCGCCACTCGGCGGCTGGCGGATCGAGCGCGACGACGTCTGCCACAATCGAAGGAGGATCGCTCAGTTCAGCGGCCAGTTGCATTGCCAGTGGCTGTTGCTCATTCCCCGCCAGGACGAGTCGCGCGCCGCTATCGGTTAGGAAATATCGCATCTCTTCGCGAGTGAATCGCGGATTGAGCGGCAATGGCACGCCGCCGGCAAACATGGCTCCCAAATGACCGATCAAAAATGGCAATTTATCGGCTGTGAACAGCACAACCCGGTCGCCCGTTGCAACACCTTGGCTTTGGAACCACGCGGCACAGCGGACGATTGCGACGTGAAGCTCGCCATACGTCCAGGTGCGGCCCCGATAGATCAGCGCAGCACGCGACGCATTCTGGTCAAAGCTCGCGCGTAAATCTTGAAGAAAATGACCGGACATCAGCGCGGCAGCTTTGTTGGCTGGCAAAAAAATGAGAAATCAGATCAATTCGTTGGCACCCGTGATCGCACTCGCTGAATAGCCTTTGTTTCCGGCATCCAGCAAGATTGCCACTTGAAGATCGCCCATCACGTTCACGGCCGACCGAAGGCGGGCCACGATGAAGTCGATGCTATAGACGATGGGCAGCGCGAGCTGAACCGTGTGGTCGGGCAGGCGAGCGGCTTTCAGCACGAGCGTGAGAATGATCAGGCCGGAATTGGGAATGCCGGCAATTCCCATGCTGCCAGCCAGCGCGGCCAGAAGGATCGTGATTTGTTGCCCGAGCGAAAGGTCCATGCCCGCGGCCTGGGCGACAAACAGCGCCGTCATTGCTTCATACAGCGTGATGCCGTCGTTGTTGAAATTCGTGCCCACGCACGCGGAAAGCCGGGCCGATGAATCGCTGACTCCCAGTCGGCGGAGCACTTCCAAAGTGAGTGGCGCGGTCGCCAAGCTGCTGTTGAGCGAGAAACCCGTCAGGATCGCGCTGGCCCCTGCGCGAAAAAAGCGAAGCGGACGAATGCCGCCGATCAGCCACGCCGTGAGCGGATAGTAGATGAGTGCGTGAATGCCGAGCGCGGCGGAGACCGTCAGAAAAAAGACCCCCACCAGCTTGAACATCGAAAGACCGGCTGCCCCGATGACTCCGGCCACCGCGAGGCAAATCGCCAAGGGTGCCAGCTCGATCAGCCACATCAGAATTTTCAAGATGACTTGGTAAGATGCCACGATGAAGGCATCCAACGTGGCCATTGCCGATAGAATTTCGGCGTCGGCACTGCTTTTGAGAGATCGCATCGCGGCACCAACCAAAATGGCCAATGCGGCCACGGTGAGAATCATGTTCTCGCTGAACGCCTGGGCAATGCTTTTGGGAACATACGAGCGGACAATATCGAGTGGCGACAACGACACCTTGCTCGCTTGCTCGGTCACTTCCGGAACTTTTGTGTTGCTCTTGCTCTCCGCAACAGATTCGAGGCGACTGGCCTGCTCGGCGAATGTCCCCTGCCACGCGCGCCCCGGCTGCCAGGTGTTCAGAATCACCAGCCCAATCACAAATGCGACGCAGATATTTAGCGCGCAGATGAAGAACATCTTGAGCCCTTGCCGACCGGAGATGTGAGTCCGTACAAACGCTTCCACGATCGCCAGAAAGATCAGCGGCGTGGCCAAAGCCGTGAGCAATTGGATATACAGCCCCGCAACCATTCCCAAGTGGCTATTATTCCAGCCCAGGGCAATTTCGCGCGAACCAAACACCAGCCCCAGCGCCGTTCCCGCCGCCACGCCCAACACCACACGCACATAGAGCGGCCAACCGAGAGGGTTCCAGATGGAGCGGCCAGCCGGGCGCTGTATTTCTTGCTTACTTCCCGTTTCCTGATCACTTTCCGACATGCACGCACTCCGAGGGCAAATTCAGAGTGGTCATACTAATCCATGACGTAAACAGCGTCTCTAGGTTGCTTGTTTAGACGCCCCTGCAGCTCTTTCTGCCAAGCCATGCGAATGACAGACCCTGTCGAGGACGTGGGCTGGCGGGGTTGGCCACTGGGACAATAAAACTCAACGGACTGCTGGGGCTATATTTGTGTTTCTTTCGAAACTACAACACTCGTGTTTCTTTCAAAACAACAACCGAAGAGGTGGAGGGAGCGTTGTGCTTGTTTTTCGCTGGCCGATGCGCTCGCTTATCGCTGTATTGTTCCTGGGGATCGCCCTGTTCGCTGCCGCGTTCGCCAGCACTACCAAGCGGCTGTCCGATGCCCGACAAGCGCGGCGGGACGACGATTGCGCCGCGGCAGAATCTGGTCTGGCTGCGTGCTGGCGAATGATGGGGCTGCGTGGTGCGATCGACCTGGAAGAGCAGCTTTTGGCCGTACAACAAGGCGATTTGAGTCATGAGAAGGAATGGCAATCGCGAGCGGCTGTAGCGTCGGCAGACGGTCAGCTCATTCTCGAAGCGCTTGCCAAAGGCAAGCTGGCGACTTTTCAAGCGACGACGGCTCAGACCTACGCTGAGTCGATCCTTAACCAGCAGCCGGGCGATGCGCGAGCGTTATGGCTGCGGGCGCGCGCCCGAATCGAAATGCATTTGGAGGAACAGGCGATCAACGACCTGGAACAAGCACTGGAGCGCGAGCCCGGTGCATTGGAAATTCGCCGCACTTACGCCAGTGTTCTGCATCGTTTGGGGCACGTTCAGAAGGCGATTGGCCAGTTGGAGCTACTCTATGCCCGGCGGTCGGATGACGAGCGCGTCGTGCTCGCGCTGGTGCAGTGCTGGCAAGAACAAGCGCAGCTAGCGGATGCGCGGGAGTTACTCGATGCGCTGCTGCAACGCCAGCCGGATCACGTCCAAGCGCTGATCGAGCTGGGCCGATTGGCATTGCGCGAGGGCAATCTCCAGTTGGCGGAGAAAACGCTGCGGCAGGCGGTTGAGATCAGCCCAGACCACACGGACGCCAACCAGATTCTGGGGCTCGCGCTGCAAGCGCAGGAGAAAAATGATCCCGCGATTGCTGCCCGCGCCGTTCAGAACGATCGTCGCCAAGCCGAAGTAATACGATCGCTCCGAGAGTCGAAGCCCGAACCGGCGCTATTGACCGACGTGGGCCAATGGATGGCCCAAACGGGACATGAAGAAGACACGGCGGCCTGGCTTTATTCGGCTTTGAAGGAGGATCCGAATTATCGGCCCGCGCATCTCGCACTGGCACAGTTATTCAACAAGATTGGGCAAACTCGTCGCGCGCGGACTCATGCCCAATTGGGCGGAACTGAATGGAAGCCGCCATCTCGCTCTGCCAGCGTCATCGCAGCACCACCTCACGACCGACAAATTGCCCTCGGCAAGCATTTGGTTGAGGATATGCATCCGAGCGAAGCATCGTCGGAAGCAGTTCACCGCCTGTGTGCCGCTTGCCATGCTTATCCTCCTCCGGAAACGATGCCCCGCTGGGCCTGGAGAAAAGAAGTTAAGCAGGGGTACGATTTCCTGCGAACATCGGCGCTGGCGGGTGACTTTCCCGCGCTGGAAAGCGTCGTTCAGTACTACGAGCAGCGAGCGCCCGAGCGACTGCCTGCGATGGATCAGATTGCGGCAACCGCGCAGCCACCGGTTAAGTTCGAAAAGCGTGGCACCGGCTGGATGCCCGGTGCACCGCCGTTTCCCGCCGTCGCTAGCGCGCAAGTAACACAAGTCTTTGGCAATTCCGAGCAACAATTGCTGCTCAGCGAGTCGCGGCTGAATGCGATCTTAGTGATGAAGCCCAATGAACCAGGCCCCGGCGGGATGGTGATTTCAGGGCTCACTGCCCCCTGTCACACGACGGTTGCCGACCTGGATGCGGATGGGCAGAACGATATCCTCATCGCTTCGCTGGGACAGTTCTTTCCGACTAACGATAAACTCGGCCAGGTGCTGTGGCTGAAGGGCACTGCGGGCGGCCAGTTCGCAACCAAGACCATTTTGAATTACGTGGGCCGCGTGGCGGACGTGCAAGTGGCGGATTTCAACGGCGATGGCAAGCTCGATCTGGTCGTCGCCGCGTTCGGCTGGCGAACAACTGGCGAAATCTTGTATTTGGAGAACCGAACGACCGACTGGGCAAAGCCGCAATTTGTTTCGCAAGTCGTTGACGCGCGGCACGGCGCTATCCATGTTCCGGTTGCCGATCTCAACGGCGATGGACGTCCCGATTTCGTCGGGCTGATCAGCCAGGAACATGAAACGGTTGTGGGATACTTGAACGACGGCAACGGCAGTTTTCGCCAGGAGACGATTTTTGCCGCTCCACATCCGAGTTTTGGCTCGAGTGGGATTGAGATCGTCGATATGGACGGCGACCAAGATTTCGACGTGCTGCTGACGAACGGCGACATTTTTGATCGGCCACACCTCCTCAAACCTTATCACGGAGTGCAATGGCTCGAAAATGAAGGCGAGTTTCCTTACAAGCAGCATGTGATCGCCCCGCTGTATGGCGCGGCCAAAGCCGTGACCGCCGACTTCGACGGTGATGGAGACCAGGATGTACTGGCGGTAACTCTGCTTCCCGAAATGCTATTTCCAGAGCGAGAAAAACTACGGCTGCCGTCGGTCGTGTTGTTCGAGCAACAAGCCAAGGGGCAATTTGCGAAGCACGTTCTGGAGACCGGAACGTGCGACCACTTTACGTGTGCAACTGGGGACTGGGATCACGACGGCCGTCCGGATTTCGCAATTGGCAACTTTGCTTGGAGCGGATCGCAGCCCGCGACCGACGCCGCGGTGCTCTGGAGAAATGCCGGCAGACCCTGACAATCGTGCCGTCGCAGTCCCATATGCTCGCTCAGGTCACAACAGGGCTAAGCAGTTAATGAAACTGGGAAAACTTCGCAAGGATGCTGCAACATCGTTGAAAAACGCCAAGTCCAATTAGAGAGTCAACTTGCGGCTCAATCCGGCGAAGGGCCTCGCCGGACTACTTTAAATAACTGAGTAGCCCTGCAGGTCACAAGCCGTTTGTGGCATGTGGAATCAGAGTTTGTTACCGTGGGCGTCACTGTCATGTCCGTTCATCACTTTGGTTGAATCAAACTGAGTAGGGGCGCTGCTGTAATGCAATCCACAACACTTTTGTGCGGTACGGCCAGGGTCGTACTGGCCGCCATCCTGTTTTACGGCTGTCCAGCGTTGCTCAACGCCAGCCAGACGACAAAAGCAAACGTCTTGATTATCGTCAGCGATGACCACGGCTATGCCGACACGGGATTTCAGGGGGGCAAGGATGTGCCCACCCCGCACCTGGATGCCCTGGCTAGTTCTGGCGTTCGCTGCACCAGCGGCTACGTGTCGCATCCATTTTGCTCCCCCACTCGAGCCGGTTTGTTGACTGGCCGATACCAGGCGCGATTTGGCCACGAATTCAATCCTGTTTATGACCCTCTCGACGAGGCGGAAGGTTTGCCGCTGACGGAACGACTGTTGCCTCAGTTCATGAAAGATGCCGGGTATGCCACCGGTTGGGTTGGCAAGTGGCATTTGGGGGCCTCCCCGGCACACTCTCCTGGGAAGCGAGGATTCGACGAGACATTTGGATTTATCGGCGGCGGTCATCGCTTTCAGGGTTGGGAACCGAATGGCCGTCAATACACGCTCCCGTTAACGCGAAACGGACAGCCGCTGAGTGATGTCCCGCCTCATCTCACGGCCTCTTTTGGCGACGAAGCCGCAGCATTTATTCGGCGTCACACCGGTCAGCCGTGGTTGCTGTATGTGGCCTTCAATGCGCCGCATACTCCCCACGAGCCAACGGCAGAACACGAGGTCCGTTTTGGCCATGTCGAGAATGCAGCCCGTCGCAAATACCTGGCCCAGGTTAGCTTGCTCGACGACGCAATTGGAAAAATTACGAAGACGCTAGACGAGAGTGGCCAAGCGCAGCGTACGCTGGTTTTCTTTTTCAGCGATAATGGTGGACCGGTGCGCAACGCAGCCAATAACGGCGTGCTCCGCGGAGAAAAAGGCCAGGTTTACGAAGGAGGCGTTCGCGTACCTTTCGTTGTCAGTTGGCCCGATAAGCTGCCGGCTGGGGGAACCTACGATGCGCCGGTTATTTCACTGGATGTATTAGCCACCGCGCTCGCTGCGGCTGGCAAAACCCTGCCTGCCGACAAAATCTACGACAGCGTGAACCTCGTCCCTTATCTGACGGGCGAATCGAAATCTCCGCCCCACGAGCGACTTTGCTGGCGCGCAGTGAATGGTACAGCGCGTGCTGTCCGCGAAGGTTCGTGGAAACTCGTTCGGCTCGACGATCAGCCCGCGGAGCTCTACGACCTGGCAAGCGACGTGGGCGAAGCCAAAAACCTCGCTACCGAAAAACCGGACGTCTTAAGGCGACTCTCTGTGTCTCTCGCAGCTTGGGAAAGTGAGCTGATCGCGCCGTGTTTCCTGGGGTCGAGCGTGAAAAGCGAAGACTGGGGACCGGGTGGCGCGAACCAAAAAGCCAACCCGAAAGCCCAGAAGAAGGGCCAGAACAAATAGAGCGATCAACATTGCATGTGTCATCGAAACGTGCCATAAAGGTGCCAGTTCGTCTCCATTCGAGGTGTTGCCTCTCCCAACCGAGAAGGAGTTCCCATGGTGCGCCAAGGTTCTGTTCGGCGTGCATTCACCTTGGTTGAATTGCTCGTGGTGATTGCGATTATTGGCGTCTTGGTGGCGTTGCTCCTGCCAGCCGTCCAATCGGCCCGCGAGTCGGCCCGGCGCACGCAGTGCAGCAACAACAGCCGGCAGATTGGAATCGCACTGCATACCTATCACGACACGCATCAGCGCGTGCCTCCCGGTGGAATCTGGTACACCAATTCGGTTACCGACCCAAATTTTCAACTCAATCGGGGGTCGATGCTGTTGCATTTAACGCCGTATATCGAGCAGGGGAGTCTGTTCCAGCAAATTGATTTCAGCAAACCACCCGAGTATCAGTTCGTGCCCGGTTCAACGACGGATTACATCGCGGGCGTGGTTGTCAAGAGCTATAAGTGCCCCAGCGATTTCACGCCCAAGACGAACGCGAACACGATCGATGGCGTGCCGGCGGGGAAATTAGCTTCGTTCAGCTATGCAGGCTCGAAAGGGCCAACGAGCACCGGAGACAACGCCGCCGGAAGCTGCCCGGAACGAGCTGTGTGGGACAAATACAACCTGAGCACGAGCGATCAGGCTCCGGCGGGACCATTCACGCGATTGGGCCGCATTTATACTGCGCGGTTGGCCGAAGTTACCGATGGATTGTCAAACACGATTTTTGTGGGCGAAGTTCGCGGCGATTGCGCAATTCCCGTTACTCGTGGCTGGGTGCATGGCAGCAATACCAATGGCATGATTAGTACGATCTACCCGATGAATTACGACACCTGCACCAAAGACCTATCGAAAGGCCCTTGCCGGTGGTGGGATAATTGGAGCACGGAGTTCGGCTTCAAATCGTTGCACCCCGGCGGCGTGAATTTCACCTTCGGCGATGGATCGATGCGTTTCCTCAACCAAAATATCGACCATTGGACCTATCAGTATCTGGGCGGCAAATCGGAAGGCCAAGCGATCTCCGCTCCCAACTAATCAGCCGGCTTTAGTTAAATCAATCGATGCGCATTCTTACTTGGTTGTTGTGTTGCGTGGCGCTGCTGTCTGGTTGCGGCGCTAACGGTGGTTTTGCTCCGGTCAAAGGGCGCGTGCTGCTCGATGGCAAACCAGTTGATGGTGCCGCCGTACTCTTCGAACCCGAATCCGGCGGCGTGCCTGCCACGGGAGTTACGAATAGCAACGGAGAGTTTTCGCTGAGCACCACGGGTCACGGGGCGGGAGCTGCGATTGGCAAGCACGGTGTCTCCGTTTCTAAACAGGTCATTGCACAGCCGAACCGCAAGGTCGAAGAAAGTGAAATTGTCGCAATGAAGTCCGAGACGCCCGAAAAGTATGCCAGCCCAAGAACGTCCGGCATCAACATTGAAGTCAAATCTGGCATGGCAGCCGTCGAGCTGCAACTCACCTCCGGCAAATAAGCAGATGCTGTGACGGCCAGTAGAAAGACCGGTAAAACGCTAGAATAATTAGCTGGCAGGCAGCAGCCGGATTTGGCGTAGGTCCATCACGGCGGGACCAGGCTTGGAAGTGGCTCGAACCTCTAGCAGATACCGCCCGGCCTTACTGAGTGTCACGCGGCCGATGTTTCGCGGCTGAAATTCTTGGAACCCGCCGGTTTCTGAAACCATAAAAGAGACTTTTTCATCGGCAATTGTCACCTCGACCAGGCTGCCGCCGCTGCCACGGCCACAGCCAGCCAGAAGTTCGACCTCGAAGGCTCCCGGTCGCTCAACCTCGAACTCAAAACTCGCCCAATCGGCGGAATTCGTCCAATAGCCGAGCGTGTTCTTATGCGGCAACGGTTCAAAGCGAAGCTGCTCGCCATGGACATCCGCCGAGCGGGCCGGCAGTGTGATCGTGCCGTCAGCCGCTTGCGGATTTGGCCGATAGGTTGGATTGAGCGTCATCATCTGAGCGCCGACCGCATTGCGCCAGGCAGTCAGCTTCGCCGCCAGCTCTAAGACTCGCTCCGGCTGCTGTGCAGCCAGGTTCCGGCTCTCCCGCGAGTCGGTTTTCAGATTGAACAATTCGCGGCGGCCGGACTCATAGAACTCGATCAGCTTCCAATCGCCCGCCCGGACTGCGCCGCCGGGTCTTCCCCCTTGATTGGCATAGTGCGGATAGTGCCAATAGATTGCATCGCGCTCAACCTCGCCCTTGCCGAGCAGCAGCGGCGTCAGACTTACTCCATCGACCGCGTGCGCGAGCTTGACGCCGCACAAGTCGGCGAGCGTGGGCATCAGATCGACGCTGGACGCGATTTGCTCGCTCGTTTGTCCACTCATCACTGCGGCAGGCCAGCGAACGATCAGCGGTACGCGAATGCCGCCTTCATACAGGAAACCCTTGCCTTCCCGCAACGGCGCATTCGACGTGCTCGGCGTGTTCGGCCCCTCCCGTGTCGCCAGGCCGCCGTTGTCGCTGGTGAATATGACAATCGTGTTTTCCGCCAGTTTCCATTCGTCGAGCTTTGCCAGGATGCGGCCAATGCCGTCATCGAGACTCTCGATCATTGCCGCATAGACCGGGTTATTTTGTTGCCCGCGAAATTCTCCTGCCGGCGGATACTTGGCAATCAACTGCTCTTTGGCTTGGAGCGGAATGTGGACCGTGTAATGCGGCAGGTACAAAAAGAAGGGCTGCTGGCGATGCTGCTCAATGAACTTGACGGCCGCTTCGCTCAATAGGTCCGTTAGATAGCTGCCGGCCGGCGCGTCGCCGAGACCGACGAGTTGGCGGCCGACCGATTTCGCCTTGTCATTTTTCAGATTGTCATTCGGGCGCGCGAACGGGGCGAAAAAACCCGGCGGACTGCCACCGGCGTCGCCAGCTACATTCAGTTCAAAGCCTTGCTGCTCTGGCCCGAACCCGTGGCCGCCCAGATGCCACTTGCCGATGCTCGCCGTGGCATAGCCGGCTTCGCGCAGCACTTCGGCCAGAGTGGCTTCCTCCAGCGGCAACTGCTGTCGGAATTCTGGCCTCGCCAGTCGTTGAGCGGGCAGATCGCCGCGGCCGGGCAACCAATCGGTGAGGTGCAGCCGTGCGGGCCATTTGCCAGTCATGATCGCGGCCCGCGTCGGCGAACAGACGGGGCAGGCGGCGTAGCCCTGCGTGAAGCGCACACCGCCCGCCGCCAGACGGTCGATGTTTGGCGTTTTGTGCAACTTACTGCCGTAACAGCCGAGATCGGACCAGCCCATATCATCGATGACGATCAGAATAATGTTCGGATGGTCAGCGGCCGTTACCGACGCACAATCTAGGCTTTGGAACGCGAGAAAAAGCCAAACGAGGAAGGAACGCCTCATGAAAGAATTGCCGCCTGTTTACTTTAGGATTTAGCGGACCACTTGCGCGGGCAATTTTGCCGCGCCGGTGGCTTCGGCCAACAGCCTCAGGCTCTGGTTGAACCCATTTTCATCATCGCCGGGCTGGAATTTTCCTCGCTCGGCCCCGCGAACCGCAACTACCATTCGCCAACTGGGAATCACGGTCAGCGTGTCGCGGTTCCACATGCCATTCGCTTGATAGGCATCCGCCGGTAAGGCAGGCCAACCGCGCCGGCCACTGGCATCCGGCGTGTTGAACCAAAAGTTAAACCCATACACACCCGGGCCAAATGGCGTTTGATCGGTGCCGCCGCCGTAGCTGCCGATGCCCAGATAATCCTGCGTGCGATTCGCGGTGCGAGGCAAGTTGGCTGGCACGCCCGGACGAAAGCATTCGCGCACCAAATTTTCAGGCAGCACCTGCTGACCGCTCCAACTCCCGCCGTTCGACCACAGCCAGCCCAGTCGCGCGAAATCGCGAACGCTGGCGGAAACGCCCAACCCATCGCGCGAGCCAAAGAACACGCCGTCCTCAAATTGCAAACCCGCGAAGCGCTCTCGCAAGACGACATCGAGAGACTTGCCAAACACTCGCTCCAGCGATTTTGCGTAGAGCTGAATCGCAAAATCGTTGTAGCCCCAGGCGGCACTTGGCGATTCGGCGCAAGAGTAGCCGCTGACCATGTTTGCCAGGTGCCGGTACGTCATCGCGGCATCTTTCTCGTTGAGCGGCCAGCCGGCCTCTTTTACACGCGCATCGACGCCGGCAATTTTTCCATCGGCCACTGCCACGAGCAGTAGTGTGCTTAACACAGGCTTGGCTGCCGATGCCCAGTCCTTATGTCGCGTCACGTCGCCCCAGGTTTTTACCAGGTAACCATCGCGCACTACGCAGCCATCGCCGCCGAGCCGGGCGGCAAACGCGGCGAGCTTGGCGTCATTCAAACCCACCTCGCCCGGCAATCGCGTTTCCCAGTGCTGGCCTGGAAAACTCAGCCCGATGTTGTACTTTGTGGCGTCAGGAATGGCGGCCGATTTCTGCGTGCGTTTGACGAGCACCACCCAGTCCTGCTCGGCATCGGCCGGAGCGGCACCCAACTCGACTGGGCCACCACCTCGAACTTGTCGCGTCTGGCCAGCAAACTCTCCGGAACGCGGATTGAACCAGCGCAGCTCGGCAGCGCCGGTCAAGCCCTGCAGATCGAGCGTGCCGGTGGGCGTTGCCGTGGGCAGGTAAATCGCATAGACCTCGCCTGGCTTGACGAATACCTGCGGACCCAGCGGAATCTTCTTCCCCTTGCCAATCCCCAGTTCGATCGTGCCACCACTGCTCACCAATTCATCGGCTGGTTCCATCTCCCAGAAGGGCAGTTCCTCCTCCATAAAATGGCGCGCGATCCACATGAATCGCCAAAGCTTTTCCCGCTCCGTCAATTTGAAACTGTCCGTTTTGAGCAGCCCTTCGAGAATGAACTCGATCATGCCACCGGAAAAATAAGTGGGCCAAAGCTTCTCGCGACGGTAGCCATCGGCATCGTCAATGGGAATGTGCGAAGCCCGCTGCCCCCGGTCGAGGGTGAATTCGTCCAGGCTGATCGGAATTGGCCGCCCGGCCTGGCGCGTTTCGCGCCGCAGGGCCTCGGTCACTTCATGAATCGGCCTCTGGTTTAGCTGCACGCTGGTCATGTCATAGCGAGCATCACCGTACATGAAACGCAGCGCCTCGACCGGGTCGCCGGCGCTATGCACCGCGATCGGATGATCGTAGGGATCGACCGCGCGCACGTAAGAGGCGAACGCTCCCAGCCGCTCCGGCCCGAAATTAAAATTCAGGTTGTACTCCTCGCACAAGTTCCACTCGAGCGCCAGGTGATGCCCAAACCGTGCGATCATCTCGCGGTAGTAGAGTTTTCGCTCCGGCCCCAGCTCGCCATCATCCAGCTCACGCTTATTCGCTTCCTCTGCTTCGTTGAAGACCGTGTGCAAGAACACACCCTTTTTCTGGGCGTGCGCGAATACCGTTTCCCATTGACGGAGCTTGGCGGTGTCGTAGTGCAGGTTGTCGTTGTCTTTGCTACCAAGTCCGTCGATCTTGCCGGCCCAGGGCCACACGTCCCGGCCGTCGCCGCCGACATTCATCAACAGGAAATACATGCTGTTGACATGCTCTGTGGCCAGATAGTTGACCATGCCAATGATAGCGCGGCCGCGGCCGGCGGAATTGGCATCGGCTCCCCAGTCTGGATCACCTGTACGCCAATCCTCCTCATGTGCCGCATAGCGATGCTTGGGAGGCGTGTTGTTAAAGCCGGCGTAAGCCAGCAGATTCTCCGGTTCGTCGGTGCCGCCGCGAATCCAGTACGGCCCCTCGGCAAACTTCAAGTAGTGCTTTCCCGCGTATCTGAGGAAGCCCCACTTCAAAAATCCGGGAGCTCCGGTGTCACGCGGAGCGATCTCGAATGTTCCAGTAAAATCCTCTGCCGCCGTGCCATAAGGCAAAAATGCTTCGCCGGCATTCGGTTCAAGCTGGATGGCCACGCCTGGGCCTCGCCGAAACCGAGCAGTGTAGCGCCATTTGCCCGCCGCATTGGGAGAGAACCGCACCCGCC
Organism: Anatilimnocola sp.; assembly: GCA_031394445.1. Taxonomy (GTDB): domain Bacteria; phylum Planctomycetota; class Planctomycetia; order Pirellulales; family Pirellulaceae; genus CAYLLN01. Next base: position 16,623 of record JANNTN010000486.1, read on the forward strand.
ACACCTTCCCTTTGGGCCCGGCGTTGCCGTCACCGTCGAAAAATCCAGGCACATCATACCTTTGGTGCGACGGCCCGATGAACTCGACTTCCAAGCGAATATCCAAAAATGGATTTGGCTCGTTGTCAGTTTCGGCAGCTTCTGGTCCGGCAAAGGTCACCGTGAGCGGATGCCAGGTAACCTGCTTCCCATCGACCTGCGGCGCTGAGGCAACCGCACTACAAACCAACACCATCGACGCGAAGGCCGTGATCATCCACGTTTCTCCAGTTCGAGATTGCCCCTCGAGATTGAGCCTGGAACCAATCCTGTCTCTGCCTGGCCGATATTGTAGCAGCGCATCCCTTCCCGCCGCCTCTACTCTCCCGTGCGACAATTGAACTTAGGATTACACTAGGATTCGCAGGTTTGCGAATCTATTTCGCCACTTTCTTTTTCTTGTTTTTCTGCTTGCCCTTTTTTTCTTTCGCCGCCTCCATTTTGCTTAAAACTCCATCCACCAGTTTCTTAATCTTTAGCAACGCCAACATTGCCGGTTTCTTTTTTGCCATGCTGAAATCTCCAGAGGGGGTGCGGTCGATTATGCTTCGCTCACCCCAGGAATGCCAGCGTTGGACACGACATCTTCAGCCGAGCCGAATTACGACCACAGACAACTCAACAATGAGGCACAACGGGCCAGTAACACAGCCGTGAAAATCAGCACGGGTGGCCATTTCGAAATGGTGAATGCAAAAAACAGCTCAACGTGTCGGGCGGGCCACGATGAGCTGTTCGCCGAGAATCTGCGATGAGACGCAGTTTTAAGATTACGCCGCGTCATGTGAAAAACATTCAGATTCTGTTAATTTTATGCGTAGCTGCCAGAGCCCAACATTCAGATTTTTTGAGGTCTGACGTTGGGCTGCGGCATTCGGGCAGAATCAACGCTGCACGGCTCAGGATCGCCGCGCTCCGGCCGGTTTCGCGTGGCTGAGGTCGTTTTTTAGCTTCAATACGGCGGTCTCTTTGGCTTTGGCTTCGATCTCGACGGTGATTTTCAGTTCTCGCCATTCAAGTGGGAAGTCACCGATATCAATGAAGTCGTGATGGCGCTCGGGGCGGGCGCTGGCCCAGCCATCTTTGGGGCTGGAGAGGTGAAAGAGCTGCTCGCGATTCCAAGTGGCTAGTGCTTGGGCCGTGGCGGCTGCGATGGTCAGTTCGTCGGGCAGGCAGCGATGGTGATGCACGTCATAGACGAGTGGAATGCCCGAATCGCGGCAGAGCGGGAGCAAGTCGGCCGGCGAATAGATTTTGTCGTCGTTTTCGATGGTGAGCATCGCGCGAGCACGCGGCGATAGTTGATCGAGATTGCGGGCCAAGTCGGATAGAGCCTGCCGCTTATCGCCGAAAGCGCCGCCGCCGTGAATGTTGACCACATCCGCGGCGACCCACTCGGCGACTTCAGCCTGGTATTCGATTTCGCGAATCGACGCCGCGACGACCTCAGGCCGCTGTGAATTCAGAACGACAAACTGGTCGGGATGAAAACAGGTGCGGAGGCCGTGCTGGCGGGCAAAGTCGCCGCAGCTTTGAAAGCGGCGAACGATTTCTGCCCCGTCCGGCAATTCGGGCACTATGTATCGGAGCGTGGGATGCGTCTTGAGCGGCAGAATTTGGCTGTTAATTCGAAAACAGCCGATGCTCGCCTGAGCACAATATTTTAGAGCCGCTGCTAAGGCTTCGGCATTCGCCAGGCAAAGTCGAGATAGTTTGGCGAGGCCTTCTTGGCGACTCATCTTGCCAACCACTGTCGCCGTGGTGGTGCCGAACTTGATCGGCTGTTCGTTGAAGGCGCAGCAGAGCCCGAGCCGAATATTCGACGCTGCCGGCTGCTTGGTTACATTCGATTGCATCATTCGTTGAGACTTGCCAGTGAGCCTATAGTGTGAATGGGGTTCTTTACCGACGCGGTGTGCTGTACAGGGTCGGCCGCGGTTTTCATTTACAGGTTTCACATGTCTCTGGCTTCGCTGTTAATGCTCAATCTCGCGGTGATTGCTGTTGTGGCAGCGGTCGCGTGGCTGATCAGCCTGCCGCTGCGCGATGCCAGTATCATGGATGTGTTTTGGGGATTGGCATTTGTCGTTGCTGCGTGGACTGGATTGATTGTGACGGGCGGAGTTGGTTTTCGGAGTTGGCTACTGGCGTCACTCACCACCATTTGGGGGTTGCGCCTGGCGGGTTATTTGGCGTGGAGAAAGTGGGGGCAGCCGGAAGATCATCGTTATGCGGCGCTGCGGCGACAGTATGGTGAGCGGTTTTGGCTGGTCAGTTTGGTCGTGGTGTTTAGCTTGCAGGCAGTCATCTTGTGGGTTGTTGCACTGCCGCTGGCCGCCGGCACACTGGGCCGCAGCGAGTTGAACTGGCTGGACGGCGTGGGAATGATGTTGTGGCTCATCGGCTTGACGTTTGAATCGGTGGGAGATTTTCAACTAGCTAGTTTCAAGACGAATCCATCTAGTCGCGGCCAAGTGTGCGATCGAGGGCTGTGGCATTACACGCGGCATCCGAACTACTTTGGCGATTTTCTGGTTTGGTGGGGAATATATTTGATAGCTGTTGCCGGGGGCTCGGCATGGTGGATTATCTTCAGTCCGCTGCTGATGTCGCTGTTGTTGTTGCGCATCTCCGGGGTTGGCTTGCTTGAAAAATCGTTGGTTCAGCGGACGACCGGATATCGGGATTACATTTCTCGTACCAGTGCCTTCTTTCCCTGGCCGCCGCGTCGTCGATAACAAAACATAACGGCCGACCGCGGTAAATGTCCGCGATCGGCCTCACGCTAAAATCCATTTAACTACTCTGGCAGCAACACATGGTCGATCACGTGAATGACGCCGTTCGTGGCGATAATATCAGCCTTCACAACCGTGGCATTATTAACCTTCACTCCACTCGTAGCATCAATGCGCACGTCCTTGCCGTTGAGCGTCGTCGCCTTCTGCAACTTGACGACCTGGTCCGAGGTCACCTTCCCGCTCACGACGTGGTACTTCAGCACGGCGGCCAGCTTTTCACGATTTTCGGGCTTGAGCAGGGTTTCGACGGTGCCGGCGGGAAGCTTAGCAAAAGCTTCGTCCGTTGGAGCAAATACCGTGAATGGCCCCTTCGACTTTAGTGCGTCGATCAATTCGCCGGCTTTCAGCGCGGCCGCTAAAGTCTTGAACGATCCGGCCGCGACCGCGGTATCCACGATATCCTTCGTTGCGGCGGGGTCGGCAGCCGCGACGGAGCCCACGCTGCTCACGCAGGCAACGGCACCTAGCAAAAACAAAGCGGATGAGATGCGACAAATCATGCGAAATTCCTTGAGCGATTCGACGTAAGATCCGGATGGGAGCTGACTACCACACGGCAGTCTTAAACGGCTCTTCCAGGCAACTCAGCGTCATTGCTTCTTCGCTCACAACCGTTGCTGCTGCGGAGACATAACCAATAAATCGTTCAAATCGTTCATTTGTCGCCGGGGCAGCAGCAGATTTGAAGCCAACGGCTAGTCATTCGAGTTTCAATTTCCGTGAAGTTTTCACCGGCTTCGCAGAGGCGATGGTCAAAGCAGCGGAAGCGAACCCCGCAAGGTGCTGTAGGTTGTCACAATAGGCTGCGAATTGGATTTGCAGGCGAAGTTGCTCGTGAAGCGCCTGCCCTCCGACTACGACGGGGACTTGAGTCCGGACTTGCTCGTAAAAATCAGCGTATTCGCGGAGGAAGCGAGCTTCGTCGTCGAGATGCGACACGCTCAGCCACAGTAATCGCGGCTGCATCTGTTGGATTGCCGCCACGAGCGTGTCGAAGGGCAACCCTGGGCCGAGCGACTGCGCCGCCCAGCCGTTTTGCTTCAGAACAAGCTCCACCATGCCCGTCGCCAGGGAATAGGAATCGGAGGAAGGAGCACCTCCAATTGCCAGCGGTGCGCCGGTCGCCGGTGTGCCGAGCGATTCCCTCAAATCGTATAAAACTCGGGCAAAGGTCTCGACCGCACGCCGCTCTTGATAGACATGAGCTTCCCCGCACGCCCAGGCATCGCCGATTCGCCGAAAAACTGGCGCGACGATCTCGTCGAAGATGCGACTGAGCGGAATGGCTGCAACATGTGCGTCGAAGACGATCTGCCGACAGCTTACTTCGTCGCCAGCCAAGAGCGCGCGTAGCAAGTCGTCCTGAGCAGCGGATAGGGTGCGTTGGCCGGTTCCGGTACGTGCAGGCAGGCCGAGCAATTCGGGATGAGTGAGCAGCCGCCCGGTTTTTTGTACGAATTTAAGCACGCCATCGAGTGACAAGCGGCGGTGGCCGCCGCTGGTCGTGGTGGCTGCCAATAAGCCGCGATCGCACCAGCGTTTGAGCGACGATTCGCTGACGCCAAGCGCCCGGGCAACTTGCTTTGGCGACAGGCTTTGAGGCATGACCAGCCACTTAATGGACGGAATGATTTGACCGTTTATTGTAACCGGCCGTTTTCGCTGGCCAGCCAAAGGAGCGGAAAAAATTCTGGATTACTGTTAAATCCGCTTGCGAACTCACGGTTAAGGCGGTAAGTTGATAGAACGATTTGAACGATTTTATATTCTGGCCTCGGAAAAACCCGTGAAAATCGCGATTATCGGGGCTGGCATTTCGGGTCTGACCGCCGCGTTGCGTTTGCAAGAGCGGCACGAAGTGGTCGTTCTGGAAGCGGGCGATTACGCAGGCGGCCACACGCACACGCACGACATTGAGTTGAACGGCGAGCGACACTCTGTGGATTCGGGCTTTATCGTTTTCAATCGCCAGACCTATCCGAACTTTTGCACGCTGCTTGATCAACTAGGGGTTGAATCGCAGCCGACTGACATGAG
>JANNTN010000487.1:0-2359 GCA_031394445.1 Anatilimnocola sp.
GCTCTTTATTTAGTCAACCGAATATGGCGCGGACGCCAAGTTTTCGATCTTAACAACGCCATTTCAGCATTTCAATGCAGGAACGCGCGTTGGAAGTCATCAGTGAGCGTTCGAGTTCCAGTCGCTTCGCTAGGCGGCGTCTTCCGTGGCCTTCCGAAGCGACTCCCTCATGTGGTCGCTCCGCTTCCTGACGTGCTGGTAAATCCGCTTGAGCATCGTCAAGTCCTTGTGCCCCATCAACTCGGCGATCGTCACGATGTCCACGCCGCGAATGATCGCGTCGGTGGCGAACGTGTGCCTGATCGCGTAGGGGCAGACATGGAAGCCGAGCGTCTTCGAGAGCCGGGAACACCGCAGATCGAACGCATTCGGCGTCCAGCGTCGGCCGCGGTTGTTGCGGAAGATTGACCCCTCGGGATACTTCAGCGCCAGCTTCTTCGTGATCTCTAGCGCCCGTCCGTTCAAGAGGACGACTCTTTCTTCTCGACCTCCCTTCGCCTCTTCCTTCGGGAACACCCAGCAGCGGTTGTGTCGGTCAAAGTGCCGAGACTCCACGAGGCGGGCTTCTTGGGGTCGGCACCCCGTCTCTCGCATGATCGTGACCAAATCAAGGAGCGCCTCGTCCTTGATCGACGCCACCAGCTTCTTGTACTGGTCCGGCATTAGGTACACGTCTCGATGTGTCGAGCGTGGCCGTTGCAGACTGGCCAAGGGTGATGTCGCTATCCGCCCGGACTTCTTCGCCCAGTTGAAGACCCTCACGACGGTCCTCATCGCGTTCCCGATCGTCGTCCCGTTGTTCGTGTTCGGGAAGAGCTTCTCGACCCATTGTTCGACGTGGTAGGGCTTGAGGGATTGGACCCGGAGCCGGCCAATGTGCTTGGCGAAGGACTCCAGGTGCTCTTTGTACCATTCGTGAGTGCGTGGCTTGTGCTTCTTCTGGGACCAGAGCAGGAATTCCAGGATCAGTTCGGCGACGAGGGCGTCCGGCCCGAATTCGCGCCGACCGGCCATGACCTCGTAGAAGAGCTTCTGGGCCTTCTCCTCATCCGGGTCCAGCCGGATGTGTTTGCCTGCCACCTTCACGTACCAGCACTTGTGGGTGGCTTTCCAGTATTTCTTTGGTTCTCTGGCCATCGCGGTCTCCCTGTGAAATCTAGTTCACGTTGAGACCACGGGTGACAGCATCGGTGACAAATCGGTGACATTTGCAAACCTGTCATCGTAAGTCCTTTGCTATCAAGTAGCGGGAGCCGGACTTGAACCGGCGACACACGGCTTATGAAGCCGTTGCTCTAACCAACTGAGCTATCCCGCCAAAATGTGTTTTCTCAATGTTTTTCGCTGTTTTACAGGCTGCCCGCGATCGTCCATTCAGTGCTTGACACCCGTTTTGACACCCGGTAGGTTGCCGGGAGTCAAATTTGACACCCGCTGTCGTTAGCAACGGGTGTCTGCTGACACCACCTACACCCTTCAAAGCGATAGGTAGTGCCGTGGCCAATTCTAGCAAGGTCCAAGCTGGCCGCAAACCCGCGAAGCTCGACCCTAACTGGCGGATCCAATGGGGGCTGCATCCCCAGTTTCCGCTTTTCCCTCACCAGAGTGGCCGCTGGGCCAAAAAGGTTCGCGGGCAGCTCAACTACTTCGGCAGCATTACCGCTGATCCCAAGGGCACAAAGGCGCTGAATCTGTGGAACGACCAGAAAGACGATCTCATCGCGGGCCGATTGCCAAGGGCCAAGAGCGACGAGCTGACTCTGGCCGAGCTGTGTAATCGATTTCTGGCCGGCAAGCGGGCCGACGTGGATGCGGAGAAGCTGACGCCGCGATCGTTCGTCGAGTATCGGCGTACAACCGACCTTCTAATCGCGCACTTTGGCAAGACCCGCGTGGTGCTCGACCTAAGACCCGAAGATTTTGAATCACTGTACGTGAAGCTTGCCGGCAGGCACAGTGTCGTGTCACTCGGCCGCGAAATTACCCATGCCCGAAGTGTTTTCCGTTATGCCGTGGAATCAAACCTTGTGGAAAGGGTGATAAAATTCGGCCCGAAGTTTCGGGCACCCAGCAAGGCAGACAAACGGAAGGCACGGGCGAAACAGCAGCACACTTACGGCAAGAGATTGTTTGCTGCGGACGAATTACAGAAGATGATCGCTGCCGCAAGCCCTCAATTGCGGGCGATGCTGCTGCTGGGATGTAACGCCGCTCTGGGGAATACTGACTGTGCCTTGCTGCCGATGTCGGCGATCGACCTGAAAACGGGTTGGCTCGACTACCCACGGCCAAAAACAGGCGTGCAGCGCCGCGTGCCACTTTGGCCGGAAACCGTCGAAGCGCTTAAAGAAGTTTTAGC
>JANNTN010000493.1:0-11318 GCA_031394445.1 Anatilimnocola sp.
CACAAAGTTGCCTCAGCTTCCCCCTTCACCCACGCCACCGCAAGATACCGCCACGCTACACCACCTGCCCCATCCCGGAGGGATCACAGCTATTAGCCGGGGGTCAGAAGGGCAGCGACGCCACCCCCGGTTCAAATTCCCCCACGCGCCTGCACCCCGGAGGGGTGACACAAAAACCAGCCGCAAAGCGTCGCACGAACGGACGCTACAATATCCCCATGCGCTTCCGCCTCCGCACGCTGCTGATTAACCTACTAGGACTTGGAGCGCCGGTGGTTTGCGGTATCGCGTGCATCGCCACCCTCGTCGAGTTCTATGACGACCCAGAGGCCTGTCTTTTTTTGGCAGCACCATTCGTGCCTATGGGGATTGCCGGCTATCTTTCGCGCAGAAGCTGCTGGGCCTCCGCCTATTGGCTGGCAGTCGCCGTTGGCATCGCGACATTCGCGTACATGGGTCTGTATGGGGAGGGACACTTACCACCCATGTTTAGCGCTCATTCTGGACAACGAAACCATACATCCGCAGCCATGGCCGTCGGGATCTGCGGGTTCGCTGAATGGGTGATGGTCGCTGCCGCGATACCAATTGGCTTCGTAATTTGGTTGTTGACGAGGGACAAGAGGCAAGCCCAGGCAGCAAAACTTAATGACCCATGACCAGCCAAACCGTTAAGCAGCCGGGACCGCCCGTAGAGTGACCAGCAGCATCTAGTCGCCCTCGTCCACTTAATTCATCATTAACAAATTCTAATATACTGTACATCGGTACAAAATTTGCTGTATATCCCAGGTTCGCCCCGCCCTGCCAATCTGACAACCTCCCAACCAACCACATTAAAGAAGCGCTAAACTTGAGCGCACTGGCAATTCAACCGAAAATCAGAACTCCAAGATCCTCCACAACTTACGACTCGCGCAAAAGGCCTCCGCAGAAAAAAAATCTCAAACTTTAGCGCTCCTCGCAGCCCGGCTGATCGACTTACTCCGGCCACCCGCAACCGTTATGCATACCGTGCATAAACCGACTGCCTCACTTTTGCCGCAACCCGCTCACTAAAAACGACTTACTGTGAAAATGCCCTCTCGAAAAAACCTCTGCTTCCGCATCTCGCTGCTGGCTCTCGCCCTCCACGCCTGCGGAAATGCCTTCGCCGAAACCCCCATCGACTTCGCCGATTACACACCCGACTGTGCCGTCAAAGTCGAAGGCTGGAACGGCAATCTCCGCCTCGCCTGGCCCACAACGAACCAGCCCGCGGCTAACAACGAAACCGCCGTCCTCACCCTCGACATGACCGGCCAGCGGCCGCTGATCGAACAACTGGGCATCCGCACAGAGGGCCGCGACACCGAAACGATTCTCAGCAACGTCGATCCTGTCTGGTGGCTCACCGTCGGCGAGCGCCGCGCCAACGACGAAAAATCCCCCGAGCAAAAATGGGAAGTCTTCTTCGACAATCCCCACAAACGTCCCCACGAAACCTTCACCTCGAAGTTCGCGCCGAAAGAAGCCCGCGTCATCGGCAGCGGCCAGCGCTGCACAGTCGTCATCGACGACCTGACCATCGGCCCCTTCACCGGCTCGATTGAAATCACCTGCTACGCCGGCTCGCGCCTCATCCGCCTCGACGCCGCCATCAAGACCGACAAAGACCGCCTCGCCGTCTTCTACGACACCGGCCTCGTCAGCGAGCAACCGTCCTGGAAAGAAATCGCCTGGATCGACACGGAAGGCGCATCGCAAATGCGCTTATCACAATCACAATCGCCCAACAACACCGCGAAGCCCCTCAACGTCCGCCACCGCGCGATCGTCGCCAGCAATGACCAAGGCTCCGTCGCCTGCTTCCCGCCACCGCACCAGTTCCAATTCCCCCGCGATTACACCACCAACCTTGGCTTCGTCTGGTCGGGCACAGGCTATCAAGGACTCGCCGGCAAAACCGGCTTCGGCATCCGCCAAAATAAAGACGGCGGCGGCAACTACGTCCCCTGGGTCAACGCGCCTCCCAGCGTCACACACCGCATGGGCGTCTTCTATCTGCTTACAGCCGGCACAGCCAAAGACGCCCTCAACGAAACTCTCAAATTCACCCACCACGACCGCTTTGTCGATCTCCCCGGCTACAAAACCTTCAGCACTCACTACCACATGGCTCTCGCGGTCAACGCCATGAAAGATCAAGAATCTCGGCGAAACCGCCCTGAAGCCCAAGACTACGTCCGCATGTTCAAAGACATGAACGTCAACATGGTTCACCTCGGCGAATTCCACGGCGACGGCAACCCACGCGACCCCGGCAAGCTACGCCTCACCGAAATGCAGGCCATGTTCGACGAGTGCCGCCGCTGGTCGGACGACAAGCTCCTTCTCATGCCCGGCGAAGAGGCCAACGTGCATCTCGGCCTCACGCAGCGCGGCAAACAACCCGGCCACTGGATGCTCTTTTTCCCAAAACCCGTCTATTGGACGATGGTCCGCGGCACCGATCAGCCGTTCTCAGAAGATATCGCCCCCTACGGCAAGGTCTATCACATCGGCGACCGCGGCGACATGATCCACCTGCTCAAAGAGGAAAACGGCCTGGCCTGGACGGCTCATCCGCGCCTCAAAGGCTCCGCCTGGACTCCCGACCTCTTTCGCAATGAAGATTTTTTCCTCGCCGACTTCTGGCTCGGGGGCGCGTGGAAGGCGATGCCCGCCGACACCTCGCGCGACAAACTCGGCGAGCGCGTGCTCAACCTCATGAACGACATGGCCAACTGGGGCCACCGCAAATATGTCCCCGGCGAGGTCGATATCTTCACCCTCGACCACACGCACGAGCTCTACGGCCACATGAACATCAACTACGTCCAGCTCGACCGCATCCCCAGCTACGAAGAAGGCTGGCAACCCGTACTCAACGTCCTCAGCAATGGAAAATTCTTCGTCACCACCGGCGAAATACTCATCCCCAAATTCACTATCGGCGGCAAATCGAGTGGCGACGTCCTCAAGCTCACTGACGAGCAACCCGAACTCCACGCCGAAATCCAATGGACCTTCCCGCTCGCCTTCGCCGAAATCATCTCCGGCGACGGCCAACAAGTCTTCCGTGAGCGCATCGACCTCACAGGCACCGCCCCCTTCGGCACCCGCACCCTCAAGCTCCGTCCCCAGCTCACCAACCGCCGCTGGGTTAGACTAGAAATCTGGGACATCGCCGCCAACGGCGCCTTCACCCAACCTGTCTGGATCGAATGACATGTTTGTTCGCCTTACTCATTGTTCATTGGCACTTGGTCATTGGTCATTCCTAGTTCTGGCCTCACTCCTCGGCTGCAAACCCGCCACACTTCCCCAACCAACATCCTCCGCTCCCGAAAAGCCCAGCGTCCACCACCTCCCCAACGCCTACCGCATCCACGCCAAAGTCATCTCCGGCGGCCTCCCCGACGGCGAACCTGCCTTCAAAGAGCTTGCTGACCTCGGCGTCAAAACCATCATCAGCGTCGATGGCGCAACGCCCGCCGTTGCCCTCGCCAAAAAATACGGCCCCGCTATGTCCACCTGCCCCACGGCTACGACGGAGTGCCCACCGACCGCGCCAACCAACTAGCCAAAGCCGTCCGCGACCTTCCCGGCCCCATCTACATCCACTGCCACCACGGCAAACATCGCAGCCCCACAGCCGCCGCCGTCGCCTGCGTCGCCGCCGGCTTGCTTGAACCAGCCGCCGCCGAAACCATCCTCAAAACCGCCGGCACCAGCCCCGGCTACCGCGGCCTCTACCAATCCGCCCGCGACGCCCAGCCGCTAACGCCCGACGAACCCAACAACACCCCAGCCGACTTCCCAGAAACCGCCGCCATCCCGCCAATGGCCGAAGCCATGGTCGCCATCGAGCACAAGCACGACGCCCTCAAGCAAATCGCCACCGCCAACTGGAAAGCCCCTCCCGACCACCCCGACCTCGACCCCGCCCACGAAGCCCTCCTCCTCCGCGAAGAGTTCGAAGAACTCCTCCGCACCCCCGAAGTCGCCTCCAAGCCCCCCGCCTTCGCCCAAATGCTCCGCGACAGCCATTCCGCCACTCTCGAACTCGAACAAGCTCTCGCCACCCAAGCCACAGCCGACCAACTCGCCACCCCCTCCATCGCATCACCACAAACTGCACTCTCTGCCACCAAAAATTCCGCGACGTACCGCTTGGTGAAAAGACGAGCCAACGTAAAAACTAAAACTCGTGCCGTTCCATATACACACACGCGACAACCAGCAGCACGCCGACAAACACCAACCCGCTTTGCACCGGCTGCCACGGACGCAAATCCTCGCGCTGCAGCGTGAGATCGCCTTGAAACAACCCGAGATCAGTCGTCCGCTTGCCCGTGATGAGGTACTGCACTGTTTTGTGCAGCCGCCGAGGCTTGGGAAAAATCGCGTAGAGCGGCTCGATCGCATAATAATAAGCCAGCTCCCACCGTGAGAGCGCCGGCCGATACACCCGCTCGCGCGCCAGCGATTTTGGATCGTAAGCCACGACTCGGTTAGCATAATCGGCGACGAACAACCGCTCCCCCGTCCACGCAAACCCGCTGATCTCACCTTGGGCCGATACCGGTGCCCGGCGGGCAGCGCCCGTCTGGGCGTCGATAAACCATAAAAAGCGATTCTGAAATACTACACCGAACTGATAGCCATCCGGCGACACACTTGCAAATCGCGGCTGCGAATTGGCCTCCAGCGTTAGCTCGTGCTTTAGCGACAGATCACTAGCCGAGAACAGCAAAACCTTCCCCTCCTCGCGTGCCACCAAAACCAAATCACCGGCAATCGCCACCGCCGAACCCTGTTTGTCCTTGCTGGCCAGCGACTGACGAGCAACCTCGCGGAACGAACCATCCCCTTGCTGGGCGAATAAATAAAGGTCATTCGCCGAACAGATTACCAGCCGCGGCTGAACCGGATCAAACGCCGCCGCCACGGGATCAGAAAAGTTCGGCCGCTCGCCCGACAAGCACGGCTGAAAATCCGCGCCACCTAACATTGGCAGCCGCATGCCAAGAATGCGAACCGAAGACGTCTTTGCCCCAAGGTCACCTTGAAACCGGAAGATATTGTCTGCCGCAATCGCCAAGAGCGAGCCATCATTGGCAATCAGGAACTTGGCCGTGCCAGTGGGAACTGGCGGCCCTTCCCCCAACTTCCAACCACCGGCCGCATCGCTCACCCGCAGCGATATGCGTTGAGCCGAGCCACCAAACGGATGGCGAAAGCCCAATCCAACCACCAAGTGCTTGCTCGCGTCATGAAAAAACGGACCATCGAGCGTAGGAATTCCCGGCCCGTCGCGCTTCTCGCTCGCGCTGCGCCATTGCTTGGCCTCGTCGTCCCACGCTTGCAGCGTTCCACCCTCGTTCACCGTCAGCAGTGCTCCCTCGGCCTCAATGATCCGCGTGATGCGCTGCGGCCCCATGATCGCTTCATCCAGCAAGAAGTGTGAAAAATCGACCGCGAAGCACCCAATCCAAAACAGCACCGTCACCACGACCGAAATGATCGCACTCTTCCACACCAGCCCCGTCAACGCCGACACCGCGTAATAAACCAGGAACATGAACAGAAACACGGGAATGCACGAGAGCATGCCATGATTCCAAATCTCAAACCGCAACCCCACGATCAACCACAACCCCACGATCAAGAGCGTCACGTTCAAAACGACGAACGCGCAAGCACCCACAAACTTCGCTGTAAACAGCAGCGACCGCGACACCGGCTTGCTCAAGAGCAGCGTGATCGAGCCCGGCTCAAACATTTGCGGAATCACTGTCGAAGTAATCAAAATCGCGGCGATGAGGCCGAACACGCCCACAATCCAGTCCATCACCGACGTCAGCACCCATTCCTTGATGAAGTACTCGACCTGTTTCTTCGTGAATGGCAGCGGGTCGCTGGCCAACCAGAAATAAGTGATGCTGATCGAATCGCTCGATCGCCAGGAAAAATTCGATGGAAATGCCGCCTCGATCAACAATCGGTTCATCCGCTGCAATTCGATCTTGCTCAAATTGTCCGTGCCACGGGTCACAAAATCCTTGGCCTCTTTCGGCAACGACAACTCGCCCCAAGCTTTCGCCTCGTAGAAATCGGGACGAGTAATGAGCTTGTTCAGGTTTTTGCGCAAGGCATTCACGCCGCGAAAAATCTGTTCCCCCTGCCCCTCACGGCGCTTCTCGCCTGTACCAATTTTTACCAACCCATCCACGGCCTTATGCGTATCCTCGTCCAGCAGCGACCAAATTCGCTTTGCTGGCGAATCCTGCTCCGCACCGCCCGCTTCGCGCAGCCGCTTGGCCAACTGCGGACCATCGACGATATCACCCCAGGCAAACGGCCCGGTCAAATCGAGCTGATATCCCAACGGTGCAATCGCGAGCAGCACCAGCGCGATCACCCCCGTAAATACCCACAGCACGCGCGACGCCAGCGCTTCGCGAAACGAGTCTTTGATAATGGCCAGGTATGGTCTCATAACAAATGTCATTCACTCTGCCGCTTCGGCCACAATCTCCAAATACGCATCTTCAAGGCTCACCCGCCGGCGGCTCAGCCCGATAATGCTGACCCCAGCCACTCGCAAACGGTCGATGAGTTGGTCCACGTCAATCTGCTCTTTCAGCCGCGTGACAACACGAAAGTCATTCGCCGAAAATGCCTGCCAACTGACGATGGGCAGCATCCCCAGCGTCTCGCGAACGACTCGTTCGTCGCCAGTCAGGTCGAGATGCAGTTCCAACTCAACTTGCTGATCGGCCGCTTGACCGTTGCCGCCAAAATTGCCACTACTGCGGCCCGAGGTGATCTCGGCGACATTGGCAACCTTTCGCAGCACACCTTTGTCGAGAATCGCCACGCGATCGCAAACGAGCTCAACTTCTTGCAGTATGTGACTATTGAGAAAAATCGTCTTGCCTTGCTGCTTCAGCTCCGTCAGATAACCGCGCACATGCGAGCGAGCCAACGGGTCGAGCCCATCGGTCGGCTCATCGAGAATGAACAGCTCCGGATCGTGCAGCATGGCCTGGGCCAAACCCAGCCGCTGCAGCATGCCCTTCGAGTATGTCCGCACCGGGTCTTTGGCCCGCTCGGCCAGGCCAACTTTTTCGAGCAGCGCTCCCCGCCGCTTGCGAATGACCGACGTCGGCACATTGCTCAAGTTGCCGTAGTATTCGAGCGCCGTATAGCCGGTCAGATGCCGCGGCACACGCAGATTTTCGGGCAAATAGCCGACCAGCTTGCGGCCACGCCGATCGCCAGCGGGAAAACCGAGCAGGCGAGCATCGCCGGTCGTCTTACGAATCACGCCCAGCAGCGTCTTGATGAATGTCGTCTTGCCCGCGCCGTTGCCGCCGAGCAGGCCAAAGATCTCGCCTCGTTCCACGCGCAGACTCACACCCTTCAAGGCCGGCTGCCGCTTGCGGCGCAGCCAGCCTTCCACATAGGTCTTCGTCAAATCGCGAGTTTCAATCGCCGGCTGATCGGGCACGTCGTCGTTCCACGCCTGTAAATCGCGCCAGTTTAAGCCAGCGCTTCAATGCCAGACGAGTTTACCACGATTGCCCGCCGGAGGTTTCAGGCGGAAACAGCTAGCTCATTTAGGCGTCGCGAAGGGATCGGCGTCCGCCGCGGCTGGAGGAGCAGCGGCCGGAGCGCCAAACGGATCGGCTACGGGAGCGGCAGGGGCCGGAGCAGCCGGTGCGCCGAAGGGATCGCTGGCGGGAGCCGCAGGCGTCGCCCCGCCATCACCGGCGGGTGCCCCATCGGGCGAAGCGGTGCCGGTGGTGGGCTGCGTCTTGCCGGGAGACCGCTTCATGAATCCACCGCGGCTGCCGCCCAAATCGACCGTCTTCTCCTCCGCACGCCAGCCCATGAGAGCCAGCAGAGTTTCGACCGAGATTTTTTTAACCGTGAAGCGTTCACGATCTTGGTCAAAGGCATTGTATTGCTTCAACAATTCGGGCGCGGTCGCTTCCGAGGGCCGTTCACCCTCGACGAAGTAACGGGTTTCGACGCTAATGTCGCCATTGCGAACGATCTTTCCAGTGGGATCAACACGCAGCTCCGCATCGATCACGCCACCATTCATTTGAATGACGCTTTTCACCATGTCGTAGTCGTCGATGCGGTCTTTGTTGACGTCCATCTTCATGGCCAATGCGAAATGAATTCGCTGGCCGGGCGACCACGCGGGCGTTTCGATGATGTCGCCGGCAATGATGGGGTTCGACGGCTTGTCTTCGAGAATCCGAGCCTCCGAAATGCGGTCACCCACGGTCAATATCTCGATGCGACCTTTGGGCTTCGTGTCCGAAATGCCCCTTTCGTTGTGGTCGTAAACGGAGAACGTGGTTTGCCGCAGCAAGCCATCCGCGCGGCCGCGGTCAATCCACACAAGCTGCTGGTTCTGATTGACTCGCGTGATTTGGCCGTCAGGGTTCTCGGTAAAGTCGGCCCGATCTTTATCGATCGCTTCTTGGCGCTCCTTCAAAATCGTGTTCATCTGTTTCAACCCTGCGTTTTGCTTGACGAACAGGTCTTTTTCGTCGCTAACACGCTGAATCTCCGTCTTCGATTTGGTAGCATCGGTGGATATCCGCGAGGCAAGCTGCTTGCCTTGTTCTTCCATCTTCGTGCGATCATCGGCAAACGCTTGCGTCTGCTTGGCATAATCGGCAATTGCACTGTCCGAGGCCGCAACCGCCGTATCGGCCCGCGCCTTCTCAGCCAACGCGGACTTATCCTTCGCAAGTTGCATGTTTTTCAATTGATCGACCGCGTCTGCCACGCTGGCGTTCTTCTTGTTCAGCGCGGCCAGCAAGTTCGTGTTGAATGTGCGGTAGTTAGGCGTTCCCCCCGGCGCGACTTGATCACCGATCAGCGCCATGTCCGAGTCGAAGTTGCTGAGAATTTCCTTTACCTCGGCGTCCTCACCGCGAGCTTTGCTTTCGGCCAGTTTTACTTCGTCCTTCGTCACTCCGCCCAATCCGAGCACCAACCGCATCGCGGCATTGCGATACAGCAGCTTGTTGTTCTCGGCATCCTTGTCGTTGAATGTTTTGGTCTTCGCCTCCACGTCCTTCGCGGCCGACGCCGACTGGGCATAAAACACGTAGGTTGTAATCGCCAAGATGATCGTCAGCATCGCAAAGCTGATCACCGCGATCTGCAAACCCTGTCCTTCACCACGCTGTGCCATGACAATTGCTCCTGCCGGAAAATACACCGGCTGTCCTCTGCCCCTTGCGACATCCAAAAATGGCCGCTTGTCCGCCTGGCAATCTTATCCGCCTGGCAAACTAGTCGGCCCGACAACTCTGGCACGCTTCGTCGCTCCACCAACCACGACCGAAGCCGGCTGGCCGCCAGATACAAAGAAAAGCTACTTAATGCAGTCTAAATACGCCTATTGGCAGTGTCAACGAAAGCGGCGGCCGCTCCGTCACGGTTTTCCCAGAGAAATCCATGGTTTTGTGTCGATTCTGACGCGCCAATTTGCTTGGTAGTCGCGCTCTGCCCCAACGGATACGATTACGCTGCTCCCCAAATCACAGTTCGATCCGCCTATTATCCTGCTCGCTCCGCTCATTCGGCAGATCCTGCCTGCCCGACATTTCGTCCTCATGCCGACGCTCCGTAAAAATCGCCTGCAGCCTGTATTGGCCGGCTTCGACGATCCCGCCGATCCGCCACCAGCGGCCAGTCCTGTGGAGCCAACCCCCGCCGCAGCCAAGCCAGCACCAATCTGCCGCTCGGCCGACGGCACAATCGATCTGACCGGCAAAACCGTCTATGTCGTCGATTCGCATTCGCTCATTTACCAGGTCTTTCACGCAATGCCCGAGATGACCGGGCCAAATGGACAGCCCGTAGGCGCGGTACAGGGCTTCGTCCGCGACGTGCTCGACCTGATCGAGACCCGTGGCGCGGACCTTTTGATCTGCGCGTTCGATGAAGGCGAAGTCACGTTTCGCAATGAGATTTACGACCAATACAAAGCTCATCGCGACCCCATGCCGCTCGATCTGAAATTGCAGATGCCTGTTATCCGCCAATTTCTCGATGCTCTCGGAATCTTTGCGTTGTCGATTCCCGGCTTTGAAGCCGACGACATCCTCGCCACGATCGCGCGGCAGATTGATGCAGCCGGCGGGCGCTGCCTGCTCGTCACCAGTGACAAAGACTGCCGGCAGCTCATCACCGATCGCGTCCAGCTTTACAACATTCGTAAGAACGAAATTTTCGACGACGTGGCGCTACTCGCCACGTGGGGCATCCGACCCGATCAAGTCGTCGATTTTCAAGCGATCGTCGGCGATTCTACCGACAACATTCCCGGGGTTCCCGGCATCGGACTCAAGGGCGCTCAAGAACTGCTGACCCAATTCGGCACGCTCGACGAGGTGCTGGCTCGTGTTGGCGAAATCACCGGCTCCAAGCAGACGAAGTTAATCGCAGGCCGAGAATCGGCACTGAAAAGCCGCGAGCTGGCCCGTTTGAAGTCCGACATGGCGATCGAGGTCGATTGGCAAGCCGCTGTTCCAGGCCATTTTAATGCGGCCGCCGTCGCCGATATCTCCCGTGAGTGCGGGTTTCGCCAACTGGCACGGCGTATCGAGTTACTTTCAGCCAAACTCGGCCTAGCGCCCGTTTCTGCCTCAACCGATACTGCACAGTCGGAACCAACCGTAGAAGGCTCGCAGCCGGCGACGGGACAAGAATCGGCAGCAGCCAGTAACCTCACCACCTCGGTTTCTTCCGAATGGCAGGCCAACTATCGCACGGTCGCGACGGCCGCCGACCTGGAGCAACTGGTAACGACGCTTAACCAGCAGCGGCGAATTTGTCTCGATACCGAAACCACTTCGCTCCACCCGCGCCGGGCAGAGATTGTCGGCTATTCCTTCGCTTGGTCTCCCGGCGAGGCGTGCTACATCCCCGTTCGCGCGCCGGCTGGCGAGCCGCAACTCGATCCCACGCTCGTCCGCGACGCGCTGAAGCCCGTGCTGGAAAATCCGGCCATCGAGAAAATCGGCCAGAACCTGAAATACGACACGATCGTGCTGCAGTGCGCCGGCATCGAACTCCGCGGCATGGCCTTCGACACCATGGTGGCCGACTATCTGCTCGAGCCGGGTGAGCGCAGCCACAACATGGTCGCAACGGGCACCTCGTCCATCCGCTTCTGATTTTTGCCTTTGCCGATGAGCTGATCGATCGTGATCGTTTGATAAGACAGATAGCGGCGGGCCATGTCGTCCATGTTGTGG
>JANNTN010000518.1:0-3660 GCA_031394445.1 Anatilimnocola sp.
GCCGAGCGAAACAATCCGCAAAAAGACTCAGAAACTGCGCGAGCAATTTGCCCAGCTTTGCGATATCCTGCACCGTCATGGGACGACCCTCCGTGGTTTCCGCGTGAAACTTTCTGACACGCGGAGGGTCGTCCTTTTCTCCACTCCCCGTCAAGGGCGATAAAACCAAGCCCCATCACGACTTAACCCAGTCACACTCGTCAAACATGGCGCTGTCCAGCTAGTTACCCCAAATACTGACTCAAAATCCGCCGGCTCTTCGCATCCAATATCTGGCTATCCGGTATGTAGAACCGGACGCCGTGCATATCGACCAAAATTGCCCGCGTCGGCCCCAGCCGGCGAATGTCGTCGTCACGCAGTAGGAACTGCACCTGCCCGCGATCGGTAATCACATCCCACTCGTGTGGCTCTTTGTGTGTGTTCACATGCACAATCCGCTCGATCCGCGGCAAAAACTCCCGATCCGCCAACTCCCGCCGCAGCAACTCCGCTGTTTCCGTCGGCAGCTTGCTAAGGTCGGCCACGCAAGAGACTTCGCGGCCATGCGAATCCAGCAGCGAAATTAGCTTGTCCGGGTCCGACAGCGGAAACGCCCGCATCGGCTCGACCCCTTCATGCACGCGGCCACTCGCCTCCGTAAGCACGAGGCGGCCCGCGGCATTCCGCGTCACCGAAAACGATTCATCGCAAGCAGGGTTAGGGATGGTCAAGCAATGGTTCCTTGAACGGCGCTCAACGCAGCTTCGATGTCCAGCTTACCAACAGCCAGTTCCGTCTGGGCCTTGTGCAGACGGGCATACGGCCCACCTAGCTCCAATAATTCTCCATGCGTCCCAGTTTCCACAATCCGACCCCGTTCGAGAACAACCAGCCGATTCGCCTTGCGCAGCGTACTCAGGCGGTGGGCAATGGCGATCGTCGTGCGCCCGCGAATCAGATTATCTAGCGCGTCCTGAATGTCGCGCTCCGTTTCCGTATCAACCGACGAAGTGGCCTCATCGAGTATCAAAATCGCAGGATCGATCAACAACGCCCGCGCGATCGAAATGCGTTGCCGCTCGCCGCCGCTCAGCGACTGGCCGCGTTCCCCCACCAGCGAATCATATCCTTCCGGCAGCCGCAGAATGAACTCATGGGCCTTCGCCGCCTTCGCCGCCGCAATAATCTCGGAGCGCGAAGCATCCGGCCGTCCGTAAGCAACATTTTCCGCAACCGTGCCGTAAAACAAAAACGGCTCTTGCAAAACGATGCCAATATTCTTGCGATAATCGTTAATCGGGTACGAACGAATATCGATTCCATCGGCCAGAATCGCCCCCTCGGCTACATCGAAGAAGCGACAAACAAGATTCATCATCGTCGTCTTGCCCGCGCCGCTGTGGCCCACCAAACCGATCATTTCACCGGGCTTCACATGCAAGTTGAAATCGAAAATTACTTGCCGCGTGCCATATTTGAAATTCACCCCGCGAAAGTCCAGTTCGCCACGCAAATTGCCGCACGGCACCGGATTTGTCGCTTCCGCCACGCTCGGCTTGCGGTCGAGAATTTCGAAAATGCGCCGCGCACTATTCGCCGCTCGCTCCGTTGAAGCAAGCAGCTTGCTCATCGAATCGAGCCGGGCATAAAAGCGGGTGATGAAGGCCAGGAAGACCGTGAGCGCGCCGACAGTGATTTGATGTTGTGCGATCCGCCACGCCCCGGCGGCCCAAATTACGATCAATCCGATTTGCGTGAGCAGCGTGATGACGGTCCAAAAGAACGACCAAACGACGTTCAGCCGGTCGTTGGCGGCCAGGATGCGGACGTTGGCCTTGCCATAGCGCTCCACTTCGCGTTTTTCCTGGGCAAAGGCTTTCACGACACGAACGCCGGGAATCGTGTCGGAAAGGATGCTCGTCATGTCGTCAAAGGCCCGACTGCTCTGGATGAAGCCTTCCGAGAGTAGCGAGCGCACACGATGAATGAGCCAGGCGATAATCGGGATCGGCAACATCGTGGCGGCAGCGAGGATTGGATCCTCCTTGATCAAAACAACCGCCATGAATAGGAACATGGCGATATCGCCCCCCAGATCGTTCCATTGCACCGAGATAAACGAGCAAATGCGATCGGTGTCGGTGCTCAGGCGCTGGATGAGTTGTCCCGTCCGTTTTCCGCCAAAATACTCGAGCGACAGCGACTAGCTAAAAGAAAGCAATGGCGGGCTGCCTGTAGGCAGCCCGCCATTGCCAATCGATCTTGTTACGTGCCCTTAATGCGTGACGTGCTACCTAACCGCTCCATGCTTGGCAGGACCGGCGAAATCCACAGCTACCGCAATTCAGCGGTGAGGGCGCTGGATAAAAATGCTCCGCCTCGATCGATCGCCAGACGCGCTGCACCACGCGTTTGGTCCGCTCTAAGTGCTGCGGATCGACGGGCCGGATATACGAATCGATGGCCGGCTCTTTCGTCTTCGTAATTACCGTCAATTGCAAGTGAACCGATTGGTGCGGCACCCGGTCAGGGACTAGAACACTGTACAGCAGCAATTGCTCGATGGAATCCTGAAATTGTTCCGCACTCCATCGCGCGCGGGAGGTTTTCCAGTCAATCAGAATCCATTGCTGGGCCGTCTCCACAATCAGATCGACGTAGCCCAGCATGTCGGGAACATCGGGAACAATGGGGCCTCGCAGGGGCTGTTCGATGGCAACAATACGCCCGGCTGGCCGGGCCAATTCACTCCCCATGAACTTTGTCAGCACACGACCGGCCAGGTGGTGGAGTGTTTGCTCGTTCTCGTCCTTGCCAAACACCAGCGTGGCGCTCTGGCGTTCCTCCCAGCACTGTTCATACTCTTCAAGTAACATCGCCAGACCGGGCGGAGGATGGCCGCTTTGGATCTCCCGAAAGTGGTGTTCGATCGCCCGATGAATTCCGGACCCGAAGACAAGCGTGGCGGAGGCCGACTCTTCCGGCAATCCGACCACGTACTTGAAAAAGTACTTTAGCGGACATGCTTGGTAGGTGCGCAGTGCGCTGAAGCTAATATAGTCACGATCCGACCCGAAAGCCGATCCCCGGGACACCGGGGAAGCCGTGGGTAGAGTTATCATCGCTCGGCTCCCGCACCGTGAAGTTGAGCGTTCAGCTCATCGATCAGATGGCTGGCCTCGGTGATCGTCAGATCCGCCGCGCTCACGTCACCGAATCGCTGTCTCAGCAGGCTCGCCAGATCGATTTGTTGGCGGGCCGCAATCGCTTCCAACGCTCGCAACTGATTGGCAGTCGCCGGCCGCGTCTGATCGCGCGGCGGTCGGTGAGCAGGAGCAGCCTGGGTCTGCTTACCATTGGCCTGTTGAGGCTGCTTACCATTGCCATTCGTGGGCGGTTCTTGCTGCTGACGAGCAAGTTCCTCGCGAACAGCTTGATGGCAGGCCCCATAGACTTGCTTGACCTTCTGCTGAAAGCCATCCAGGTCGTTGGCTAATAACGTGGCTTCGAGCTCGACCTCTACGTGGCACGAAACGCCTAAACTTCCGTAGTTCGGTAGGCCTATTTTCTTGGACAGGCCCACGTTGAGAGTTAACGGCATCAAACCTCCTTTCAACAATGAAACGGGGCATAAGGTGTGCGTCGGCGTGGCCGGCTCCGCCCCGTACGGGAGCCGGC
>JANNTN010000519.1:0-13518 GCA_031394445.1 Anatilimnocola sp.
CCATCGGCCTCCTCGGCACCTTCGACCCGACCCTGCTCCAAAACGATGGCTACGTCCTCCGGCTATACGCCGAAGACACCGGCGGCAACATCAACACTCGCGGCGTCCTCGTCGGCGTGCAGGGCGCGGCCAAGCTCGGCAATTTCCACCTCGAATTCACCGACCTCACCATCCCCCTCGCCGGCTTCCCCATCACGATCACCCGCACCTACGATACGCTCCACGCTAACGAGGAAGGCGATTTCGGCTTCGGCTGGAATCTCGCCCTCGCCGACGCCGACATTCGCGAAACGGTGCCCGAAGGTTTCAGCTTCCAGATCGGCACCCGCGTCTATCTCACCGACCCCGCCGGCCAGCGCGTCGGCTTCACGTTCGACCCCATTCAACAAGGAACCTTCTTCGGCACCCTCTGGACCCCCCGCTTCACGCCCGATCCCGGCGTCTATTCAACCCTCACCGTTGACGATACCCAAGTCGGTGCCCCCGGCACAATCTTCGCCGCCCTCAGCGGACCCTATAACCCCTCCCGCTACCACCTCACCACTCAGGGCGGCACCCGCTACGACTTCGAACAAACCGCCGGCTTACAGAAGATTACCGACCTCAACGGCAACACCCTTACGTATACTCACGACGGCATCCTCAGCTCCACCGGCGTCAGCATCACCTTCACTCGCGACGGTCGGGATCGGATAACGAAGATTACCGATCCCGCAGGGCACGACCTGAATTACAAATACAACGCGGCCGGTGACTTGGTGTCTGTTATCGATCGGATCGCTGCCGAAACCACGTTCAAATACCGCACCAACCCAGCCCACTACCTCGACGAGTATTTCGATGCCTTGGGTCGTCGTGCGGCAAAAACGGAGTACGACGATCACGGTCGCATGATCGCCCTCATTGGTTCCGATGGAACGCGAGTCGAATTGGACCACGACATTCAAGGGCGACAGGAAATAGTCAAGAATCCGCGAGGCATTCCAACGGTGTTCGTTTTTGACGACCGCGGAGACGTGCTGAGCGAGACAAACGTTTTAGGCGAGACGAAACACTTTACGTACGACGCGCAAGGCAACCGGCTTACGGAAACCAATGCAGCCGGGGAAACGGTTGCATTCGCTTACGATAGTCGAGGAAATTTGGAAACGCGGACCGATAATCTCGGCAACAGAACTCGCTACGCCTACAACGCGAATAGCCGTCTGACCTCGGTCACCGACCCAATGGGCCACGTCTATTCATACCAGTACGACGCTCAAGGACGATTGGTGCGTGACGTTGATGCCAACGGTAATCTCCGTGTGTTTGAGTACGACACGCAAGGCAATGTGGTCTCCCACACGGATCGATTGGGCAACAAGACGCAGTATGAGTATGACGGCCGCGGTAACCAATCTGCGCGTATTGATCCTCTCGGTAATCGCACGGAATACGCTTATGACGCACTCGGAAACGAGGTTGCAACATCACGGTTACGCACCGATGCAGCCGGCAAACACCGAGTCCTGACGACAAGCAGCGGGTATGACGCCGACGGGCGCATGATCATGACGACGGATGTAATGGGCAATGTCACTACAATGGAATGGACAAAAGCTGGACTATTGGCGGCAACAACCGACATTCGGGGCGTTCGAGCAGGCTATGAGTACGATGCCAAGGGAAACCGTACTCGCACGACGTATTCCGACGGCTCCTTCGATACCGCCACTTATGACGAGAATGGAAACAAACTCAGCGAACGGGACCGCCACGGAAATTCGACCTCGACGAGTTACGACCTGGTCGATCGCGTGATGGAAACCCTCGATCCGCTGGGCCGATTAACCCGTTTCGAATACGACAGCGCGGGTCGCCAGAAAACAATCATTTCCGCCGGAACTAAGGCTGAGCTACAGCATGATAGCGGCGATGTATTCGCAATTTCGCCGAACAATGGCTCGCCTCTGATCGAACGCCCACGCATCACTAAGGTCACACTTGATAACGGCTACACCGTCAATCTTGACTACGACGCCAATGGGAATATTACTGACGTCGACTCGTCGGACGGCAAGCAATTGCATACAGAGTTTACGCCAACCAACCTGGCCACCGGTTTCCGTTCTGGCGTCGCGACAACAAGTGCCTTTGCACTTGATGCGGATGGCCAACCCGAAGAGGTTACCGACCAGAACGGTGTCACATACAAGTACATCCGTGACGAGGTCGGGCGAATCATCGCGGTTGTTGATCCGCTCGGAAACCGCACAAGCTTTACGTACGACGAGCTCGGCAACAAGCTAACTCAGACCGACGCGAACGGGCATACCACGCGTTGGGAATACGACGACGCGGGTCATGTCATCAAGCATACATTGCCACTCGGGATGGCAGAGAGCTTTGAATACAGCCGCGCGGGTGACCCAATATTTCACACCACGTTTGCTGGCGAAGTCATCGCCTTCGAATACGATTTGCAGGGACGCGTAGCAAAGAAAACGCTTCCTGGCAACAAGGTAACGACGTTCGTCTATCGCGACGATGGTCGCATAAGTCGCGTTGTCGATCTACGCGGTACGACAACCTACCAGTACGACACTTTTGGACGCACTTCGCGCGTGGACAATCCAGATGGGACCTTCATTCAGTATGGCTATGACAGCCGCGGAAACCGCACTTCCTTGGCGACTACATCCGGAACGACTGACTATAAGTTCGATTCCTTAAACAGATTGACTGCCGTGCTCGACTCTGATGGACGCACTACAACATACAACTATGAATCACTTACACAAACGAAGACTATCCACCTACCAAACGGTACCATGAGCATCTATGTCAACGACACAAAAGATAGGCTCGTAAATGTTACCCACCTTAACAACAGCGGAATTCCATTTGCGGAATACCGTGTAACTTATGCTGACGATAACAAAAGCCGCATTATCACTGAGCTGAATGGTAGGACGGTAACATACTTATACGATGATTTGCATCGATTAGTACGGGAACAGGTTGTGGATCCGCTACACGGGACCGAAACGATATCATACACATACGATGCCGTAAGCAATCGTCTGAGTCGAACAGACTCGGCGGGTACAGTTTCTTATACGTATGATGACAATAACCGCCTAGTAACATCTAATAACGATACGTATGAATACGACACAAACGGTAATCAAACGAAAAGAACTAGCGCAGCAGGAACCTGGAGTTATTCTTACTCCGCGGAGAATCGGCTTGAAAAGGTTATTTCTCCGACTGGACAGACAACCGTGTACGCGTACGATTATGCTGGCAATCGTGTGACAGAGGCAACGCCATCCGGTGTAACCCACACATTCTTAGTGGATAGCCAAACTGGACTATCACGCGTACTTTTGGAAAGCGATGATCAAGGAAACATCGTGGTGTATACATACGGTGACCGCCTTCTAAGTCAAACACGTCCCGAGACAGGTCGATCATATTATGTCGATGACGCGTTGCATTCGGTTAAATACCTTACGGATGCGTCTGGTAATGTTACGGACAGTTATGCTACCGATGCATTTGGGGCTAGTATTCAGTCTAGTGGTGCGACATCTAATCGTTATAGATTTCTTAGCGAGGAGTACGACAGTAGCACCGGGCTTACGTACTTGAGAGCGCGTTATTTAAGCAATGACCGCTTTATATCTGTTGATCCTCTCCCAAGCAATGTTCAGGATCCGTTTTCAACTAACGGTTATGTATTTGCAAATGCGGACCCCACGACATATCGCGACCCGACTGGCTTGTCTCCATTTCTGGAGTCCATCGGCCTGAGCGCGTCGAGCATGGCGTCTATTGGGATTGTAACACAGACGGGTTTGGCGCTGTCCGCTATAATCGGCGCGACAGGTGTGGCAACAGGATTTCTTGGAGGCCTTGCAGCTAAGGAGAGGACTCATATTCTTGTCGGTGCTGGCGCAAATGTTGGCACGCCAGGATTCGGGTCGGCGGGAATCTCCACTTCAATCGAGTATTTGTACCCGTTGGACAATACTCCTCTAGAGCCAAGTGGTGAGTTGAAATACTATTCATATGGTTGGTATGTGGCTGCGAATTTTGCGGCAAGTTCTTTACCAATAAGTGCGTCGATAACAAACGTCTTCGGTTCGGCATTCGATGTTAAGACAAGTGCCCAAGATTATGCCGGGGGATTTTGGGAGGGGAGCTTTGCTGTTGGCCCATGGGTTATTTGGGACTTTGCCGTTGGAGACCCCGCATATTCGGGGGCTACCGGCTATGTCAGGCCAATCGTTTCAGGCGTTTCGATTACTTGGGCTTGGAGATGGTATGTTAATTTTACGTAAGCGATGAAGGTCGGCCGCAGCGGGGTAGGCATGTTGCACGCCAACCTGGGCCTACAAGAAGCATCGCGCCGACGGCCGTCCTCCTCTGTTGCGTTCCACTCCAATGCCCCCATAGCGATCGAAGCATAGCGAGCCAACCTCTTCAGCCGATCCTCCAACGACCATTCCGGTCTGGGCCCAACCTCCATCACAAATCCTCTACAACCCACGACGCGAGAGGCACCCTTTATCGGTGCGCAACTCGCAAAAACAGCCATTCTGATTTCCAACCGCCTCACCCAACCAACCGCCCCCCGCCCTCTCCCATTGGTCATCGGAGCGCGAGCCAAAGACGATCACCGGAGCGATGGCGATGTCCGTTCATGTCAGGTCACGCCGATGAGCGACACTCTCATCGCAGCGCATTTGCCGCGGACAGGAACTGAATCTGTGTCCCGATTTCCAAGGGCAGGCGCAAAGCGCCACGGTCTTCCTCAATATTTGTCGATCACAGGCGACGGCAGCTTCAATGTGGCCGCGGGTGGTTAGCCCGTACCCGCGGACGTGGCTCGGGTCGTCATATTTTAAGCCCTCTCCATCAACCTTTTGGCGAGCATCAACCTTGCAGCCTGCGCGCGTCGGGACGACACACCGAGAGCAATTCAACATAACGCTTCCCTGCTTCGGTGATACCGTCCGAGGGCATTTGGGCCGGAATGTTCTGGGGCACGGACACACGATCCGCAGCACGAAACTGCGCCGTCGAATCAAGTCAGAAAAGGTTCCTTTCCCAAAGCGGGCCATCCACCCGTTGCCAAAAGTGGTCTGGAAGGACTTACGAGTCCGAGATCGCCATCTCACTATTCAAACCACCATCAAGTCGTGCGGATTGCGGTTTTTGACACGAGTGGCCATTGGGCCACGTGTCGTAGCTTGAATAGCGGCAAAAGGGCCGATTTTCATTGGCCGTTAAGCGGTTTCGGCTCTTGAAGGGGCACGCAAATCTCAGCGAGTCTCTTTTGCCACTGCCCCACAAGCTGTCAGTGGCCCCTGTTATCTATGAAGGGCCCCTTCTACGTCATGGTGTTTCGGCCATCGCTGACTGCTCTCGATTTCGGCGGCAAGCTGCCTGAGAAAGCCCGCCGCCTCTACTCGCATTGGGACGGGTATCTCAATAGGCCCGAATGGTCGGCGTTGCGATCAAGACTCGCAAACTCTGAGGGAGGGTTGATCGAGGCTCACACGAGCGGCCACATCTTCGCCGAAGACATCGTTGAGTTTGTCCGAGCAATCAAGCCGAAGAAAGTCATTCCGATCCACACCTTTGAGCCCGAGAGATTCCAAACCTTCTTTGAGAACACAGTTGTGCTATCGGACGGCCAGCCGCTGGAAATCGAACAAGCGCATGACAAATGTGTTGACCGTGGAGGCAATGAGCCATGAACGCCAGGATGCAATTCATGGTTGCCGGCCGGAGTGAAATCGAACGCGGAATCGTCGTGCGGACCCCTTACGTTGTCATCTCCATTTCCGATCCGGGCAGCCGAAGACCGCGAATCAAAAGCGCTGCGGGATTTCGCGGAGCAATTTACCTCCAATTCCACGACGCTGAGCCGCTTCCAGCCGCTACACCAACGGCCGAGATCGTTTTGATGACGACACGGCAGGCGAGAAGAATCTGGAGATTTGTCGCCAAGAATCTGAATAACGTCGGAACGCTTGTTGTGCACTGCGAGCAGGGAGCCAGTCGCAGTCCCGCCATTGTCGCCGGAATCGCAGACGTGCTGGACATCGACGTGTCGGAGGTTCTCGGCTGGACCCAGCCCAATCAGTTCATCGTGGACCTCATGCGATCCGTAGGCAGACGCATCATCGACGAAAGAAGTCCCTCCTAATGACCAGTTGGCTCGTTCTCTTTCGCGGCTGAGAGTTACGACTGGGGTAAGGATATTTGTGGCTGGAGAGGCACCTGAAAACTTCGTCGTTGAGCGCAAACCCGAACGGATGCTGCAGTATCTGTTTGAACAAATCTGGCGGCTCAAGGACAAGCCGCTCGATCATTCGCATTTTGACCGAGGCGATTGGATTGACGAACCGCCGGTTAACGGACGAATCAGGACGGTGTGCCGCATCTGCGGCAGGTTTTTGGGCTATCGGCCCGCGTGAAATAAGGTCGAGCACGGGCCGAGGTAGATCGGGGCCGACTCACAGTTGGCATCCGGATTAGCTCGACTGGTTCGTGGACAAAGCTTCCTGAGCAGAACTTAAGCGACAACAATGAACACCGAACACATTTCCTGCCCTCACTGCAACTCACCGATGGTCAATGATGGCAGACTTGCAAGGCAAATCGTGAGTTGCCCAACATGCCATGGGCAATTTCAGTTGCCACCACAAGCTCCACCGATTGCCATCCCACGGCCAATGGCGGTGGAGCCGGGGATCCCAGTTATCAATGTTTCACCGGCGCGGCGACGAGAAATAAATCGTCGGCCACCCGGTAAGTGGGATGTTTCCCTCTCCCGTGTCGTCGGGTTGCTCTTCGCGTTATTGCTGGTTTGCGGCTTGGCCGTATTGCTAGCCGGTGTGCCCTGGTACTTTGACGAGGGTCTGAAATCGTACAGGGTCCGCTCTGGCTACAAATTCCCGCTCATTGACTCGGGTCCTGCCGTCTCTCGTGTCGGTGAAGCGGAACTTTTACCGCGACACGTGGAGCTTACTTTGCGAAAGCTACTTGCAGACGGTGAAGCTTTTCAAGCATCGCTGGAGCGGTTCCTCGCTCAAGTCAAAGCAGCCAGTCGGGGAAAATGAACTAGCCCGTCTCCAGAACGAAATTTCTGATTTTTTTTCCCGGCCTCGAAAAATAGTCTGGCATAGTCGGTACATGACCCAAAAATGGCTGCAGCAGCCACCTGGCGACCAACGTCCACTCAAACGATGTGATATTGGGATGTGATATTTGAAGACCAGAATATACTGTACAGATGCTACATTTGGCTTCTTCATCGGTTGACGCCGTTTCTCGACCGCATAAACTTCAATCACAGGCAGCCGCGTTGTGATACGCAGCGTTGCTGCCGCTGTGATGGGTATCTAATTCTGCCTTGTTAACCGCTGAACGGTGGGCGGCTGCAGAATTCTATCCATCCCCAGCTCTTACGAGGGCTGGTTGCTTGGCCGATGCTGGTTCCCTCAGCACGAAGCCTGGTGAAGCATTCCCAAGGGTATTAACCCGTTGGGAGTGTTCGACCAGGCTCATTCTTTAGGCCCGGTCAAACACTTCTGGCGGGACAACATAGTCCGAATAGTCCGCTATTTAAATTTAAGGAGTGTATTGCCATGAACGTTGTTGTTCCGACAAGAATTCCCCGCTGGCCCGAGGACCCTCCCGGTTTTGCCCCGCAGACGTTGACAAAAGGGCAAGGCAGCGGTGGTCGAAGGAAGCCGCCCTGCGTCACTTGGTTTCCCAACGACCACGAAGATCACGATCACGATGACTTCGGCAAGCGGTTTTGCGGAGTCGAAATCGGCATCACCTCCACCTCGGCAATTTGACCTAAGGAACCACATAAATGTCACAGCCAAATTCAGACTTCGGTGCCAAAGGCGGCGATCCCCGAACGACGATCAACTTGCCTGAAGATGGGAATTCACAGCGTTTATTGATTGGAATAAAAGAAGTTGCCCGACTTGTTGGTATCTCGCCTCGCCACGTTTTTCGAAGAGTCAGTACGAAACGGTTTCCTCAGCCACGGAAAATTGGTCGCTCTTCCCGATGGCATGAGGGAGAACTCTCTCGATGGATCGATGCCGGATGCCCGGAGAATCATCCTTGTTGCTCACCAAAGAAGGAGGGTAAGTAAATGGCCTGCATTTACAAACGAGGAAAAGACCAGCAGAACAAACGAAAGTGTTGGATCATTGGCTACTCGGATTACAACGGAAAACGACGGACCGTGAAGGGCTTCACGGACCGTGGGGCGACGGAGCAACTCGCCGCGAAGCTTGAACATGAAGCGATGCTCCGACGACGGAAGCTGATTGATCCTGTGAAAGAACAAATCGCCGGACGAAAATCACAGCCGATCGAAGTTCATCTGTCGGCCTTTGAAGAAAGCCTAGCCAAGAGAACCGACGAATATCGAAAACTCGTGATGACACGTGTGCGTCGAATTGTCGCGGGCTGTAGCTTCAAAACAGTTGGGGATATCGAAGGCAGTGCAGTCCAAAAATTCATTTGGAAGTTTTGTGAAGAAAACGACTTCGGAAACAAAACTTCAAATCATTATTTGGCAGCCTTCGGAGCATTTTGTAATTGGCTAGTAAACTTCCAACAGCTGCTGACCAGTCCCATTTCCATGCTGGAGCCGCTCAATACGGAAATCGACAACCGCCACCCACGTCGAGCATTGAGTTTGGGCGAACTACAGCAGCTCGCAAAATCAGCTCGCCAAAGCGGCAAAATAGTTGAAGGCTTTGACGGCGAACAGCGAGCTCGAATTTACTTGATCAGCTACTTTACTGGCTTTCGTCGTAGGGAAATTTCGAGCTTGACGCCAGGCAGCTTCGATTTGAATTCTTCTAAACCGACGGTGACGATCGAGGCCGCTTTTTCGAAACATCGTAGGCGGGATGTCATGCAACTTCACCATGCTCTCGTGGAAATGCTTTCGGCGTGGTTAAGCGACGTACCGGCTGACCAGGTGCTATTTCCTAGGTTGGCCAAACGAAAAACCTGGCTAATGGTCAAAAAGGATTTAGCGAGGACCGGCATCCCTTATAAAACTTCTGAAGGTGTTGCCGACTTCCATGCTATTGGTCGCCACACCCACATCACGGCTTTAGACGAAGCCGGGGTCGGTCCCTCTATGCTTCAAACGTTGGCCCGGCACTCTGATTTCAAGACGACTCGACGCTACATTCACGTGGGTGCGAAGGAACAGTCCCAGGCAATTCAATTGCTCCCCTGGCAGCGTTTTAGCAGCGTTTCAAATGTCCCGAGCGGTCATTCCGAGTCGCCGATGGACGCGGAACCCGTGTCGAAGCAGCTGCCCAAGAAACACGATAACCCCGGTAAATACCAGGGTTATGACGCGAAGAGCCACACTGAGTCATCCGCTGACGCAAAAGACAAAGAGCGGAGGGCACGGGACTCGAACCCGCAACCCATTGCTGGGCAACTGATTTCGAATCAGTCTGCTAGCCATTCGCTTACCCTCCGAAGACAAATGTAGTCTTCGCGCGGGGGTTGGGCAAGTCGTTTAGAGCCCTATGATTTGTGGGCATTACCAGTTGTGTTGGATGGTTTCGCCGCCGTCTTTGGTGAGCAGGGCGGCGACGATGACGATGTCGGTGGTTTGGCCGAGGAAGCGGACGGAGCCGTCTATCATGGCCATGTTCGCGCCGGAGGTATGGAAGCTGTAGATTCGCTGTCGTTGGTGCAGTTGACCGCACATTTGCCGTCGGTGGCTGCGGTGTGAATTCGCCTGTGGTAGAGCTGGCACCGGAGAGGCCGATGTTGTTTTGGTAGTTGGACCAGATCGTGTCTTGGGCGGCGATGCTGGGAACGCGCCGACTCATGCGGAAGAGGTCGGGCTTGCCGGCGTCCTCGACCATGAAAAACGTGTTGGACAGGCCGTCGGTGATTTCTGCGGCCCGGTTCTCGACGTTTTTGGCCAAGCAGCCGGGCTGGCCGGTGAATTTGTTGATGAAGCCTTTTTGGGCGGCGGCATAACCGCTGGCCGGGCGGGTGGCGTCGCCGGCGTTGCCGTCGTATTCAATACTGTCGCAACTGGTCCAGACCGCCCGCACGGTACGCCGTCAAGTACCGCTGCGCAGTGGCTCGTCCCACCCCGGCCACGGCAGCTGTCTTCTCCCGCGAAACCCCGCAGTGCGTGGACCAGAGGACCAGCATCTTGCGACGGACCACGGGATCGGGGTGCGAATCGCGCTCGGCGGCCACGATGGCTTATTCCGATTCCGACAACCGAACAGGGGACCGTGCCATCCGTGGCACTCCAGGGAGAATGGAAGCGTCAACGGCGAGAAAGACTACCAACTCCTCGAGTCACGGATCAATCTCAATGTCTCATTCAACGCCGGGTAGGGTATAGCTTGACCGGGTTCGTGACGGACCTTCTCGCGGTCGGGTTATCTCAGGGGCTTGCGCCTCTCCTTGTTTGCATCCTCACGATAGCCTTTTTGGCTGGAGAAATACCATGTCCCAGATTTGTGCCGGTGCCTTGAAGGCACCTGTTTCGCCGCTGGATGTTAGGGCATTGCAGCACCAGTTACAAAGCAGCCCATATTGGTCCTTGCGGCAACTGATCTGCCAAGTGGACAAGGACCGCGTTGTGGTGTGTGGAACCCTGCCGTCCTATTACCTCAAACAGATTGCGCAATCCTTGGCCGCGAAGACGGTTGGGATGGAACATGTCTGTAGCGATATCGAGGTCTGATCGGAGTGACCGGCCGCGACCGGATTCGGTTTTTAGATGGATTAGTCAACCTTCAAAAGGAGTAGCCCATGTTAGTGCTCGGACGCAAAGAAAACGAACGGCTGAACATCGACGGGAAGATCGTGGTGACCGTTGTGAGGGCCTCGAATGGGACCGTTCGTTTGGGAATCGACGCACCTGCATACATTTCGATTCAGCGCGAAGAGATTCGCGATCAACCGCCTGTTTCCCAACACAAACAATTGTTGGCCGGCTGCGTGGGCTAGGCGCAGACGGTGCTAAAAATAGCGCGGTCGGTTGAGGTCGTCATTTCGACATTCTGGCCCGTTAGAGCGTCGTTGGCAGCACTCATACGGAGTGCATTCTGATTGCTTCGTCGAAGCTGATGAAGCCGTTGCAGGCCTTGGTCAAGGCATCGGTGGTTAGGTCAGGCGTGCCGGAACGGCGAATGTATTCGCGGAGCTCGCGCTCGGAAGCCCCGCGGGCGATTTCTTGCGAGAATCCGTCGTCGGCTAGAACGACCTCGAATACACCGATTCGCCCGCGACAGCCGGTGCCGCGGCAGATGGAGCAACCCACAGCCTTGAATGACAGATTGGGCGGTTCGATCCCGTGTTTGTGGAGCAATGCCCGCTGCTCGTCGTGGAGGGGAGTTGCGAGGCGGCACTGCGGGCAGAGGCGGCGCACAAGCCGCTGACTGATGATCCCGGTGAGGTTCCCGGCCAGCGAGTTCGTATCAACCCGCAGATCGCGTAGGGCGGTGATCGTGGATGCGACATCGCGGGTGTGCAGCGTGCTGAAGACGTATTTGCCCGAGCTGGCCGCGCGCATGCTGATCTCGGCGGCTTCGCCGTCGCGAATCTCGCCGAGGAATACGATGTCGGGGTCCATGCGGAGCAGCGTTCGCAGGCCGCTGGTCATCGTCACGCCGTGGCGCTGATCCACCTCCATTTGACGGACGAACGAGGCCGGGAATTCGACGGGATCCTCGATGGACACGATGTTGCGTTCGCCGCTACCGATGGTTTCCAGCATCGAATACACAGTCGTCGTCTTCCCCGAACCGGCCGGTCCGGTTACGAGCACGAGCCCCTCTCCGCGCTGCGTTATGCCGTCGATAGCGGCCAGCGACTGCTCAGACCATCCCAAACGAGCGAGCGGCCGAAATACATTTTCGCGATCGAACAGCCGGAGCGCGACCGCCTCGCCGCCGGCCACCGGTGCCGTCGTCAGGCGGACTTCCAGCTCTGGCAGCTCCGGCGGCACTCGCAGCCGGCCTTCCTGCGGATGGAACGGGTCCGCGATGTCGAGCTGGGCCAATGTCTTGTATTGCTGGATCAAACGGCTGGCGACGTCCTGGTCAAGTCCGCAATAGCGCTGGAGCCGGCCGTCGATCCGAAATCGGACCGAATACTCGCGTCCGGTAGCGTCGATGTGAATGTCGGTGGCTCGCAAGGCACGTGCGCGCGCTATCAAATCGAGAGCTGGTGAGCTTTCGTCTTTGGGCGAGAAGAGGGGAGCGAGTGGCTCGCCGGCTGGTTCTGGAGGACCGATTTGCCAGGCTCCGAGGCGCGACTGCACAGCGTCGTTGCTCGTCGATTCCTCCCAGAGCAGCGTCTCGTCTGCCTGGAGTTTTTCAACTACGAACGCGGCAGCTTGTTCGGAGACATTTAGCGTTCGCATCAAGCGGCCCTTGAGCGTAGCCCGTGTCTCGCCGAATTCACCAGCGAGCGTGACGCCAAACTCGTCGCGCAGCATTTTGGCGGCTTGGCGGACGAGATTGTCCTCCTGATCTGGATGGCGAACGATCAACACTGGACATGGCGCAGAGCGCAGAACTTTCTCCGCAACGCTGCCGATTGCCACATGAGCCAGACCGGTTCGACCATGCGTCCCCATGACGATCAGGTCTATGTCGTGCTCTTGAGCATAGCGGCAGATTTCGCGGTGGGGCGCGCCGGTAACGGCCGCTCGCTCGGTGCATAGTTGCACCACGACATGCGGTTCGAGCTGTTGATCCAGTCGCTCCCTGGCGTGACGCAGACGATCGGCCTCCGGTTCAGCGCGAGCCACGAGCGGTGGATCAGCCACAACGTGCAACAGGTGCAGGCCGGCGTCAAACGTCGTGGCCAGATCGCACGCCCGGCTAATTGCGGCATCGCTGAACCGGCTGAAGTCGCAGGGAACCAGAATGCGTTTCACGCGGAGCACGATTGCCTCCATCGCCCACTAGGCGCACGAATGACGGTTACGACGCGAACGTCATAGTGAATTGCTGACTCGAAAGAAAGCGCACACGCGGAGATGCAGGAAACGTGCCAGAGGACCTTTCAGACGACCCCTTGGCAAGCACTCGGCGTTCGCGTTCCATTTTATGCTCTAAACAAGTGCTAACAGGAGTAGCCGACGTTTAACGACAATGACGGGAAATCAAGCCTGCATGGCGCGAAGCGTGCGTTAGAGCGCGCCGTTGTGCGGCGGCGGGCAGCTTGCGGCGATGAGGGTCAGGCAAGAGGCCTCGGCGGAAGCTATCTAACTGGACAGCGCCATGTTTGACGAGTGTGACTGGGTTAAGTCGTGATGGGGCTTGGTTTTATCGCCCTTGACGGGGAGTTGAGAAAAGGACGACCCTCCGCGTGTCAGAAAGTTTCACGCGGAAACCACGGAGGGTCGTCCCATGACGGTGCAGGATATCGCAAAGCTGGGCAAATTGCTCGCGCAGTTTCTGAGTCTTTTTGCGGATTGTTTCGCTCGGC
>JANNTN010000529.1:0-2772 GCA_031394445.1 Anatilimnocola sp.
CGGCGAACAACAGCAGCGCACAGACGACAATCCTTTGTCGATTCACGGGCGAGTTCCTTCTCGAGAATTTGAAAACTTGCGCAATCTCCGAATCTCTCGAAGATTGCCGAGCTTCCCTTGCCTCATCGACACTGTGCTGTCGTGGCTTGACTTCTCGGTACGCAGGCGGACGGAACACCGCATGCACTCTGCCAGCTAGCTCGCAATTGGGAGCATTGAAACCATGATTCATGAACCCTCGCCGAATGCTGGCGCGACAAAAAAGTCATCGCAACCACTACAGTTTATCTCACCGGAATATTTTGCCGATTTATGGAACTGGACCTGTGCGCACCCACCGCGCGCAGACCACAACTCCCCTCCGTCATTTGTTTCCAAAGCGTCGGCCAATCGTGTTGCACCCGAGCAAAACGAGCCAGCAAGCGTGTGTCGGACCGCTATCGTGCGGCCCGTCCAGGCCACCGGCGTGTTCGCTTGCGATCCGCGCCTGCCTCGCCCTGTGTCTCTGCCTCGCGTGCGGCAACAACCTTCGAGCCCAATTTGCCGAACATTTAGAATTCAATCCGGCCACAACAAGCCAGGACACCTCGTTCACCGGCCTGGTGGATACTGCCAACGCCTTCGACGCCACTTCGTATTTCTCGAATGCTCCGCAAACCGTATTCGACGTGGGCTACGACAGCGGTATCTATTGGAGATTGCAGAGAGTCAACGATTCCTTCGAGCTCAAAACCAATGTTCGCCTACAGTTCCGTTTGATTTCGTTCAGCCGCAATCAAGACACGTGGACCGACAACGCCGGCAACGTGCGGCCGATCGAAGACCGCCGGAATTTTGACATCGAACGCTTCCGGTTCATCCTCTCCGGTCACGCCTTTACGCCACAACTCAAATACTTCGTGCAGTTCGATGGCGATACCGACAGCCAACACGTCGTCTCCATTCTCGATGGGTGGTTCGCTTGGCATTTCTCAGATTCATTGGAGGTCCAATTCGGCAAGCGAAAAGTTTCCAGTACCCGCAACTGGATGCTCGGCGCTTTCGATACGCGGCTGGTCGATCGTCCCTTTTCGAACGAGTTTTTTCGCCCCAGCCGCACGACGGGCATTTGGCTGATCAGCGATCCTTCCCCAACGGCGCACTACGAGTTCATGATCGGACAGGGATATAACACCGAGGGTCTAACACCAGCCGAACTCGGAAACAATTTCGCCATCGGAGGGACGGCCTGGTGGGATGTCGTCGGTAGTTACGGTCCGGCCCGCCCAACCGATTTCGAATGGCACGACGATCTCGCCGTGCGTATCGGCTCCTCGCTCGTCTCGTCAAAAGAAGGAACTCCCGGCCAACTGCTGGAAGAAACCGACTTCCTCCGCCTGACCGATGGCACACGAATCACTGAACCCGGTGCCCTCGCTCCCGGCGTCACCGTAAGTGGATTCGATGTCACCCTCGCAACCGTTGATACAGCCTTCAAATATCGCGGCTGGAGCGCCAACGCCGAATACTTCTGGCGAACGATCACCCATCTCCAGACCGACCAACCCGTCCCCCGCGTCGGTCTGCAACACGGCTTCTATATCGAGGGCGGCTACTTCATCGCGCCCCAGCTATTCGAGGTCAACTCACAGATCGCCTACGTCAACGGCAGGCAAGGCTCAACCACCAGCTTCACCGCCGGTTTTTCGTACTTTCCGCGGATGACTCAGTATCTAAAGCTCTCCCTCGACGCCACTTTCATCGACGGCAGCCCCGTCAACAGCACCGGTAGCGACATCTTGGTCGGAGACAGCGGCGTCTTAATACGAGCCCAATGCCAAGCCCTCTTTTAATTAAAATCTGGGCGGGCTACTCGCCTAAATCTGTCTTGGCAAAGGCGGCGAATTGGCTATTGATCGCGGCGGGCGTGGGAACGCCGGCGTGAATCCAGAGGCCGTAGCGGAGGCGGAGCGGCTTGCCCGGCTCAATCGTCC
The DNA here is from genome assembly GCA_031394445.1 of Anatilimnocola sp. GTDB lineage: Bacteria > Planctomycetota > Planctomycetia > Pirellulales > Pirellulaceae > CAYLLN01. The sequence continues at coordinate 1,974 of JANNTN010000529.1, forward strand.
AGGGATCGGAGAAGTTGAAGGCGGCACCCATCCAGCCGTCATTGCGAACATGAAAGGCCGTGGGATGGTTCGGATTCTGCGGATGATCGAGCAGCGTGATGCCTTCGGCAGCGGTATTGGTCATGCGGCCAGAATAGTCGCACCAGCGGGCACGTTTTTCATGCACTTGGGTCTCGTTGATGTCACCTTCGCTGTTACGGATCAGGCCGCCGCCGTCGTTGACTCCGATGGTCTTGGCCATGCGGACTCCGACGAAGCCAAAATTTGTTTTGCCAAGCGTCACGGGCTGCTTGGTTGCTGAGAAAGTTGAGTCGAGGATTAGGAGCCACATTCCTTCGGCCTGGGGCCTAAACCGCATGGCTCGACGCTCTTCCATTAATGTTTTGCCACTGCCGGCACCGTCGATCCAGGCGTTTTGCACTTCGATGAGGGCTTCGTCATTGGCGTCTTCGTAACGGAGCACCTTCTGGTGAACGATGCGTCCTTCGCTAGATTTCGCGTCGTTCCAGAAACCGGTACCGCCGACCACATGGTGAGAAATCCAAAGCGAATTGTGGTGACTATGCCCGTTAGGATCGCGGGGGTGTCCCATCCGCGTCAAGGATTTGCCGCTGGAACCTATCAAAGGAAAGAGAAACGGGCGGTAGAGATCCTTGCCAAAATAGTAGCGGGAGATTTCTCTCCCATCGCGTTCGATGCTGGCCTCGTCGCCCGGTAGCGGTAGCACCTGCATTCGCGGCACAGGCTTGGCAGCGGGTAATTCAACCTGACCGAGCGAGCACGCCGTGAGCAACAGTAC
>JANNTN010000181.1:0-2029 GCA_031394445.1 Anatilimnocola sp.
CGCTTCAAATCGGCGAAGTCGATCACGCGGCCGACGTCGTCGACTTCGTGGGCGGTGACGTAAAAATCGGCGACGTAATTGTGGCCGTGAAAGAACTCGCACTTACCGCCGTGGCGGTGCAGCCGGTGTCCGGCGCAAAACTTCACGCGGCGCATGATGGTCAGACTCATGATTCACAGACTCCAATTGGCCGAGTGGGCGGCGCGACCACACTCAATCGCGGCAACTTATCCATTTTCACTATCCAGCGACCGCTTGGGAAGTCATCTTGCGGTATTCACGGACCGGCTCAGTGCGCCTAACTTGTTGTGCGACAATCGCTTTGAACGATGAGCTGCCGGTATTACGCGACAATTCGACATTCCTTGCCTAGATTATGCCTGGACCGCAGGATGTGCCGAGGCGACGACTGTTGCAGCAACTGATTCGCGAGTAGATTGACTTCGCGTGAAGAATCCGTTTCCCGGATTCGTTTCGGCCAGAAGATTCGTCGTTCGGGGGAGCTGCCATGATGCTCATTGAGACGGTTCATGATCGTCGACGCGCGATGCGCGATTGCTCCGAGTTCACGTTCGTCCAGCGCGAGGAGTTCTGCAATTTGCTGCTGAGCACGCGGAGAATGGTCCGCTCGGACGAGCCGGACGTCCGAATGCGCGGTCTCCTGGACATGGAGACGGGCACGCGATTTCTGATCGAGCAGGAAAAGCTCTTCGGCAAATAACGACCGCGGAGGCGTCCTCGCGCACGGCATCGATCACGCTGGCCGACCACGCGTTCCCTCTTGGTTGAGCAAAACATTCCGCAGAGCGGTCGAAATTCACGTTGCCGCTTGCGCGTTCAGGGGGCACTGACGGCTTCTTCACCGTTCCGGCTGCCCCAGGCACGCCACACCAACAGATCGATGTCGTCGCTGACCGTCGCCACATGGCCGTCGCCAAAAGCGAGGTTGACGGCGCCGGGGTGCTGGCTACGGGCCGATACGATAGCATGTTCGCCCGGCGTATCGGGAATTGCACTATAGTTGCCGCAATCCTGTCCCGACCAGTTTGGCGGGGCCACGTGGTTATACTCGGTGGAATCGTAGCCGGCGAAGGGCCAGCCGTTCGACCAATCTTCCGTGGTGGGCCAGGCGCCGGCACCGGTGAAATTGTATTGGTCCACCCTGGGCGTGTAGTTCTGACATTCGTTGAACATTTGTTCGATGTCGACGACGCCATTTTGCTGTCCGCTGGGCCGCGTAATGATGTCCGTCTTGGTAGGCAGTGCCGAAGCGGACGGCTCCCCACTGCCGCGGCTTCGTTCGGAGAAGAAAGCGGTTTTTGCAAAACCGTCGGTGAACTTTCCCGTGGTCAGTCCTTGGCCCATTGTGAATGCGCCGTTGCCCATCACGGAAAACCCATTTGCGTCGACGGCACTCCGATCCTCTGGATGTGCCGTCGATACAGCGCCGCCATAAGGCGTGGAGCCGCCGAAATTGTAGCGATAGCTATTCTCCGAGATTATACGGCCGATGCTCGTATCGCTGGGACAGAGAAACAAAGTCGCGGCCTGCGCGTAAGCCTGGTAATTGGTATTGATGGGCGCTCCACCATTTGTCATTTGTTTCGAGTGCGGCACGTCGAAATTGATCTGGTTGTAGATGTTCTGCTCTTCCATGTATGGCAAGATCCAAAGATGGACCGAGCGGAACCCCGTGAACTTCGCGTTGGCAGACGTAACGCCAGTGTAACTCGAGTAGCCTCGCGCAATGACTCCCGTCGGCGTCAACCAATCTGGGAATAGCCGCCCCGGCGGGAATCGCTTGTGGCCGGTCTCATAGTTCAGCACAGCCAGCATGATCTGCTTGAGGCTGTTCTGGCACTGGCTCCGCCGAGCGGCCTCACGGGCCGATTGGATTGCCGGCAACAAGAGCGACACGAGAATGCCGATGATCGCAATCACCACCAGCAACTCGACGAGGGTGAAACCACGGTAGAGTCGAAAGCGCATTAGATCGGTTCTTCCTTGAGCTAGGTGGCAACCGACGAAC
>JANNTN010000599.1:0-10816 GCA_031394445.1 Anatilimnocola sp.
ATCGCGATTCTAGCGTTGGGGATATTGTTACACGTCATGCTGCACTGGTCGTGGGTGTGCGGCGTCCTGGCGACCCGCCTGGCCCGTGACAAGAAAGCGAAAATTGATGACGGCACGCAAACTCTCTATGGAGTCGGTCTGCTGATCGTGATTCTTAATTTGCTCGGTTTGGCGATTGCGGCGGCGGCGTTGTCGATACGGATGCCGTAGTGAAATTTGCTGTCGCTTTTGCAGGAAATTAGGAGGAGAGCTAGCCGCGAATGAACGAAACACTCCATAGCCCAATCAGAGTCAGGACTAAACCACGAAAAACACAGCCCGGCGTAGCGAGAATCAATAGAAGTGAGAACCACGAAAGACACGAATAACATGAAAATCAAGAGAGAGAGCCACAGATGAAACACTGATTTTCACGGATAAATGCGTAGCGATAATACGGGCTGAGAATCTTGGTGCGAGGCGTAGAATCGAATCGATTGTATTGTGTAGAGAACAGCACACTCGTTATCGGATTTACGCATGGCTGAAAATCAAAGTGAGATTGGCATGGAGCCGGCGGCACCGCACAGCATGGCGTTGGAGGAACTGGTTGCTGGCTTGGGAACGGACCTGTCCAAGGGATTGAGCGAGGAGCGGGCGGCGGAGTTGCGCGGCAAATATGGCGCGAATGAATTGTCGGAGGTACCGCCTGTTCCCGCGTGGGTGCGATTTTTGGCGCAGTTTAAGGAGCTGGTGATTTGGATTTTGATTGTGGCCGCGATTGTGGCGGGAGCCATGGGGGAGTGGGTCGATACGGCGGTGATTTTAGTGATCGTGCTGGTAAATGGGATCATCGGCTTTTTGCAGGAGGAGCGGGCCGAGCAAGCGCTGGCGGCACTCAAGAAACTTTCGGCACCGCTGGCAAAAGTGGTTCGCGGCGGCAAGGTGGCGTCGATACCGGCGGCAGAGATTGTGCCCGGCGACATCGTGGAGCTTGAAGCCGGCGACTACATTCCCGCGGATGCCCGGCTGACGAAGGCTTATGGCGTACAAGTGCAGGAAGCAGCGCTGACCGGTGAATCGACGCCGGTCGAGAAAGACGCGGCGGCGAGCGTGGCGGCTGATGCGGCGCTGGGCGATCGTCACAACATGGTCTATCTCGGAACGGTACTGACCGCGGGGAAGGCGACGGCGCTGGTGGCGGCGACGGCGATGCAAACCGAGCTGGGCAACATTGCCGGTCTCTTGCAGCGTCAGGAGCAGGATCCAACGCCGCTGCAACGGCGGCTGACCGAGCTGGGGCGAGTGTTGGTGGTGGTGTGCCTGGTGCTGGTGGCAATTGTGTTTGTGCTGCACCTGCAGCGTGGCGGAAAGCTGCTGGATGTTTTTTTGATTTCGGTGAGTCTGGCGGTGGCGGCGGTGCCGGAGGGATTGCCGGCGGTGGTGACGCTGACGCTGGCGCTGGGCCTACAGCGGATGGTGAAGCGGAACGCGCTGGTGAGAAAGCTGCCGAGCGTGGAGACGCTGGGATCGGTCACGGTGATTTGCTCCGATAAGACGGGCACGCTCACGCGCAACGAAATGACGGTGCGGACGGTGGTGGCGGGGGAGGCGGAGTATCAAGTTTCGGGGACGGGTTATCAGCCGCGAGGCGGTTTTCGCCAGGAGGGGCAGGAGGCGGATGAATCGGAGTTGCCCGGCGATGTGGCGTGGCTGCTGACGATTGCGGCCCAGTGCAACAACGCGAAATTGCGGCAGACGAGCGATGGGAGCGGCGCGTGGCAGGTGATTGGCGATCCGACGGAAGGGGCGCTGTTGGCAGTGGCCATGAAGGGCGGGATTGAGTCTGGCGACGAGCGGTTCAGCAAGATCGAGGAGTTGCCGTTCGACTCGCAGCGGAAGGCGATGTCGGTGATTGTGCGCGAGGAGGGGAAATCGGTATGGATGTTCACGAAGGGCGCGCCGGAAGTCATTCTCAAGCTGTGCGAGTCGGAGCGTATTGAGGGTGAGGAAAGGCCGCTGGCGGAGGAGCGGCGGCAGGAGATTTTGCAGAAGGGTGCGTCGCTGGCGGACCGTGCGCTGCGCGTGTTGGGGTTGGCATTTCGGAAGCTGGAGTCGGATCAAGGGCCGTTTGTGGAGGAACAATTAGTGTTTGCGGGATTGACTGGCATGATCGATCCGCCGCGGGAGGAAGCCAGGGAAGCCGTGGCCATGTGCGTTAGCGCCGGCATCCGGCCGGTGATGATCACGGGGGATCATCCGGCGACGGCTCGGGCGGTGGCGACGGAATTAGCGCTGCTGTCAGGCGAGCATCGGGTGTTGACGGGGCAAGAATTGGAAAACATGGGAGATGAGGAACTAACGAGTATCGTTGAGCAGGTGGGGGTTTATGCGAGGGTGTCGGCTGAGCACAAATTGCGAATCGTGAAGGCGTGGAAGGCGCGCGGGCAGGTGGTGGCGATGACGGGGGACGGCGTAAACGACGCGCCGGCGATCAAGGCGGCGGATATTGGCATCGCAATGGGCATTGCGGGGACGGATGTGACGAAGGAAGCGTCGGACATGGTGCTGACGGACGATAATTTTCGGTCGATCGTCAATGCGGTCGAAGAAGGGCGGAGCATCTTCGACAACATTCAAAACTTCGTGAGCTATTTGCTATCTTGCAACGCCGGCGAGGTGCTGTTTATGTTTTTCGCGGCGCTGATTGGCTGGCCGATTCCACTGGCGGCGGTTCAGATTTTGTGGATTAACCTGGTGACGGATGGGCTGCCGGCGTTGGCCCTGGCGATGGAACTGCCGGACCGCGATGTGATGAAGCGGCCGCCACGTCCACCGCGCGAGCCGGTGATTACGTTCCAGCGGGGAGGATTAATCTTGCTGCAAGGCGGGCTGATTGCTGCCGTCACCGGTTTTGGCTTTTGGTATGTGTATCAGGGCCGGGAGGGATCGCTGGAGCATGCCCGGACTGTGGCGTTTTGCATTTTGGCCTATTCGCAGTTGCTGTTTTCGTTTGGCTGCCGCAGCAGCCGGCACACGCTGCCGGAATTGGGGTTGTGGTCGAATCCGTATTTGCTGAGTGCGATTGCGATTTCCGCCTTGTTGCAGCTCAGCGTAGTCATGCTTCCGTTTGCTGAAGTGTTTGAAGTAAAGTCGCAGCCGGGAGCAGAGTGGCCGCTCGTGATTGGGCTGGCGGCGGTTCCGGTGAGCTTGGTGGAGATTGGGAAATTGGTGTTGGCCTGGGTGGGGCCCCGGCAATCGAGTACGTTGGGCACGCGGTAATCGGCAGCGAGCAGGGCTGTGGTCCGAGGCGAGACAGGGACATCGCGATTCCAGAAAAGTATTGACGCTGCCCGCGTGGTGGAAGATACTCCGGTCAGGAAGTGATGGCTGACACATCCGAACTTTTCTTGGCGGGGAAGTAGTCATGCAACGGCGCAGCGGTGGGTTCACACTGGTCGAGTTGCTGGTGGTGATCGCGATCATCGGCGTTTTGGTGGCGCTATTGTTGCCGGCGGTGCAATCGGCGCGCGAGGCGGCACGGAGAACCCAGTGTTCGAATAACCTGAAGCAACTGGGGTTGGGCGCGCAGAACTTTGTCGATAACAAAGGCTGGTTTCCGCCGAATCGTTTGGGAAATGTTCCATCGGGGGCACCCACTACGACCGGGTGGCTGTCGTGGGCGGTTGTGCTTTTGCCCTACATCGAGCAGCAATCGTATTTTTCGCAGTGGGACGAAACACAGCCCTATTCGTGGCATCCTGAAACGACGACGCGCGTGGGCATTCCGGCGTATTTCTGTCCGTCACGCCGCAAAGCGACTGCTGCTTTCTCGCAAAACGAGGCGGATGGCGGCAAGTCGGGAGGGCTAAGCGACTATGCCGCCTGTGCGGGAAATGGAAATAACGACGGCATTGGCGCCAACGGCGTGCCCAATGCGGAGGCGAATGGGGCGATGATTGGGGGCAAATGGGAAGCCAATACGGCAGTTACGCGGCTAGTCAAATGGCAGGGAATCGTGCGGATTGCGACGATCACCGATGGAACGAGCCACACGATTTTAATGGGTGAAAAGCACGTGCGGTGGCTGAATGCCGCGGGGACGGCCCGGTTTGTGTGGGGCACCGCGGATGATCGAACGGTGTATTCGATGACCAACAACAATAATCAACGGCGGTTTGCCGGCCTGGGCGGCGACGGCGTGGCGTATTCGCTGGCGACCTTTGTTGATACGGCATCGGTGCAAGCGGTGGATAATCGAAAATTTGGCAGCCGGCACCCCGGGGTGTGCCAGTTTGCTTTTTGCGATGGGAGCGTGAGGCCGATTCCGAACAATATCAATCTCAACATTCTCACGCGTTTGGGCAATCGCGAAGACGGCGAGCCCATTGGCGATTTCTAAGCCAGATGGCGAGGGCAGGATGCAAAATTTTGGCATGGTGGCGCTCTCGTCTTGTCTGCTCTGCCTTGGCCTGTGTTGCGGTTGCGGTCAGCCAAAACAGGCAGGACCGGAAACGGCTGTCGTGAAGGGCAAGGTGGAATTCACCAAAGGTGGCAAGGTTCAGGACTTGGCCAATAACTCGATCGTGGTCGAGTTTCAATCGATCGAGCACCCCGAGATCAAAGCTCTGGGAGAGATTTTGGAGGACGGTACGTTCACGATGAGCACGCAAGTGAACGAGAAAGGGAAACCGGGGGTAGTTGCTGGCTCGCATAAGGTGCGATTGAATGCGGACGAGAGCGCCAGCCGCTTTGTTTCCGTGAAATTTCTGCAATTTGCGACATCTGGGATTACGGTGAAGGTTCCGCTCGACGGCGAATTGGTGATCAAGGTCTGGAAGTGAGATTCGGTGCTGTTGTTCGCGGGCTGGAAGGCTCCACATCGACTTGTGCAAACTGTTTTCACTCTCGCCAGCGGCCGATCGGGGACGCATTTTTTGTATGAGTTGATTCGCCGCAATGCGGTGGATTGCGCGGCGCGGCACGAGACGTATGGCTGGAATCCGTCGATGTTTGGGCGGCCGATTTATGATTGTGCGGTCGGTGCAAGCGAGCCGATTCGCCGATTGCTAGCGAGGAAGCAACGCTGCGTCGCTGAGTGCGGGGCGGGCACTTATGTCGAGACGAGCCATGCTTTTTTGAAGTCGTGGTTTGAACTGGCCCCCAAGTTTTTTCCTGAAATGAAGCTGGTGCATTTGATTCGCGATCCGCTGGCGGTGGCGAAGAGCGAAGCGTATCGCGAAGGGGTGATTAAGAAGTGGCACGTGCCGTTTTGCCATTACCGTGGCGGAGATGGGGAGCGGTATTTTTTGTGGTCGTTGACGGGACGCGAGCCGATTTTTCAAAGCTTGACGGGCATGAAGCTGACGCGGCTGCAGTGGTATGTCGTGCAGTGGATTGAAATTGAGAACCGAGCGAGGCGTTTTTTGGAGCGATTTGAGAAGGAGGCGAATTGCTTCACGGTTGAGTCGCCACGAGAGCTGAACGACGGGGCCCGCGTGGCGGAATTGTTTGATTTTTTGGGATTGAAGTCGCGTCACGCGGAGATTGTGCTGGCCGGACGTCGCAATAGAGGTTGGCGGCGGCTGGAGATTGCGGCTGAAGATCGGCTGGAGTTTGAGGAGGTGGTGCGGGCGGTGCCGGGGGAGTATCGCGAGATTTTTCGTGGGCCGCCGTATGCGGGGATGGAGTGGGTTGAGCTGTTGAGGTAGGACGAATGGTGGGCCGGCGTTCGCAAGCTCGCTGGTCCCACCCTGCATTCAGAGGCTGCGGCGGGCGATTTTTTGCAGCAAATCTTCGCGCCAGGCGCGGGAGAGTTCGGGAATGTTGGCAAGGTCTTGAAGGTCGGCGACGTTGTCGGGCTCGTGGTAGAAGAGCCGGTTGGCGCGGGCGATGGTCCAAGATGGCCGGGGACGCGAGACGAGTGCGATTTCGCTGTTGCTTGCCAGTTCGCCGGCGGTGAGCACGCGTAGGTACCAGCCGCCGCGGCCATTTTGAATGACTTGTTTGGGAAGATCAGGGATTTGCCAGCGGCGAGCCATTTTCCAGCAGGGTTGGCGAGGCTGGGAGACTTCGAATAGCACGCTGCCCGCTTGCCACTGGTCGCCGATGCAGACGGTGCTTTCTTCGAGGCCGGCGATGGTGAGGTTTTCGCCGAAGGCACCGTGGGGCATGTCGGGAAGGCTGAGGTGCTCGCGCCAATAGGCGTAATGTTCGGCCGAGTAGGCGAGGATGGCTTTGTCGAGCCCGCCGTGATTTTCGCGATCGACTTGTTCGTCGCCGGTGAGCCCCAGGTCGGTGATGGCGGCGATGCCGCTGAGAGACGATTTGTTGAAGGCGGTGGTCCAGGTGCGGGCTTTGCCGTCGCTAGGCCCGTCTTGGGTATAGGTGACGGCGCGGCCTACTTGGATGGAGAGAATCGTCGGCATGGAAGCGTCGCTGGCGGGGTTAGCTGGATTTTAGGACCAACAGGGCGAGTTCGGGCGGGCAGTTCAGACGAATCGGATGCACGCCGGCGAGTCCGCGGGAAACGTGGAGGAGTGTTGGCTCTGCAAAGTAAAGGCCGCCGGAGTAGCGCGAGCCGTAAAGGCTGGGGGTGACGAGCGCGCCTAAATAAGGGAGGCGGATTTGGCCGCCGTGATTATGCCCGGCGAGCATGAGGTGGAAGCCGTGCTGGCGTGCCCAGTCAAGTTGATCGGGCGAATGCGAGAGGAGCAGGCGAAAGCTGCTGTCGGTTTCGGGATTTTGATCTGGGACGGGTGGAGCGGTGCCCAGCCAGGGTAATTCGGTTCCGGCGAGGGTGATTGGCGTGTCGTTGATGGTAAATTGCTGGCAGCGCCCGCCCAGGTCGGTGAAGCCGCTGGCGACGAGTGCTTGCCGCAGCGGCGCGATGTCCGGCAGGCGAGTTTCGTGGTTGCCCAAGATGAAGAACTTGCCGTGACGGGCCTGGAGGCGGCCGAGCGTTTTGGCGATCCACGGGAGGCAATGTTCTTTTTCCAAAATGTCGCCGGTGATTACAACAACATCGGGAGCAAGAGCGTTGGTTTCGTCCACGATGCAATCGTAAAACTCGCGGCCAAGTTGACCGGTCATGTGCAGGTCGGACAAGTGCGCGATCGTGAGTCCGTCTAGCGCTGCGGGCAGCGTCGGCAGGTGGAGCGTTTTTCTCTGGACAGCGATTTGCAGTAGTTGGTTGCCGGGAAACCTCGCCATCCAGGCGGCTCGGCCGTGAACCGGCGCGAAGCCCAGGCGGGCGCGGACGTCGAGCAGGGTGGTGTCGTTGGAGACGAGAGCCGTGGGCAATCGCTCGGCGAGCTTGGGAATCAGCCACAAAGGAATGGACAGTAGCAGCGCGAGCCAACAGACGACGACGTAGGTCGAAAGGGCGGAAAATCGCCCGCTCCAGAGTAAGCAGACGATTGACACGGCGAAGATGAAGAGTGCCAGTTCGAGCTTTTTGACGGTGGCGTGCCGCCAGCCGACGGCGTGCATGCGGTTGAAGAGCCAGACGACAATCGCGAAATGGCCAGCCAGGGCTAAGAGAAGTTCGGAATCGAACAGACGGCTCATGCCGCTTAGGCTTTCCCGAGTTGAGACCAATCGATGATGGTCTCCAGGGTGTCGAGCAACTGCCGCTCTTTGAAGGGCTTGATCACTGTGCCGCTGGGGTGCAGGCCGGCCTGGCGGCATTTGACGACGGTGTGGCCGGCGTCCCAACCGAATTCCTGCGTCAAAATCATGGGTACCGGCTGCACCATTGGCTGCAGGCGCATCATCAGGTCGAAGCCGCTCATATCGGGCAACTTCACGCCGGAAATGACGGCGTCGTAGTTCAGATCGCGTAAGCCGTGGCGGAAGAGCGATTCGGCCTCGCTGCCGTGCTGCACGGTTTCGACCACGCAATCGTGAGGCTCAAGGAGGGCGTGGGCGGCGCAGCGAATGGTCTCGTCGCCATCGACGACAAGCACTCGCTTGCCCTTAAGCTTTTCACGTTTTTCGTGGCCTTGGACGGGGACAGCTTCGGTGGGGGCGAGGGTTTTGCCCACCTGCTGGATCACATTCTTAATGCCGCGGGCGGTGGAGAGGATTTTTTCGAGGCGGCTGCGGAGGTCGGGATCGATATCCGCGAGGCGCTCCGTAACGAAGGTGGCGTCGCAGACAATTTCGTCGATGGGGACGGCTACTTCGCGGTGAATTTTCTCGACGATTTCCTGCGCCGCGTTCATGCGCTGCGCGGCGAGCAATTGCAGCGTGTTGAGCGAGACGGCCACATCGCGACAGAAGATTTGCAAAAACTGCAGGTCGGCGTCGGTGAAGGCGTGGGGCTTGGGGCTTTCGACGTTGAAGGTGCCGATCACCTCATTGTGCAGCTTGAGCGGAACGGTGAGGGAGCTTTTTGCTCCTTGAGCGCCCGTCAAATAGAGCGGGTCGTTAGCCGTGTCTTCACAGAGGTAGCTTTTGCCGGTTTGGGCCACGAAGCCGGTGACGCCGTTGTCTGCTTCGCCGGCGTAGAGATCGCGCTGGGCGGCCTCGACATCCATGCCCACTTCGAGCAGTGGCACGAGCTGCCGCGATTTCTGATCCATCAAGCGAATTTCGACCACGTCAAACTTCAGCAGATCTTTGGTGCAATGCAAGATGTTGGATTTGAGCAGCTCGATGCGGTCTTCGATTGGCATCTCGAAGATTTCTTCGGGCTTGAGGTCGGCCAGTTCGCGGCCGGCGTCTTGAATGGCGGCCAGCTTTTGCTGCTGCTGGATTTCAAGCGAGACATCGCGCAACGTGACGACCAGATGCCTCAGCGGCTGGGCCGCATCGATGATCGGCGCGGCGTGGAGCTGGAAGAAGCGATTTTCGTGTGTTTTGAGGAGGGTGCTGGTGGCGTGGCTGGTGCGAAGGGCGGTGAGCAGCGGGTGCTCTTCGGAACCGATGACGTCGGGCGTGCTGAGAGCGGTGAAGAATTGCTCGCCAACCACGTTGCCGCGGTTACACCATTCCATGAAGACATGGTTTGCCCAGAGGATCGTCAGCTCACCGTCGAGCAAGGCCACGGCATCGGGCATGCCTTCGAGAATTCGGTCATTCTCCAGCAGGCGGGCCAAGTTGACGGCACTTTGCAGATAGCCGGGCGTGACGTAGATGCCGTCGTACTGGTCGCGGGCGATTCTAGCCAGGGCCCGCAGCGGATTGTGGACAGTTTGGATTTCAGCGGTAGTTCGCAACGCCTCCGGCAACGATTCAATTGAATCGTTCGGACTGCAGATATTAAGGATGCGAAGCCGCTCCGCCACGATCATTCTCCATGGGGGTGCTATCATCCGAATTATAGGCCACAGATGCAAAAGTAACAACGCGAATGCAAAGAGAGAGCGGCGGACTAATCGCCCTTGGCGGCTGTTACTGGCAATACAAAAGCGATTTCTTTGCCCTCGCTGGCCGAAAGATGCCGGTGAGTGCGTCCCGGTGATGCTATTGCGGGTTCTCGGCGTTGCGCAAGCTGAAGTTTACGGTCGTTGCGCCAAGTCGTTTTTTCTGTTGCAGCCGAAGCTCGTTCATCATGTGCGAGATGGCGCGGCAGTTTTGGCGGACTGCTTCCGAAAAATCGCCGGCTTCGTCTGCGGTGGCGGCCTTCTTGCAGGATTCGTCGAGCGGCTGCCAGTTAATATCCCAGTTGCCTTCGCGAGCAGCTTGGCGAAGCTCATCCAGGGTTTTGCGTAATTTTTTGACGAGCGTGTGATCGGGCTGGCACTTGGCCGTGGTGTAGGGGCCTTTACCGAGCATCCGCTCGCTGCCCAAGCGCGTGCCGTTTTGCACGATTTTGAAGTGTACGAATGCCACGAGCCCGGCGAGCGCGGCCACACCGAGGGCAATGCCGCCCGCCAGCAAATTGCCTACCGCCGCCAGGATTCCAGCGGCCAGCGTGGAGGCAATGGCGACGATACCCAGGCCAATGTGCAGCGGTTTGATGGCGCTGGAGCTGCCCATGCGGAGCGGGTTGGCACCGGTGCCATCGGATACCAGTTCACCACCCGAGACCTTGGCGATGAGCACGGTGGTATTGTCTGGCCCGCCACGCAGATTGGCCAAATCGACGAGAGCATGCGAGGCTTCTAGCGGCGACAAGCTGGCGAGGATGGCGCCGATCTCTTCATCTTCCACGCGGCCGGTCAGCCCGTCGCTGCACAGCAGATAGACATCACCGGAGGCGATGGGGTGGGGCCCTTCAAGATCGATTTCGACGATGGCGTTGGGGCCGAGCGAGCGGGTGATGACATTTTTGGGCACGACCGCGGAGATGTCTGCGTTGTCGGGCAATTGTCCCGAGGCCCGCAATTCCCACTGCAAGCTGTGATCGAAGGTGAGCTGGCTGAGGATGTGGTCGCGCCAGCGATAGACGCGGCTATCGCCCACGTGTCCAGCGATGGCACCTTGGGGCAACAACACCAGCACGCTGCCGGTGGTGCCCATGTTGTGGAAATCGGTATTCGCGCAGCCGCGACGATTGATTTCGGAATTTGTCTCGCGAAACGCGCGGATCAGGGCCTCGGGCGGCGAAACCTCGGTGTATTTGCGATAGAGATGCGGCACGCCCTCAACGGCGATGCGGCTGGCCAATTCACCGGCGGCGTGGGCCCCCATGCCATCGGCCACCATGAGCAGGTGCCCCCGTTGCGCGAGCAAGCCGGGACCGTCAGCCACCAAGAGCGCGTGCGAGTCCTGATTGGTCGTGCGGCGCATGCCGATGTCCGACAGAATGGCAAAGTCAACTCCGAGCGGAGAAGTCACGCTGATGCCTTTCACCCCTTAACACACGCTGCTGGCGAATCTCAAGCTGTCA
>JANNTN010000613.1:0-5558 GCA_031394445.1 Anatilimnocola sp.
CTCCACCACCTGGAAGTGCTTCCCAGGGGTCGATTCTGACAACCCAAGTTCAAATCGTGCGCGCTCATTCCTCGACCAAACACCTTTCGTCACAATGACTTCGAGCTATTTCCAAATCCATTAGCCGGACAGTAGTGGTCCTGCCCGACGAAAGTTCTGTGGCCCGTCTCGTCCGTGGCCGCTGGTATAGTCAAAGACGATTGACGGATGACGTACAAGCAAGACGGTTCCCACTCCAATTGCTCCGTCAATTCCCGGCCGAGCCTTCTGGTTCTCCAGCCGCTGCTGCCATTCCAAATAATCGTCCAGGTCGCTGGGTGGTCGTCCCATCGCGTGTCTCCCCATGAGTGCCGTGCTTACTCACTCAATCTAGGCGATCGGGCAAGACGCGATCCGGCGGACGCTTACTTTAAGGTTGGTTTCTCGACGCGTCTCAAAATACGTGTGGGTTCTCGGGAACAAAGTGCGATTCCGTGAAGGGCGAAACGGAGGTGCCATGACACAACCCGCCAAAGACAGACACGACGGTCTTGACACTTGTCGCGCGGTTCACAACTTGAGCTAGTTGGTCAGCTTAGGTCGCCGCTTTGCGACCATTTTTGTCACCATGGAAATATCTAAACTGACTTGAAGTCGTAGGCGTTCAGATTTGGCTCGTCGGTGAGTTCCGACGGTAACAACTTCACACCAAAACGCCCCGCAATAGAGCCGTGGCCCTCGTAGGCGTCAGTGGGCTTTCCGGCTTCGTAATCGGTGAAAATTCCCGTCTCGCCCTGTTCGAGGACAACGAACTTGTGCCCATCCGGCGCGGGAATAAAAATCGTGAGCTGGCCTTCAAGCACCGTCGTGGCAGTGCATTTTTTGGGACAATGTGAATCCTTAGCGACCCCGGCCTTGCGCTCTACGACCGGGAGATCCACTGCGCGGTATTTACGTTTGAATTCGGCGATGTCGCTGATTTCGACTGTGGCGTGGCTGCACCAGCCCGTTTCGCGATTTCGAAAAAATACGTTGGTCGGCTTATGTGCCATGCGTGAGCTCCTGAAAGGTGTTTAATAGCTAAAATAGCGATCCACTTCGCTATACGGTAAACCATTTCAATCATCATGCGGTTCCCGGCTAGCAGCCGTAACCTCATTGGTCGCCGTCCCAGTAGCAGATTCAACGATCGACGCAACCGTTTCAAGCATGGTCCTGGCCTCCTCCGAAAGAGATCCGAACTAGGACGCCCCACTGGCCGTTTTAGACCGCGACGTAAAACAGAATGGCCAGAAAATGAAACGCAGTGCCCGCGATAACAAACAGATGCCAGACAGCGTGAAAATAGCGATAATCGTCGCGGCAGTAAAAAATCATCCCGATGGAGTAACTCACCCCGCCGGCCACAAGCAACGCCATTCCACCGGCGGGGAGGACTACCATCAGCGGCTTGATGACGGCGAGAACCAGCCAGCCGAGGCCCAGGCATGGTAGCGGTGACGTTTCGGCAAGGCGGTCAGCGTATTTCAGCTTGATGGCAATCCCAAACGCCGCGATTGCCCAGACGCAGGCGAGCATCGAGAAACCGAGATAGCCCTGCAGCAACAAGGCGAGGAACGGCGTGTAGGTACCAGCGATCAGAAGATAGATCGAAATGTGATCCAAGAGTTGAAATCGCCGCTTCAAATCTGGCCGCCGCGCGGTATGCAGCGCGGTCGAAGCGGCATACATCATGACCAGGGATATGCCGTACACACCACAGCTTGCCAGCCGCAGCGAGCCGCCAAGCGTGCTGACAAATGTCAGCAAATAGGCTGCGGCGGCCGCGCTAACGACGAGTCCCAGTCCGTGCGTGATGGCACTGAGCTGTTCTTCCTGCTCTGCTTCACAATCCGAACGGCTCGCTTCCGCCGGGCGTTTCAGGGCACGAATAAGCGAGACCGCAACAGCGTCGAGCGTAGTGCCCTCGCGGTAAGTTCGACTCTTGATCGCTACAGCGGCCGGCGTTTCCACGCTCCTGCATGGCAAAAAGGCGGCCGCTTGCATGTCGTGCAAGCGGAATGATTCGGTTAGCGCGGACATTTTGTCGGCTCCCACAAAGGGACGTAAGTAAAATGGGGACATACGCGGATGAACTGGCGAACGCTGGGTGCTTGTTTTGGGATAAACCCACTACTTCTATCAGGCGGCGACCTTGTTGCTAAACAGGCCGGCGTTGATCGCGGCGCGTTCGATGCACTGGAGTGCTTCCTGCAACTGGTCGCGGGTATGGTTGGCTGTGAGGCTGATTCGCAGACGCTCGCTGCCGCGGGCGACAGCCGGGAAGGGCACTGAGTTCACGCAGATGTTCGCCTCATGCAACTCCAGCGTCATTTGCCGCAGGATCGACATCGAACCGACGATCACTGGAATGATGGGGCTGGGCGCGTCATTAATCGTGAATCCCATTCGCGACAGTTCGCCGTGCATGAAGCGACAGTTGTCCCATAGCCGCTCGACGCGCCACGGCTCTTGTTCAATGACATTCAGGGCTTCCGTGGCGGCAGCTGTTACCATTGGGGATGGGGCAGTAGAAAACATTCCCGAGCGGGCCAGGTAACGGATGTAGGTGACGAGGTCTGCCTTACCGGCGACAAAGCCGCCACAAGCTCCCAAAGCTTTACTGAGCGTACCGACGTGCAGATCGATCTGGCCTTCGATGCCGAAATGGCTCGCCGCGCCGCGGCCGCCTACGCCCAATACGCCGGTGGAATGGGCCTCATCGACGAGCAGCAGAGCATCGTGTTCGCGAACCACCTTGAGGATTTCGTCGAGCGGTGCGACATCCCCATCCATGCTGTAGATGCCTTCGACACAGACGAGCTTGGTGCCCGCGTCGCGGTTGCGACGGAGCACGCCGTCCAGGTGGGACACGTCATTGTGATGAAAAACCTTGATCTGCGAGCCCGAGAGGCGAGCGCCATCGACCATGCTGGCGTGGGCCAGTCGATCGAGAATGACCACATCGTTCTTGCCGCATACGGCCGAGATTACGCCGACGTTGGCCGAATAACCGGTTGCGAAAACGCAGGCTTCCTCGGCACCTTTGAAGCTGGCGAGCTTTGTTTCCAGCTTGCGAGTGGTCGGAAACGTGCCGACTAAGAGAGGAGAACTGCCGGCCCCGGTGCCATAGTTCAACGCGGCCTCGCAGGCGGCGCGAATCACCTGCGGATGGCTGGCCAAGCCCAGATAGTTGTTGCTGGCCAGCATGATCATTCGACGCTGGACATCTTCGCGAGGACCAACATTTTCGCGAGGATAAGCAACAAGGGCCTCCGCATCGCTCGGGCCAAGCAGCATGCGGCGATAGAGGTTGTGCCCCTTCGACTCAAAATGTTCCACCGCGCCGGCAAACATGCTGGCGGCGATGCGAAAATCGACTCCGTCCTCACGGGCGCGAAGGACATCGGCCAGCGAAAACTCCTGGATGGCACTCTCCGCCTGCTGGACTCGGGTGCGTTGGATGGTGCTGGTCATGGCTGGCTTTCCACTAGTTGAGGGCTTGTTTTGGGGGCCGGACGATTGCCGGCGGCTAACGATCCAAGCGGGAAAATACAGCACTTGTTACAAGTTGCAGAAAAACAATGGAATTCATTGGATTCTGTTAGAAGACTTCTGCTCGAGGCGGCTTATAAGCACCTGTGTCTAATCGCCAAATCCGCCTGCGGTAGCGTAACAAGCGGCCGGGTTTTGCGCCTGGATAGGTGAACGTTTTCTCGCTCGCAGTCACTTTGTTTCGAAGCAGGAGACAGCCATGGTTACGATCAGCTTGGAGTCGATCCGCAAGGTTGTGTCGCCCGTTAACCGGCCTGTAGCCAGTGCATTGCACCAAGCGTTGACGATCGAGCAAGTGATCAGCCGTCGGCAAAGGGAAGAATTCGTCGATTTTCCTTGGCGAATTTACGGCAACGACAGCAATTGGTGTCCGCCGCTGAAGATGGAAGCCCATGCGGCGATCAATTCGGCCAAGCATCCGTTCTATCGGCACGGCGCGGCCGTGCAGTTCTTGGCTCGGCGAGCGGGTCAGGTTGTGGGTCGCATCTCGGTGAGCGACGACCCGAATTACAACGCGGAACACAGCACGAATGTTGGCTGTTTTGGAATGTTTGAAACGATTGACGACGCCTCCGTCGCGCGGTCACTGCTGGAGGCCGCGGCGCGGTGGCTCCGCGGCCGCGGCCGAACGTCGATCATGGGCCCGATCGATTACTCCACGAATTATCCGTCGGGACTGTTGATTGAAGGCTTTGATACGCCGCAGCGGGTCATGATGAACCACAATCCGAGGTACTATCCCGCGCTCTTCGCAGGGTGGGAGTTGGAAAAGGCTAAAGACATGTACGCCTGGTGGTTCGACGCGAACAATCCGTCGCTCGACGAATGGACGGCCCGCGCCGCACGCATTGCCAAGCGCGGGGGAGTAACCATCCGGCCCATGCGGTTCAACGACTTCGAAGCCGAAATTGAGCGCTGCCTTGCGGTCTATAACCAAGCTTGGGAGAAGGAGTGGGGCTTCGTGCAAATGACGCACGAGGAATTTCGTCATATGGCCAATCAACTCAAGCGTAAGGCGGTGCAGGAGTTGCTGCTCGTTGCTGAAGTGGGAGACCAGCCGGTCGGTTTTTGCGTCACTCTGCCCGATTTTAATGAGGCCCTCCGTCCCTTGAACGGCCGGCTCACTTGGTGCGGCCTGCCGACGGGCCTGTTCCGGCTGTTGCGTGGACTAAAGCAAATTCGCACCGCGCGAATGGCCGTGCTCGGCGTGTTGCCTCGCTTTCGCCGCCGGGGCATCGCCGAGTTGATGATCCTGCAGGCCGTTCAGCACGGAAAGCAGCAGCTTGGCTACACCGGTGCCGAATTAAGCTGGACCCTCGAAGACAATGAACTGATTAATCGCACCATCGAGAGCGTTGGCGCAGAGCGCTATAAGAAGTTTCGAATTTACCAGCGATCAATCTAATAAATCTTGGTGATATTGTTTCTGCTTTTGTGGCTCATATCTGTTCAAAGCTTCCGGTCGAGTCGCCGAACGCCGTGGCTGCGATGCCAAAGCGGTTAAGCATGGTTACGAAGAGGTTTGACATCGGCTGATTAGGTGCCTTTAGAAAGCGGCCGGTCGTTAGGGCACCGCCGCCGTGTCCGGCCAGGATGACCGGCAGGTTGTCGTGCGTGTGCCGGTTGCCGTCGGCAATCGCGCCGCCATAGACGATCATCGAGTTGTGCAGCATCGAGTTGCCATCGACGTCCACAATCTTGGACATCTTCGCCAAAAAATTCGCGAAGCAGGTGAGATAGTATTTGTCGATATCGGCCACTTTTTTGGCTAATGGAGGATTGCGCTGATTGTGGGTGAGATAATGGTGACCTTCAACGATTCCTACTTTTGGAAACGTGCGGTTGCTGCCGTCGTACGCCAACAGCAACGTGGCGATCCGCGTTGAATCGGTTTGGAATGCCAGAAGTAGCAGGTCGTACATCAATTGCATGTACTCGGCAAAGTCAGATGGGATTCCGGCCGGAGTGTTTGCGTCGGGCTCGGG
>JANNTN010000633.1:0-3083 GCA_031394445.1 Anatilimnocola sp.
GCGCAGCGCCATCTGGATGGTTGCTTTGTGCATCAACAAGCACGGCTGATCCGGCTTCTTTTCCAGCAGGCGATTCGCGAGATCCAATGCGCCCAGACGCTGCTCGCCGGCGAGCGCTTCTTCTATCTTCGCTAGGTCATCGAGAATTTCCGGTCCACAGCAGAACTTGTTTTTTTTACCACTACCGCACGGGCACGGCTGATATGTATCAAGCGACATAAGAAATGCCTTCAGGATTCGAGCAGGGAATCCTAAAGTTTACGGGCCGCTGCTGCTCGCGCGTAGAAGGCTAACACCGCGCCGCCACACATCAACTCAGCAATTCCGAGATGATTTTTCCTTGGCTTAGCACCATCGGCCTGCCAATCGGCGTTTGAATTTCTTTGGAGAACTTGATATCGAGGGCGTGCAGAATCGTGGCGTGCAAGTCCTCAACGGGGTGGGGGTCTTTGACGAATTTCGTTTTGTCGGCTGCTTTTTCGTCGGGCTCTGCCGCTGTTTCGCCAATCACGCGGCCGCCGATCAGGCCACCTCCTGCCAGAGCAGCGGTAAAACCGTGCGGCCAATGGTCGCGGCCGCCGGGCGTATTCACGCGGGGCGTGCGGCCAAATTCGCCGGCCCATAGTACAACCGTGGAATCGAACAAACCGCGGTTCTTCAGCTCTTTAATCAGCGAAGCGAACGCTGGGTCGAGAATCTGGCAGCGACCGCGAACGAGTTCTTCATTATTGATGTGCGTATCCCAGCCGCCGAGCGTCACTTCTACGCAGCGCACGCCAACTTCGATGAGTTGAATCGCAGCAAGGCAGGCCCGGCCAAAAGGCGTATCGCCAAACTGCTTTTTCAGCGACTCAGAGGCCTGTCCAACATCAAACGCCTTGAGTTGATCCGACGACATCATCTTCCGGGCCGACTCGATACTCGGTAAGTGCTGCGTCCGCTCGGAAAGGTTCTTGATGCGCCCGCGGGCAAAGCTGGCTTCGACCACGCTCGACAAATCGTCCAGCCGCCGCGCTGCACGTGCGGCCGAAACCCGCGGCGTCACATCGGGAATTTTTCCCGCCGGATCATTCGTCTTAAACGCGTCGTATTGATCACCTAGGTAGCCGCCACGAGCGGGAAACTGCTCGGGCAAAATCGAAACATGCCGCGGGATTTCGACGTTGTCTTGAAGCTGATGACAAATCACCGCGCCCAGCGATGGATGAACCAGCGTCGGTTCGGGCCGAAAGCCCGTCTTCACGTTGTGGCTTGCCCGCTCGTGGTCCCCCTCTTTGCTCACCAGCGACCGCACTAGCGAAATCGACTCCATCTGCTCCGCAACCAGCGGCAGATTGTCCGCAATCTCAATGTCCTTCGCCGTCGTCTTAATAGCTTTGGTCGCGTCGTGCGAGATTTTCGTTCCCGGATGCGGATCGAACGTCTCCAACTGGCTCGGCCCGCCCGCCATCCACAACACAATCAGCGACTTCGCCGGCTTCCCCTTCGGCGCACTCTCTTCCGCCCGCGCCAACCGCTCCGCCACCGGCGTCAGCCACCCAATTCCCGACAAGCCTAAAGCCGCCTGCATAGCCGAACGACGTGAAAAATGAGCAGCCGAACCGCACGGTGAGAATTCATTGGTCATTGGTGCTTGGTGCTTGGTCCTTGGTCCTTGGTCCTTGGTCATTCCGGCGCAGTCGGCTAGTGATTCCACGAAAATTCGGTGCTATTCGCCAGCGTCCAATACACGTCTTCCATCGCCTGCTGCCGGTTTCGATTCTCGCGATCTTTTAGCCGGGCGACGAAATGTTGCGTCTCTTCTGCTGTCGGTCGCCGCGTCAGCACCGCTAAATACGCGGCCTCCACCTGCTTCTCAGGCCGTCCCGCCAAATTTGCGATCCGCGTCGAGGCCGATACCAGCTCGTTCGGCTGCGTTCGCTCTTTCACCAGATTGCCGTTCATCAACAACAGCCGCTGCGGAATCGTCGTGCCGCGAGCCGTGAACTCGTCCTCGCCCAAGTCGCCATAGCGCTGCACGAACTGGTTCGTTTGGCCAAACATGGCAATCCGCATCAGCACATGGGCCTGTCCGTCGATCGTTTTCAGCGACGCCGCCTGAATCAACGCCCCCGAAATCTGCTCCGGTCGCAGGCGAGTCAGCGGAAAAACCGCCCAAGACTTTTCATGCTCTTCCGTGATCTCAAATTCCCCACGGCTGTCACGCTGAAACACGTCGCTGGCCACGATCAGTCGTATTAGCCGCTGCAAGTCGTAACCATTTGTCACAAAGTCATCTGCCAACAACTCCAGTCCCGGCGGATACGGCCCGGCGAGCGGAATATCGTCGATCGGCGTCACCAGCGGCCTGCCAACCACCAAGGCCCACACGCGGTTCACCGTCGCCCGCGCGAACGCCTTGTTCTTTGGATGAGTTACCCACTTTGCGAGCTGTTCTCTCCGCCCACCATGCCCGCTGAACAATTCTTGACCAAACGGAACTCGCGGCCCCACCGTCGTTTCCTGATCTGTCCCCAGGTATTTCACCCGGTACGCCTTGTCCCCATCGCTCACCCCCACCAGGCCCGTTTGCGTTGAGCCAAAAAAGGCCGCCAACTCATGGAAATTGGCCTGTGTGCCGCCATGCAAATTCTCAGCATCGCCCAAATCAACATTTCCCAGCTTGTCGTCGTGACACTGTAAACAGTCGATCCGCATTCCCAAAAAAGCCCGCGCCGTCCGCCCGGCCAGCCGCACTGGATCGGGAGTATTGCCTGCGCCTGGATTGATCGTCGCCGTCACAAAATTCGTCGCCGGCTTTCCGGTCCAAATGCCCTCCTCCGATAACAACTCTCGAACGATTTGGTCGTAAGGCGTATTTGCCTCCAGTTGATCCCCCAACCATTGCGCGAAGCGATTGCGGCGGAAGAGAATGAAAGCCCCGTTCTCGTTGCCGACATAAACCCGCGCCAGCCGCTCCGCCCAATAATCAGCAAAGCGGCGATCTTCTAGCAAATGACCGACCTGCCACGCCTGCCGCCGTTCCGCCGGCTCTGCTTCCAACGCCCGAATCTCCTCCAATGATGGCACCGTCCCCACTAATG
>JANNTN010000653.1:0-4984 GCA_031394445.1 Anatilimnocola sp.
CGCCATTTTGGGTATTCTACCGCAATCATCGGCTGCGAGCAGTGCAGGATTATAGCAACAATCGTCGCAACTCTATAAGCGGCCTCAAGTTACCAATGCCACCCGCAATGCTGGCAGGGATCGTGGCGGTCGAGCCGGCGAGCCAGGGAATCCGCACAAGCATAAGTCACAAATTCAGCCTGCGCGGAACATCTTCCGCCCAAACCGGTCGGGCTAGTGCAGTCTGGGCTGCAAAACTATACTCCGCCGCCTTTCATGGCGAGAATCCGGGCCTTTCAAACCGGGAATTCTCACGAATTCCGCTACCAAATTCCGTGCGGCAAAGCGACAAACAACGCGGGCTAGGATGGCGACTGTTCGTCGTTATCTTGGCCGCTGCGCCGCTAGTGCTGGCCACCGGCTGCGTGCGTCGCCGACTGACGGTCCGCACGACTCCGCCGGGTGCTCAAGTGTTTGTCGATGATCAAGAGATCGGCACCACGCCTTGCTCTGCGCCGTTTATCTATTACGGCACGCGAAAAATCACGGTCATGAAGGATGGTTACAAGACGGAAACCATCTTCCAGAAGATTCCGCCGCCGTGGTACGAGTATCCCGGATTGGACTTCATTTCGGAGAACATGGTGCCGCGAGAGATTCGCGATGAGCGCGTGGTCGATGTGCAGCTTTCTCCCCAGGAAATCGTGCCGCAACAAAAGCTGTTGGATCGGGCGACTGCCCTGCGAGACAGCGCTCGCACGGGCTCCGTGACCCCCATGACAGCCATCACCACGGCCCAGCCGCGGCCCGAGGCACCGCCGGGTCTTCCCGGGCAAGGCCTTCCCGGCGGTCAACCTTTGCCATACGAGCCGTTGCCCTATCAGCCGCTGCCTGCGCCATCTGGCGCAACACCGCTGCAGCCTTCATACTAAGCTGGTTGGGAAAATCAGCAGCCGTAGCGGAATTCGTGAGAATTCGGCTGCCCAAATGCGGGGAATTCTCACGAATTCCACTACCAGGCTGGGGGATGGCTTGCGATGGAGTACTTTTGGTTGTGTTTGGCGGCTTTTGTCGCTGGGGGAATCAACGCGCTGGCTGGCGGTGGCACGCTGCTGACGTTTCCCACATTGATTGGGGCTCTCACACTTTTGTACTCCGACCCAGGAGTGGCCGCGGTAATGGCCAATGGAACGAGCACGGTGGCGCTGGTTCCAGCATCGTTGGGGAGCGCGTGGGGGTTCCGGCGAGAGACGCATGAACTGCGGCACTTGCTCGTGTGGCTGTTGCCGCCAAGTTTGATTGGCGGGGCAATCGGGGCCTGGCTGGTGGTTCGTTTTCCCGGGCAGTTTCATGGGCTGGTGCCGTGGCTGATTCTTACGGCGGCGGTGTTGTTCTCGATTCAACCGCTGGTCAGCCGATTTTTGCTGAAGCGCCGCCTGATTGAACTGGATGCCGCGAGTCACCAGATACCCGCGTCGTCGTTGGCGGCGATGACGGCGCTGCAGTTTTTCATATCGGTCTATGGAGGTTATTTCGGGGCGGGAATCGGCATTCTCATGCTCAGCGGACTGGGCATGATGGGGCTGACGAATTTGCATCAGATGAATGGCGTGAAGTCGGTCCTGGGGACGGCGATCAACGCTATCGCCGCCATCCTGTTTGTGGTCACCGCGAAGGTGTATTGGCCGTTTGCCCTGGCAATGATGGGCACCTCGCTCTTGGGCGGGTTTGTCGCCGCGCATTACAGCCGTCAAATCAAAAGCCAACATGTCCGGTGGCTTGTCTGCACCCTCGGGTTTCTACTGGCGGCGTGGTATTTCTTTAAAACCTATGGATGAACGGTGGTTTTACCGTCGCAAGTCGCATCAGCGACGCCTTGTAACAAATTCTTCATCAAATCGCCTTTTCAGAACCCTTGACGTATCAAGCAATTGTAGAACAATTGAATTACAGAAATTGTGCGCTTGATTACCTCGATTGAAAGACACTTTACTTGCCCCATCGTTTGGGTGAAAAGTCGAATTCATGGAATTGTGTCTTTTGGTGCGCGGCGTGGCTTGCCGCGATTGATTGAAAATGGCAAAAACATCTTCGGCTGCGGAGGTCAAACTCGCTAGCCACTTCGAAACGCTCAAGGCGACGCTGCAAACCGAGCAATACGAAGCTCGTTTGAATCGGCAACTGGCATTTTGGGCATTGCCCAGCGATCGGCGATTGCCCACGGCTCTACTCGGGAAGACACTACGTGATTTGTTCACGCAACCCTTCAACCAGTTGGCGGCGACGGCCGGCATTGGCCACAAGAAGCTAGAGACCCTGATCAAGCTGCTGGTGCGTGCCACGAAAGAAGATGGTCCGGAAGTTTCCATGGAGAATTTGCCAGGGGCGGACGAGCAGCCTGCGGACGGTCGCGATGAAGAGGGGCGGTTCGATCCGCAACGTGTCTCGGAAGTGGTGTGGTTGAAATGGCGAGAAACGGCGCGGCGTCACGGCGTGGGCAATGAGAAGCTCGGACGGTTAACGCCGTCGCTGCAATCGCTGCCGTCCGTCGTGTGGAACATGCCGCTGGGCTACTATCTCGACCTCACGCTGGCGCAGATTCGCGAGCTGAAGACGCATGGAGAAAAGCGAGTTTCCGTAGTACTGGAAGTATTCCACACGCTGCACGAGGTTTTCAGCCATGTCGATCCGAAGGGGGATCTGGCGGTGCGACTAGCGCCGCGTTCGATCACTTCGGCCGAGGAATGGATGGCCGAGGCACACACGCGGACGACTCCACCGACGCGCGAGGAGATCGAGCAGCGTTTGATCGAGCCCATCGCGCAGCAGTTGGGCATTGATGCGGGAGAAACCGTTTCAGCCTTGGCGCGGGGCCGCTTGGGCGTGGGCAGCGACCCCGAATCGGTTCGTAACCAGAGCAAATCGCTGGGCGTGACGCGGGCTCGCGTCTATCAAATGCTGGAGGAATGCCACAACGTGATGAGCATTCGCTGGCCAGACGGACGACGCCAGCTCGACGAATTCGCCCAGTGGCTGGATGAGAGCTATGCGTCGGCTGAGGCGGCCAATGTGCTGGCGAGCCTTCGCGAGTTGCTGTACCCGCTCAAGTTCGACTCGATCGCCGACCATCTGCGGACCGAAGCCGAGGCAGAATCCGCGTCGTAAATCATGTTGCGGGAAGCGAAGCCCGTTACGTTCGCTCGCCGGCTTGGGCGAGGCCGCGAACGATGCAGTCGGCAACGGCGACGGCGTCCACTTCGATGGCGACCTCCATGCCGCCGTGGTGCGAGGCATGACTGCGGCGATCGAAAACGGTCATGCCCGTGGCGACTTCGCCGGCCGATTCTACATCACCACTTAACTCTTCCGTGCGAAACAGCTCGGGGTGCAGGATCGCACACACGCCAAGGGCGTCGGCCAGACGAATGTTTTCCAGGCCCAACTGCTGGCGGTGAGAGCGGAAAAAATGTGGCAAGATGGCTCGCACCATGCTACCCGCGCGGGTGAAATCGGGCGGCAGCTTTTCGAGCAAATCGAGATTCCACACCACCTGATCGGATACGTCGAGTGGAATCAATGTTTTGGTGAGGGCCGACTTGAAAACCGCGCGGGCCGCCTGGGGGTCGCCATAGATATTGGCTTCCGCACAGGGAGTGGCATCGCCGATTCCTTTCAAGCTGCCACCCCGGATTACGACACGACCGATCAGGTCGATCAATTCGGGCTCGCGGGCAAGGACTCGGGCAATGTTTGTGAGCGGGCCCAGGCACAAAATGGTAACGTCGCCGGGGGCGGCGCGAACCTCGTCGCTGATCAGTTTTTCAGCCGGATGTTGGCGGGCGAGCTTGGAAACTTGCCAGCCGACGCCACCCAAACCGTCGGGTCCGTGCAGAGGCCGGCCGTCGAAATAGGGGACATCCTCGGCTGGCGAAGCCGCACCCATCCGCGGATAGCGAGCCGGGTCGAGCCGCTCAATAATCGCTTGCACATTCAAGGTGGCCCGCTCAGCGGTCACCGCGCCCGCTACGGCCGTCACCGCCACCACTTCCAGGCGGGGGTCGAAGAGGGCAATCGTCAAGGCCAGCGCATCGTCGATGCCGGGATCGCAATCGATGATGATCTTGCGTGGCATGACGCGTTTTTCGCCCTCAGTAGCAGGTGATGAACAGGATGGATTTTAGAAGCAGCGAAAACAGGTCACAAGGCGGGAAGATACAATCGACGATCATGATGACTTCACTTTTAGGCCGGCTGACTGGCGGCGGCGACCTCTCCGCGGAGGAAATGGAAGCCGCAATCGACCAATTACTGCAAGGATCGGTTCCGCAAAACGAGATTGCCCTGCTGCTGACGGCATTGCACGCGAAGGGTGAGACTCCGGACGAGATTGCCGGGGCCGCCCGCGCCATGCGCCGGCACATGACGCCGCTGCCCACCGCACGGGCAAGCGTCATCGATACCTGCGGGACCGGCGGAGTGGGGAGCGAGCTGTTCAATATCAGCACCGCGGCGGCGATCGTGGTGGCGGCGGCGGGGGTTCCGGTAGCCAAGCACGGCAATCGCAGCGTGACGAGCAAGAGCGGCTCGTCGGATGTTTTGACGGCCCTTGGTGTGAATATCGATGCGCCGCTGGAGGTTGCCGCGCGGTGCTTGAACGAATTGGGAATCTGCTTTTGCTTTGCGCCGCGGTTCCATCCGGCAATGAAGCATGTGGCGGCGGTCCGTAAATCGCTGGGGTTCGCCACAATCTTCAATCTGCTGGGGCCGCTTTGCAATCCAGCGGGGGCGACGCGGCAACTGATCGGCGTGGGCAAGCGCGAACGGCACCAAACCATGGCTGATGTGGTGGCCCGCCTGGGCACGGAGCATACGCTCGTCGTGCATGGCACCGACGGCATGGGGGAGGTTTCGCTGAGCGCTCCGACGGAGGTGCTGGAAGTCACTGGCACAAGCGTGCGGGCCTTTTCTTGGACGCCGGAAGATTTTGGCCTGCAAACGCAGCCCA
>JANNTN010000654.1:0-13177 GCA_031394445.1 Anatilimnocola sp.
CGCAGCGTCATGCTCAATGGCAACGCGGATTTACCCGCGCTCTGCTCTTGATAGAACAGCCCGAGCCAGGCCATCTCAATTTGATTGAGTTCGATTTTGGCGTCCGCCAGGGCCTCCTTGAACGCCTCGTAAATCAATTCGGTACTGAGCACGTAGCAAGCGCGGAACAATCCATCACGTCGATCCGCAGGCGCGATTTCCAATAATTCAATTGCCAGGCGTTCGCCATCCTTCATACTTGGCAGGAAACTCAGGCATAAATCCCAGCTAAAGCTCACTTCACCAGATGTGATCTGAAGAACGAGATTCTCGACCTTTTCTCGAACGAGGTGGCCGCGCTTTGCCAACAACTTTGACAGTTCGAGATTGCATTGCCAACCAATTTGCACCTGCCCATCGAGCCATTCGCTCAGCAACAAGCAAGCGGCAGCATCGTCCACGGAATCATAGATGCATACGTCGTCGAAATAATCTGGGCCTCCGTAGTAGTCGAGAAATGACTCTGGATCGTCGTCAGCGACAGAGATTTCTTCGATGTAGGCGCGTTGCCGAAGTAAGGTCTCTGTCAGATCAGAAACACGATTACGCACTGCTAGACCTAAAAAGCAAGGCTCGGGTAGTAGGGCTGTAGGCAGGTTGAATCCGGCACCTTAAGACGCAACAAGTCGAATCGGCTCACTTATCTCTCCAAACCACTGCGAATCGCCTGTTCGAGCGGTGGGGGTTGGAATTCGTTGGTGTTTTCGTAGCCGGGGCCGGGGCCGCCGGCGGAGGAGATGAGTTTGGATTTGACGTTGGGGGCGATGCCGAGGCGGTGGATTTTCAGGTCGCGGATTTTGTCTTCGGCGCGGATTGCGATGGAGGAGTCATAGACGGCGCAGTCGGTAATGGTAACGAGCGCCCCGCCGTATTCGCCGTCGCCGCCGCGGAGACGGAAGGCGATTTCGTTGTCGTGGAGGAGCGAGTGCTCGACGGTGACGGCGACGTTGTTTTTGAGGTTGAGGGCGGCGAGGTTGCTGATTTGGCCAGGCTGATTCCAGCCGTGGAGCAGACAGCGGCGGATGGTCATTCGGCTGCGGGGGTTGCTGGCAAGTTGCTTGGTGTCGATCGCATTTTCGCCGGGGCGCTGGCCGCGTTTGAAGCCGGCGGCGTCGGCGGACAAGGGGCCGGTCCAGAGGGTGCAGCGCTCGACAAGCACGTTGTCCCAGGGGCGGCGGCCAGGATCGAATTGGATCGAGTCGCCGGAGACGAGGCCGATATCGCAGTTGCGGATGACGAGATTGTGCGGCGAGCCGGTGATACCGTGTGCATCTGCCTGGTCGGTGAAGGTGCCGGCGAGGGCGTGGTGGATGCGGCACGATTCGATGACGATGTTTTTGCCGTCGATAACGATGGCGTTTTTCGTGGTGTTGCGAAGCTCGCAGTTCCGGAGCGTGACGTCGTCAGCCGTGATTTTTACGAGCGTGTTCGCGGCCCACTCGCCGTCGATCAGCAGGTTTTCGTAAACACCGGGTTTGGTGATTGTGAGACGGTTTAGTCGCTGCGGTTCTGCGAGGCATCCTACGTGACCCTGCGTTCCGAAGGCACGTTCGGCAAGGTCTTCTGCACCGCTGGCAGTGCGGGTAGGTACACCCAGCGCGGTACAGGCACAGCCGAGCAGAAATAACCACGAAAAACACAAAAAGTCACGGAAGCGAGAGGAAGGAGGAGCCACAGATGAAACACGGATTTTCACAGATGCGGACAGGAGGAGAGGAGTCATCGGCAGCGCCAGATTAAGTCGCTAGCGATGGTTAGTCGTTGGCGAACGTCGCCAATGTCGTCGAAGAAGCGGCGGGCGTCGGTGGGATAGCCGGCGGTGGGTTTTAGGTTGGGGATGTGCCGCTGCCAGAAGGCGTTGAAGGGACGCATCGAAAGCTCGCGCAGATACTTGGCGGTCATCGAGGCGAGGGCGGTGGCTAAGTGACGCTCCCCCTTGGGCTGAAACCGGAACTCGATCGATCGTCCTTGGTGTTTGACGTCGTACACGGCGAGGGCGGCGGTTTCAGTTCGGGCTAAGACGAGTTCGTCGGGAAAGATGTGTTGGAGGACGCCGGCATAATACGTTCGGCCGCCATGCTTGTCGCAACATACGACCGCTCGGCCTGGCGGCAAGCCTTCGAGCACGCGGCGGGCGAGTTGAAGCGTCGTGAGCGACAAGACTTCGGCCTTGTTGTCGCACTTTTTGACGGACTGATTGAACACGGCGGGAAACAAGATCGCGGCTTGGAGTTCCATCAGGGTGACCGCTGCTGCCTGACAGCCCGTCGCTAGCAGCGTGGCTCCCGCGGCTACGGCTGGCGAGCTGGTTTGCAGCGGTAAGGGCTCGTTGAAGTCGTCGTGCCAGGGGAGATCGTCGATTTGCGCGACTGCCGCATTATCGAGGGCCGCCCAGATTTCTCGCCAGCATTCGGGCCAGCGGCCGAGGCAAGCGAGAGCCACTAGGACGCCTCGTTCGAGTGGTTCCAGCGTGCCGCCGGATTTGTAGAGTGCTTTTGAGTCGGCGATGGGCAGCTTGTCGCTTGCTTTTGAAACCTGCGAACAGACGACCGCAGCCAAGCGTTCGTACAAACTGTCCACCGGCGCGTCTTCGGGCAACTGCCAAGCGCTGGCAGCGATGCAGAGCGGGCCGAGATTCGGGCCATAGCCGGCTTCGTCCGTCCCGAGCACAAAAACCATGTCGCGCCGTCCCTGATGAGTTACCAACCAGGATCAACATACACGAACCCGCGGCGTCACAGAGCGACCCGGTGCCAAATTTCCGTTCCCGTGACATCAGCCGTGCGCGTTGCTATTCTGGCGACCTATGAATTCAACCTCTCCATCGACCAAGTCAGCGGACGACGACCACCCGGACGTCAGCGCCGCCAACGCCCGTTCGGGCTTGGTGCTGTTTTTCGTTTATCTCGCCTTTTACGCCGGCTTCGTGGGGCTGGCGGCATTCGCGCCGCAGTCGATGGGGCAGCCGGTACTGGGGGGCGTGAACCTGGCGATCACTTACGGTCTGGCCTTGATTTTCGGGGCGCTGGTGATTGCGGCTCTCTATATGGCGGCCTGTGCTCGCAACGCTCGGCTGTATGGCGGGCGTGAGGGGGGGCGATGAACTATCAAACCTCTCCTATCGCGATCGGCGTGTTTGCGTTTTTCGTCGCGGTTGTGCTGGGCATCAGCTTCTACCTGGGGTCGAAGGCCAAATCGGCCAGCGGATATTACGCTGCTCACGGGCAGATTCCGTGGTTCGTTAATGGCGTGGCCTTCGCGGGCGATTATCTTTCAGCCGCGTCGTTCCTGGGCATCTGCGGGATGATTGCCTTTTATGGCTACGACGGTTTTTTGTATTCGATTGGCTTTCTGGCCGGCTGGATTGTCGCCTTGCTCGTTATTGCCGAGCCGCTGAAGCGACTGGGGAAGTTTACGTTTGCGGACGCGCTCGACAGCCAGTTCAACAGCCGAGGAATCAAGCTGGCGGCTGCGATCAGCACTCTGGTGGTCAGCATTTTCTATTTGATTCCGCAGATGGTGGGTGCGGGGTCGCTGGTGAAGCCGCTCTTGGGGCTTTCGCACTCGACGGGGGTCATCACGGTTGGCGTGGTGGTCACGCTCATCGTCGTCACCGCGGGTATGGTTTCGACGACGTGGGTGCAGTTCATCAAAGGCGGGCTGCTGGTGATCTTTTGCGCGGTGCTAACGGTGATGATTCTGGGTCGTGGCTTGAGCGTCGTCGAAGACTCGGACACGACGCGGTTTGGCGTGATCGAGAAACTGCCGGATGGGAAATTGTCCACGGGACCGCTCGGTCCACTGGCATACATCCGGACGCTCGAGCAGAGCACAATCCGCATGTGGACCAGCGAGAAGGTCACGCAGGAGGACGGTTTCACAAAAACCGTTTACTCTCCCAAGTCGGTATTGGGCAAAGACCTGCTGGTTCCAGGTGGCAGTCCGACGTTCAAGGGAGTTCGTTCAGCCAAGCTGGGCGATAAGCTCGATTTTCTGTCGTTGATGATTGCCCTGTTTGGCGGCACTGCGTCGCTGCCGCATATTCTCATTCGCTACTACACCGTTAAGGATCAGGCGTCGGCCCGCAAAAGTACGGTCGTCGGGATCGCCAGCATAGGTTTCTTCTACATCCTGACGCTGTTCCTCGGACTGGGGGCGATGACTAGCGGTACGCTCGATGTGACCGATTCCAACATGGCTGCGCCGCTGCTGGCTCGTTCGTTCGGCGAGTTGCCGTTCGCGGTGATCTCGGCCATCGCTTTTACAACCGTTCTCGGCACGGTCAGTGGATTGATCATGGCGGCGAGCGGCGCAGTGGCGCACGATTTGATGGCGAATTTTTTGCAGATCGAAATGAACGATTACGCCAAGGTCCGTGCTGGCAAAATCACGGCTGTCGTGGTCGGCGTCATTGCGATCATCCTGGGGATTCTGTTCCAAAAGTTAAACGTGGGTTTTCTCGTGGGATGGGCGTTTAATGTCGCAGCGTCGGCCAATTTGCCGGCGCTTGTGATGCTGCTGTTCTGGCGCGGCACGACCAAGCAGGGCATCACGGCCGCGATCTTTGTCGGCATGATCGCATCGCTCGGCTGGATTCTGCTCTCGCAGCAATGCTACCGCGATGTGTATGGCCTGGACCCGGCAAACGCGATTGTGCCATTCAGCCAGCCGGGAATTGTGACGATTCCGTTGGGGTTTGTGGTGTTGATCGTGGTGTCTTTGCTCACGCGCAGAGAAACGACTCCCGCTACACGGTAGAATGGTGGGAGGAGTCTCGCAGTATGAACTACCTGGCAGCCGACGAAGCGCTTTTAGACAGGATGGTGCGTGCCGTGGAAAAGGTGCGAGACCGGTTGCGACGTGCGGCCGCGGCGCTGGAAAATGGCGGTGTTCCCTATGCAGTGGCCGGAGGCAATGCGGTTGCGGCTTGGGTGGCAACGATTGACGAGGCCGCCATTCGCAATACGCAGGACGTCGATATCATCATTCGACGCGAGGATTTGCCGGCGGCGACGAAGGCGATGGAGACGGCGGGGTTTGTATATCGCCATGTAGCGAGCATCGACATGTTTCTGGATGGGCCAGATGCGAAAGCTCGTGATGCCGTGCATGTTTTGTTCGCCGGCGAAAAGGTGAGGCCGGATTACGTCGAGCCGGTTCCTGGTGTGGATAATCCGGTTATCGAAAAGAATGTCCGCGTATTGCCGCTCGAGTCGCTTGTTGTCATGAAGCTGACTTCTTTTCGTGACAAGGACCGGACGCACCTCCGCGATATGATCGATGTCGGACTTATCGCTGAGTCATGGTGCATGCGCATTCGCCAAGAGTTAGGGGCCAAACTAAAGCAGTTGTTCGATACGCCGGAAGGATGATCGGCTATCGTCCTTTGAATTGGTTCGCTTGGGCCTCGATGTCGAGGCCAACCAGTTGGCTCCAGGCGGCGCGGAGGCGTTGGCAAATCGGTCCTGGTTTGCCGTTAGAAATCGGCTTGCCGTTCAGTTGCGTGACCGACCAGACGCAGGGGGAGGTGCTGCAGAGCAGGACTTCGTGGGCGGCGGCGACGTCGGCAACGGTTAAAGAGCGATGAACAAAGGGAATTTTCAGACTTTGGGCCAATTCCTCGAGCACGGCAACACTGACGCCAGGCAGAATTTGTTCCTTGGGTGGAGAGATTAGGCCTTCGGCCGCTGTGTAGATGACGACATTGGCGGTTGAGGCCTCGGTGACAAGTCCGTCCTCGTCGAGCAGCAGAGCCCGCGCACCGGCGGCTATTTGGCGGGCCTGGTTGTCGGCCAAGTAGTAGTGCATTCGGCTGCGGCATTTGAGCTCGCGCGGCCAGCACTTCGCTGACACTTGCGCAACATCGGTTACGACCAAGGAATCGCCGGTTTGGTATTTGTCTGCCCATTGGGAGAAAATCAGCGGCTGGGTATGAACGCCGACGGTCGGTCCCGTGTGTTTCACTGGATAAGCTGCCGACGCTCCTGGCGTAAGGAAAATTGTCGCTCCCCAATCCGCAGCGGGGTCGATGAGGGGGCGGTTTTTCGCGATGAGCTGCTCAGCGCTGTCGCCCAACTCACGGACAGACGGCTGGGGCTTTATGCCAATGATCTCTAGCGAGCGCTGCAAGCGTTGCAGGTGGGTTTCCAGGCGAAACAGCTTGCCGCCAAACGTGCGGAGTTGCTCTGCGACGGTGACCCCCTGGATGAAGCCAATGTCGAACAGGCCAATCGCCGCTTGCGACAGGGGGAGCCATTCTCCGTTCAGGTAGGCCAAGGGTTCCGTCAAGGCAGAGTTCAATGCGGTCATACGAGATTTCGATTTTTTAAAAGTGCTACCACGACGGCGTTGGGATCCTATTCTCGCAGAAGTGGCCTGTCGGGCAATCTTGTGTGCTGGACCTTGGTTTCGTACTATCCCCACCCGCGCTCTTGCGTCCGTCCGGCGGCTGGGGTTTGGCAAAACGGCATGCACAGCAGCAAAAATACCACGATTCTCTGCGTTTTCGCACTTCTGGGTGCGATTGGCGTTATCGCTGGCGGCTGCGCGGATCGTGGGCTGCTCGACCGCTCTATCGGCGATACGGAATTGCCGATCGATCCGCCGGCCAAGCCTTATCCAACTGCAATTCGCAGCTCGGCGGCAATCACCGACCAGCAAGTGAGCGTGCCAGCAGCGGCCGCTAGCGTGGCCGCGAACGATATCGCGGCCCAACAGCTCGCTAATCAGCAACAACCGAGTGCCCAGGCGAACCAGTCGGCCCAGCGCGATCACGCGCCGTCGTTGCAGACACCGCTAGCGGTGATACCGCCGCCACTGGTTCGCGTTCAGGCCAACCGAGCAGCGAATGCTCCGGCGGCGAACACAGCAAATGTACAGACGACGGCGAATGTTTATCAGCCGCAAACGCTAGCGGACCTCGCACCAGCGACGAACTGGACTCCGCCCACTATGGCGCACGCGAGCATTTCGGATCTGCCCGATGCGACGTTGCCGCTGAACCATGTGGCCATCACAGCGCCGACCAACAAGCCAGCCGCTAATGCCGTGCAATTGGCGGCCGCCACAACGGCCATCAGCGACCAGGCTGCAGCGAGCGGCTCGGAAGAGGAGCGGAGACAGCGGGTAGAGAGAGCGAGAGTGGAACTGCTCGACGCGCTCGAGGTCGAGATTAAGCAGCGGCGATTGGCGGGAGGGAACGATCCAGAACTCTCGCGACTGGAGCAGCAGCTTCGCTTGGCGTATGTATCGGCAGGCCGGCTTGATGATGCAGCGAATGGAATTGAATCGCTCGATGAAACACAGCGAGAGGCCTTTAAGAATCTGATGTTCGGATTGGGTGTCTGGTTATCGCCCGATGAATCGCAGCGGGTGCCGTTGCGGAGCGCTAAGGTGCTGCATTCTTTGCGCGATGCGACCAATGAACTGGCGTCGGCTGGCAAGCTCGAAGTGAAGAACTTGGCCTTTTGTGAGCGAGTCGATCATTTTGGCTGGTTCAGCGAATTTCCGCGGAAGGAGTTTCAGCCGAAACAGCAGGTGATCCTGTATGCGGAGGTCGAGAATTTCTCGGCGGAGCACAAAGGCCCGTCGGGTTTTGAGACGGAATTGCAGGGTTCTTACGTCATTCTGGATTCCAGCGGGCAGGAAGTGGCGTCGCGCCAGTTGCAACTCGACAAGGAAGTGTGTCGCAATCACCGCCGCGACTATTTCCTGGCTTACCGCATCTATATGCCGGATGGAATTTCTCCCGGCAGGTATCGGCTGGAGCTGACGGTGGAGGATTTGAAGGCCCGGAGCAAATATCAGGGGCGGAAGCTGGGTGAGGGGGTGATTGAGTTCGCGGTCCGTTAAATCAGTCCCAGGTTTCAGGTTCCAAGTTTCAAGTTATAAATGGAAGCGAGACTTGTAACCTGAAACCTGAGACTTGAAACTAAGCCGTGTCTGATCTGCCTTGGTACAACGCTGGTTTGCAATTTGAATGCACGCAGTGTGGCGATTGCTGCACTGGCGCACCGGGGTTTGTATGGGTGAACAGTGCCGAAATAGCGGCATTGGCAAGTGTGGTGGGTCTCGAAGTAGAAGCATTCGAAGACCAGTACGTGCGTCGCGTGGGGGTCCGGAAAAGCCTGAAAGAGTTTCCGAACGGCGACTGCGTGTTCTTTGACACCACGAAGCGGAATTGCAGCGTGTATGAGGGGCGGCCGCGGCAGTGCCGCACCTGGCCCTTCTGGGACTCGAATCTCAAGACGCCCGAGGACTGGAAGCACACTTGCGAGGTCTGCCCGGGAAGCGGCAAGGGGCGGCTGTACGCGATCGAGGAGATTGAGGAGCGGCGGGTGACGGTGAAGGTGTAAGGGGCTGCCGAATTTGCCGGTTAGAAAGTTCTGGCAAAGTTTGCGGATTCGGTGAATATTGCCGGCTGTAGTGCCGATTTTAGGGTTTCAGCGGCGCGCGGACTTTCGGTTCGCGCTGAGCTGCGAGCGGTCAAAAATCGCTCTTAGTTCAATGCTGGAAACGGTTTAGGGAAAATTCACCCCATTCGTGAACTACTCGGATGATCGCAAGTATCTACTGAGAAATCACTTATGGCGATAATAATCGCCTAAAACTGGGGAGTTGGTAGCTTGGAATTGCCCATGAGAAATAGTCGTAAGTCCAATGGTGACAAATCGTTGAACTTGACTCTAGTTCTTATGGGACTTACACTTGGGACGTTCGCTTGCTAGGTCTGCAGCGCCAAAAAGGCGTCAACTGCCACCAGGCTGGAGGAGTGCCCCAACGTGACGAAGAAAGAAATCGTCAAAACGATTTCGGAAGAAATCGGGATGACGCAGTTGAAGACGAAGGAGATCGTCCAAAAGACGTTCAATGCCATCGTCGAGACGCTGGTGGAGGAGAAACGGATTGAACTGCGGAACTTTGGCGTTTTCGAAGTAAAAAAACGAGCCGCCCGAAAGGCCCGTAACCCTCGCACGGGTCAACGGGTCGATGTGCCGCAGAAATTCGTCATAACCTTTAAGCCAGGCAAGGAGATGGAAGAAAAGGTTCGTGAACTGGAACGACAATTGCTTGGTCCCAATGGCAGCCCGTCCGACAATGGCAACCCATCCGACAATGGCAACCCATCCGACAATGGAAGTTCGGTCGCTGTCAGTGTGAAACAAGCATCATCCGAACCCTCGGTTTGACGGATTTTCAGAACCGCCTTTTTTCCACAACTTGATACAAGTAAACGGTTTGCGCGTTGCGGGCAGTTGATTCTGCGTAAGCGAGCAGCGACTTTCACGGAGGAAAGATCGATGAAGCGGCTAGTTTTGACCCTCATGCTGGGCCTCTGTGCTTCCCTAAATGTGGGCTGCTTTCTGCCGATCTACTCCGGCGATCCGGCGGTGCGGACCAAGGAATTGATCTTCACGTCCGAGAACTTTCGGGCGATTTTGGACGAATGGGAGCGGATCTGGTTTCTGGATATGCCAGATCACATGACTCCGCGGCGCGTCCACGGCGGCGTGATGTAAGACAGCGGCGGACGCTGCTTCGAGCTGAGTACTACTCGGCTAAGCCGTACCGCAGAATGCTGTAAAGCGTGCTGAACAAATCCTTTACACCGATTTTCTTGCCTTCGGCGTAGCCCCGCGGTGAATAGCGGATCGGTACTTCGCACAGGCGGTATTTTCGCCGGGCAATGCGGGCAGTCACTTCGGGCTCGAAGCCGAAGCGGGGCTGGCGAATCTCAAAGCTGGCCAGCACATCGCGGCGGAACGCCTTGTAACACGTTTCCATGTCCGTGATATCGAGGCCGGTGAACCAGTTGGAGAGCTTCGTGAGGCAGGCGTTGCCAAAGCGATGGATCGACGAATCGCTGCCGCGCGATTGGTCCAAGAAGCGTGAGCCATAGACCACGTCGGCCTGGCCATCGAGGATGGGACGAATGACATTGAGGATGTCGGCGGGGTCATATTCCAGGTCGGCGTCTTGCACGATGACGACATCGCCGCTTGCCTGACGAAAGCCCGTGCGGAGGGCGGCACCTTTGCCTTCGTTACGCGGCTTCAAGATGATGTTCACGCCGCGTTGGTGTTCGTACTCGGCGAGGATCTGTCGCGTGCTGTCGGTGCTGGCGTCATCAACGACGATGATTTCTTTGGCGATGGGCAGGGCGGAGACGTTCTGTAGCACCTGGCGGATCGTGGCTTCTTCGTTATAGACGGGGATGACGATGGACAATTTGACCTTGGGCGGAGCTGCCAAAAGGGCCGCTGGGTCGTTGCAGTTGTCTTCGGCTTCGATCAGCGAGCTGAGTTGCTCGAGTTCGGAGAGAGAATTGTTGACGCGGGCGAGAGCCCGTTCATCGGCGGGCGGGCAGACGGCCAGGCAGTTCTCGATTGCCGCTTCGGATTCAGTCTCGATGGTCAACATGGCTAGATTCAAGCGATGATTCGTGGTGCGATCGGGCTCAAAGGTTGATTGATTTTTCAGCCTGTTGTGGCTTGGCCGGCCAGAGGACGTAGCCAGTTTGCGGACGGTCTGTGATTTGGCGTTCGCTGAGAGGCATGAAGTCGGGGCTTTGTTGGTCATCGAAGCGCGATGAGCAGCCCCACAACTGGGCTAAGCTGTCTTGATAGAGCAACACCCAGCGGCCTTGTTGGCGTTGCATGACTTCGACGCTGGGCACCTGGGTACGAGAGATGAGCACCAGATCGGGTTCACCTTCGTTAAGTACTCGCTCGGGATCGACTGGGCCGGAATTTGGATCGCGGAAACGCTGCATGGGATCGTATTGGCCCATCAGAAAATCGAAGTGAGCGTCGAGCATGGCTTGGGAATAGCTCGTGCGGCAGCGGCCATCGACTTGGACCTGGATGCTAGGGCGACCGGATTCGCGCGGGCCAAAGGTGGCCAGGGCGTATTGAGCCCAATTGAAGGTGCAAACCAGCTTGCCGTTGAGGTCGTGGCTGTGAATGAAATCAAAGGCAGCGACCGGATATTGATCGCGTTCGACCTTGAGCGTGCTCAGGCGTTGCCAAAGCCGCGTTGCCGTGATGCCGATCGCACACATGAGCAGAAGCGTGAAAGCAATCTGCATGGATGGTGAGAATTTCGCGGTGAACGCTGAATTTGCTGGCGTTTCACGAGTTCCACCATCGTCGGCTTCTGGCTGACCGATTCCGAGGCGAGCAAGGAGCGAATCCCAATGGGGCGACAGCCACCAGCCGCAGGCAATCGCGAAAAAAGCGATATGGCGGTGGTGAGTGAGTGCTTGCCAGAGAATCAGGCCGAGGATGGTGAGATGCGTGAAATCGCGCGAGCGGCGAGAGAGAGCCAGTGAGGAAACGCTAACCGCCAAAAGCAGCCAGAAGGGGAGGAATTGCGGGTCGAGCAACTCGGGGGCCCGCCATTCGACGATTTCAGGACGCGGCACCCGGAGGTCGTCGTTTAGCCAGCGATGAAAGTTGACGCCGTAGGGATTAATAAAGGTCGCGGCGATGGAGGCGAGGCCCATCAGGCCGAAACGGATCACAAGTCCATCGGCTGCGCGGCCTTTACGACAAATGGCCTCGAAACCACGAATGCCCAAATAAGCCAGGAAGATGCAGAGCCCGGCCAAGAAGCCGCCGTGGGCGTTGGTCCACAGCATGAATAGCGGCGGAGCGAGCCAGAGCAATTTCAGACGTGGCAGGGAGTAGGTCAGTGGCGGAGATCTGGTCGGTAGCCCTTGCGGATCGACCGAGTAAGGCAACAAAAGCTGCCATTTGCCCTCCCAGCCGGCAAACGAGTAGGAAAGCAAAGCGAGGAGCAACGTGAAGCTGACGTAAGAAGCGAGTTGCGGACGCAGGCTCCAGTGATTGCCGAGCGTGATTGCCACCAAGAGGATGAGCGATAAGGCGGCAATGAGGCCCGCGCCTTGTCGATGGGCGTGCCAGAAAATTCCGCCCGTTACGGCGATGCCGAGCAGGCATTTCACGAACAATAAGCCCGGTCCGCCGAGATTGTCGGCAATGAGCGCCACGGCATACTCGGCGAGGATTTCGTGATTAATCCAGGGATAGCCGACGGCGACATAGGAGTAAGTGGTCGTCGTGGGTAAGCCGTGGAGGATCGTGTCGCGGCCGTACTGCACATGGCCCCACAAATCGGGATCGGCCACATTCAGCGACAGGGCGGTGGCGCAGGCCAGCAGCACCGCGACGACGAGGCCGCGGTCGATCCAGGTTGCGAGTTGGACGCGGTTAGCCGGAGCGGTATTAGCACGGAATAGTGTCATCGCGTTGCCAGATACGAGCGCAGCGGTTCCAAACGTAGAGAAGTTTAGGTCGTTGCAATCGGCAAACGGAGAAACTTGAGCCGCACTGACGAATTCAGGCTGAGCTTCTGGCTCGCAACATTCGGTTTGTATCACTTGGAGGGAAAATGCCGGGCCGGTACGATGCAGGTGGTTCACGCATCGTGCCTGCTTGAGGAGAGATGGCCCCGTTATGCAGCGAGACGTAGAGATCGACGGTGTGCGACTCCATTTGAGTCAGTCGCAGGAATTTTCCAGCCAATGGATCGGCCAAGGGGAAGTTCTCAAGCAGCTTTTGGCTTGCTGGATGGTGATTGGCGAAAAGGACATGCCGCTCACGCCGCGGCTGGTGGGAACGCCGGGAATCGGCAAGACGGCGCTGGGGATGGCGGGGGCCAAGGCTCTGGGCCGCGAGCTGTTTATCTACCAATGCACGGCGGATACGCGTCCGGAGGATTTGCTGGTGACGCCGGTGCTGGCCGAAAGCGGAAAAATTTCGTATCACGCATCGCCCTTGGTGACGGCGATGGTGCGCGGCGGCGTGTGCATTCTCGACGAAGGCAACCGGATGAATGAAAAGTCGTGGGCGAGCCTCGCGCCGCTGTTCGATCATCGGCGGTACGTCGAGTCCATCGTCGCCGGCATTTCGATTCCAGCCAGCCCAGATTTTCTCTGTGCCGTGACGATGAACCAGGATGAATCGACGTATGAGATACCGGATTACATCTTGAGCCGCTTGCAGCCGACGCTGCCGCTGGGGTTTCCCAACCGGCAGGATGAAATGGCAATTCTGCAATATCACCTGCCGTTTGCGGCTGAGGACATGCTGGCGATTACAGTCGAGTTTTTACAGCG
>JANNTN010000657.1:0-5953 GCA_031394445.1 Anatilimnocola sp.
CCCAAAGGGACATTTCTAATGGTCTGAAACCAGGGGACATTTCTAATGGTGGATGACACGCGCCGCAACCAATAGCAATGGCAACTTGCCATCCCGCCAGTTAGAATCCGGCCAGACAATTTTCTCACCTGCTGCCTCTCCCTCGAGCCCCCCATGTCCCTGATCCGCACCCGCCTCTCCGTAATGATGTTTCTGGAGTTCCTCATCTGGGGCGCGTGGTATCCGCTCGTCTTCGGTTACCTCCCGGCTCTGGGCTTCGATACCAACCAACAATTCTGGATTCTCTCGGGCTTCAACTTCGCCGCCATCGCGGCGATGTTCTTCAGCACACAATTCGCCGATCGCAATTTCGCAGCCGAACGGTTCCTCGCCGTCAGCCAGCTCATCGGCGGCGTCGCCATGATCTTCCTCGCGGGGACCACGGCATTCTGGCCGCTTCTGCTCCTCATGTACCTGCACTGCTTCTTCTATGTCCCCACCATCTCCATCACCAACGGCATCGCCTTCGCCAACGTGAAGGATGCGCAAAAAGATTTCGGCCTCGTCCGTCTCTGGGGCACTATCGGCTGGATCGCCGCCAGTTGGCCCTTCGTGTTCATCCTCGTCGATTGGGCCCGCGTCCCCGCTTTCGGCAGCGTGACCTTCATCGAATGGCTCGGCGCGGCCCTGGGCACGTCAAAATCAGGACCAGCACTACTGGAAGCCACGCGTTATACCTTCGTCGTCGCCGGTGTTGCCTCCATCGCCCTAGCCGCTTTTAGCCTCTTCCTTCCGCACACGCCGCCCCGTCCCGCGGCCAAAGGCGAAAGCCAATTCGCCTGGCTCGAAGCAGCCAAGCTCCTCAAAGTGCCGTTCATGCTCATCTTGTTCATTGTCACTTTCATTGATGCCACCGTGCATCAGTTCTATTTCTTCTGGACCGGCCGCTACCTCATGAGCATCGGCATCCCCGGCAATTGGGTCATGCCCGCCATGAGCGTCGGTCAATTTGCCGAAATCGGCACCATGGCCGTCCTCGGCGCGTTTCTCAAAAAGCTCGGCTGGCGCTGGACCATGACCATCGGCATCCTCGGCCACGCCGTTCGCTTCGCCGTCTTTGCCTTGTTCCCCTATCCCGAGATCGCCGTCGCCGTGAATGTGCTGCACGGCATTTGCTACGCCTTCTTCTTCGCCACCGTCTATATCTTCGTCGATGAGTTCTTTCCCAAAGATGTCCGCTCCAGCGCCCAAGGCCTCTTCAACCTGTTGATCCTTGGCATCGGCCCGCTACTCGGCAACTACATCGGCCCCATCGCCGGCAACATCATCACTACCGCCGACGCCACCGCCGAAGTCGCCAAATCCACCGCCGGCTCCGAAGTGCTGATCAAAGGCATCTTAAAACATCCCAAGTCTGCGGATCGCATTGAAAAATTCACGATCAAAGAGCCGGACAAAGACGCTTACGATCGCCCCGTCGCTCTCGATGGCGAAAACAAATTCGAAGTCACCCTCGGCCCGCCCAAGGCCGGTACTTACACCGTCTCCATCCCGGCTCAGCGTCGCTACTGGTTCGCCGGCACCCGCGACTACACGCTCACGTTGCCCAACCTCGACGTTTCGGCCGAAGCCACTGAAGCTGGCCAAAACGCCCCCCGCGTCCGCGCCACCGACGTCGATTTCCAACGCCTCTTCCTCCTCCCCTCCTTCACCGCCCTCATCGGTGCCCTCCTCCTCGCCCTCCTCTTCCACCCCCCACTCCGCGCCGCAGGCAAAGCCGACTGACCGCCAACTCGCGCCAAGCGATTTCCGATCGTTTATTTCCGAGAATCCCACCCGGTTTTTCGCCCAGATTGCAATCTATAAGTAGGGGCCACCTGCTCAGCGGTCCCCGCACTTGTCAGCCACCGCAGCGCGCAACCAGACCCCTCACCTTGTTTAGCCCCTCCCGTCTCAAACCCTAAACATTAGCGCACCCATAACCAACAAAAAAACGCCTCAACCTCCTCACCACACACAACTTACAACCAAAACCTAAACTTCCAAAAACTCCGCCCCCACCCGCCCTAAACCCTAAACTCCCGCTCCACTTATCCCCCTACTCGCTATTCGCTATTCGCTACTCCCTCTCCTCCACCCATTTACCTTGTGATACTCACCCCCACCCACTACACTCCCACCCGCATTTTGACATCTTCGGAATCGACGTAACTCAAAGT
Source organism: Anatilimnocola sp. (assembly GCA_031394445.1). Lineage (GTDB taxonomy): Bacteria > Planctomycetota > Planctomycetia > Pirellulales > Pirellulaceae > CAYLLN01. The sequence goes on from JANNTN010000657.1 coordinate 2,199, forward strand.
CTTGAAACGGAATCTGCGGCTTTTAGAATGGTGTTGGCCGCACAGAGGTTCCGCTTGGCTACAAGGAGGCTGGTCATGCGTGGATGGATGGGCGGTGTGCTGGTTGGCTTGGTGGTAAGCTGCGTAGTATTCGTCGGCTGGGCCGACGCGCAATCGCCCCGCCCGGCCTCGTTCGATCGGACGGCGCAAGACCGCGTAGCCAGTTCAGCAGATTTGCTGGCGCTGAGCCACGACGGAGGCGACGGCCGACAACAGATCACCATTGTTGATCCGAAACAGCGGGTCATGGCGGTGTACATAATCGACCGAGCCACCGGAGCACTCGCACTCAAGAGCGTTCGCAACCTGCACTGGGACTTGCAGATCGAGGACTACAACTCGAGTAGTCCCGCCCCGCGCGACATTCGCGCATTGAAAGAACAACAGCGGTAACAAAAGCTCGCACCGCGAGCGATTGAGGGGATTGGCATGGCCGGCAAGTTTGTCGATTTGAATGAAGCCGCCAAAATGATCGGCATCAACTCCGAAGCGCTCGTCGAGATGCGCTCGAAGGGGACGATCTTTGGTTATCGCGACGGCGCGAGCTGGAAATTCAAAGTCGATGAAGTCGAACGCGTCATCCGCGATCGCGGCGTAGATGCCCGCGATGGCGATTCGGGAATCCTCGGTGCCGACGACGAAGAGTTCGACGACATGATCAGCGGCCTGTCGTCAAAAATCCTGGCCGACAAGGCGCAGGAAGAACCCGGTGCCATCCTCGTCAGCGAAGAAGAGCTCGGCCACTCCTCCACCGGCAAAAGCACGATTATCGGCAAGAGCAAGAAGGAAGAAGAAGACCGCAACGCCGGCGATAGCGATCTACGACTTGCTGGCGATTCGGACAAAGACATTCTGGGCGGCGGCAGCGACAAACTGATCGAAGCGCCGGGCAACAAGGTCGATCTGGCCGGTGCCTCCGACGTTCTGCATGGCTCGGATATCAACCTCGCCTCCGGCAGCGGCACGGGCGAAATGCCAGCGGCCAAAGCAGGGTCTTCCGCCGGCATGCGGGTCGAAGACGATCTCGTCCTGGGCGAAGACGACGACATCGATTCGAGCGACAGTGCCCTTGAGGACGAAATTCGCCCCGGCAGCAGCAAGCCCGGCAGCAGCGGTAAAGGCAGCGCCATCAGCGCCCTCGGTAGCGATATCACGCTCGGTGCCGGCGATAGCGGCATCAATTTGGCCCCTTCCGACAGCGGTTTATCGCTCGAAGAAGAGCCTTTGGATCTCGGCGGCTCCGGCGTCGAATCGCTCGAATTACCCGAAGATGACGACGTTGTTTCCCTCGACGACGACGCTGTGGACGAAGAAGCCGGCTCGCAAGTCAAAGCCGACAACGAATTTTTGCTCTCCGCCGGCGAAACGCTCGACGACGACGATTCCGACAGCGGCTCGCAAGTGATCGCGCTGGAAGATTCCGAATCGTTCGATCAAGACGCCGCCACGATGCTGAAGTCCGAGGAAGGAGCGCTCGGTGCCGACGCGTTCCAGCCCGTCGGAATAGAATCGGGGCTCGAAGGCGGGGCCGCCGCCGGTGGCGCGCCTGTCTATGTGCAAGTCGCCAGCGCCGAAACCCCGTACTCCGTTTGGAACGTCCTGTTCCTCGGCGGTGTCTCGGGCATGTTGGCCCTCAGCGGCATGATGATGGTCGATGTCATGCTCAACATGTGGAACTATGACCAACCCGGCACTCTCAGCAGCGGCATCATGGACGCCTTCATCAGCATGTTTGGAATGAGCTAACGAACTACGTTGAGCCAGCCGATTCGAACGGAGTCGAATCATGCACTACAAAATCCCGTTTATCATCTTCTGCGGCCTCGCCGTCGGCTGTTCGTCGGGCAACAAGCAGCTCGCCACCGCCCAGGCCGAAAAAGAGCAACTGCTCGCCACCATCCGCAACCAACGCGACACAACCCGCAACCTCAACCAGCAAGTCGCCTCGCTCGAAACGCGCCTCGACCAGGCCGAAAAGGAACTCGCCCGCGGCGGCAGCCCCACGCGTTTCTCCAGCGTGCCGGCTCGTCCCAGCGACTCGCCTCAACCTTCCAAATCTGTACCTCCCAAATCCACTCCGACCAAAACCGATTCCCTCCCCTGGCGTGTCCCCACCAGCAAACCTGAACCCACGCCACCTACTTCCAAAGACGCCACACGAGCAGGCACCGCCACCGCCCGCGATTCGCTACTCGCCCTTTCCAAACGCGATGGCCGCGTTCGCTACGATGCCTCCTCCGGCGCGGCAGAGATTGACGCCCCCGTTCAGTTCGAAAATCAATCCGCCACCCTCTCCGCCGACGGCAAACGCCAACTCGACACGCTGGCTAAGCTCCTTCGCAGCGACGAGGCCCGCGACCTGAAAATCGTCGTCGCCGGCGCCGCCACCGACCAAAACGGCTCCGCCCGCGCTCAAGCCGTCGCCGAATATTTAGACCGCCACGGCATCCCCGACGACCGCCTCGCCATCAGCGGAGCCGGAAAACGAAGCGCCAGCAGCGATCCCGCCGCCAGCGGTGTCCAAGTCTTCTTAATCGACCCCGACACCTCCGTCGCCCGCTTTGGCGCAAAACCCATGCGGCGGTAAATCGCGGCTTATCGCCACATTTCCGCACCGGCATTCCGCTATCCGAAATGCCCCCGCGAGCGCTATAATCTACTGTTAGCTTCCTTTGGGCAGCGTTTCTGCCCAGCCGGCGAATTTTTGCCCGCCTTACGCCGGCCCTCCAATTTACCTTTCCACTCGTTGGTGTTTCGCGCTGATGGTGTCCTCATTGGTTATCTGTAGGGTGCATAAGCGCAGCGCAATGCACCTCCGTCTGGCAGCTTCTTTCCTCGTCGCCATCGCCGGCTGCGGTCAGGAAGAACCCATCACCAGTTACCGGGTCAAAAAGCCCGAACTGGTGGACCCCACGCTCACAGCAGTCACCAGCGCGCCCTCAGCACCCGCAACTGAGCAACAGACCCTCGGCCTGATTGTGCCCGTCGGCGATAAAAGTTGGTTTCTAAAATTGACAGGCGATGCCAGTGCCGTCGCCCCGCTCGAACAGGCGTTCATCGACTTCGCTATGTCGGTCAAGATCGATAGCAAGAGTGATAAAGGGCCGACCTGGACGCTTCCCACTGGTTGGAAAGAATTGCCCGGCAACGGTTTTCGCTTCGCGACCATTCAAATCCCGGCTGACAGCAAGCCGCTCGAGATTTCGGTGAGCGAAGCCGGCGGCGACTTGCTCTCGAATGTGAATCGCTGGCGACAACAGTTGCGCTTGTCGGCAATCACAGCCAGTGATTTACCCAGCACGAGCAAAACAATCAAAGTCGGCGAGCACGAAGCCACGTTCGTAAGTCTGGTGGGCAAAGGCAGCGGCCAAATGGGCGGGGCTCCTTTCGCTCCTTTCGCTGGCGGTAGCGGCGCAGCACTACCGGCCGATCATCCCCCGCTCACAAGTCCGGCAAGCGAAAATCGACCACCACCTGCAAAATCCGCAGCCAGCAGCGACCTCCAATACGACGCGCCGCCCGAATGGTCCCCCGGCAAAGCCAACGCTTTCAGTCTCGCGGCCTTCAAAGTCGTAGATGGCGCTGCCCAAGCGGACATCACCGTCAGCACGGCCGGCGGTGAGCTGCTGGCCAATGTGAACCGCTGGCGGGGACAGCTCGCTCTCTCGCCAATCGATACGGCAGAGCTCACAAAATCGGTCCAAAAAATCGAAACG
>JANNTN010000665.1:0-4462 GCA_031394445.1 Anatilimnocola sp.
TGCTGGCCGCGGCCGTTGAGGACGTGCTTCAGCATCCGCGAACGCCGATTTCATCCGGTTTGCGGACCGCTTTCGACTACGTCGAGTTGCCCTACCTCAAGGTCGTTTCGCGCACCGAGCTGGAGGGGCTGCGGCAAGATAGCAATGCCATCCGCGCGCGGTGGGCGGCGAGGCTACTCGCGCAGCTCGATCAGGGCGGGACGTTCTCAGGTTCCTATCCCTATCCGCTTCACGCTTGGCGGCTGGGCAACGAAATTTTGCTGATTGGAATGGGAGCGGAAACGGTGGTCGATTACGCGCTGCGGTTCAAACGAGAATATGGACCCGGCACGTGGGTTTGTGGCTACGCCGACGACATGATTTCCTACATCCCCTCGCGCCGCGTCTGGGAAGAGGGAGGCTACGAAGGAGGCTCGAATCTCTACGAATACGGCCGCCCCGCTTTTCGCTGGGCCGGCGACATTTAGGACCGCATTGCCTCCGCCGTCCACAAACTGGTCAAGCAAGTTCGCGAGTGAGTCGTTGAAGCGACAACTCTTTCACGATGCGAACCGCAAGGCGAATAAATCGGCATCCTCGATGCGAAACCGCAGCCGCACCGGCTTGCCGGCGAGCGCTCCGACGTTGGGCCCGGCCATCCAAGTGACTTTGCGGTCCAAGGAATCTCCAAAAACCGGCTGACAATCGGATAAGGCAAAGTTCGGCAATGCCTTGCCGTCTAAGTCCTGAATTTCGACGTGAATGCCGCCGGCCGCGGAAGAGGAGAAATTCAGCCGCAATTCGTTGCCTGCGAAAGTCAGAGGCTTGGTTAGCAATTCACCGCCCTTGGCCGAAGTACTGACCGACACAAAGCCGTCCAGGCGCAGGGTATAGCGACGCAGCGCGCTGCTATTGCCGGTCCAGTAGCTTTCGCCCGCGTACATCGAAAGTTCGTTGGGGGCCCCCGGCAGTTTCGATTTGGTTTCGACTAAGTGCCAGGCGATGTACTGCTGGCCGTAGTTCCAGGTTCCCTCGCGTTCAACGCCGGGACGCAAAAAAGCCTCGTTCCAACGTTTGAATCGCAAGCCGTCTCGGCTCGACATCAAGAGCCCTTCCGTGACGGCGGTCCCATATCGCTGAGTGGCGCTGGCGCGCATTTCGCGGTGCTCCAACTCGGGTAGCGCGCGTGTCGAGTCGGTCCAGCCGCGGTCCACATAGCGGGTCGGAAATCCGACGAGAATGTGCGGCGCGCGATGATAGGGCTTGATCTGGTTCGTGTAGAGGTGCTCTTGAGGCGAGTCTTCGTAGGTGAGATCGGCCTGCTTGCTCCAGTGCAGAAAATCGGCGGACGTGGCCGTGCGAATCGCGCGAAAACCGGCCGGCTTCCAGTTTTTTTCGTCGGTCACTCCGGCCGTGAAGGTTCGCCAGTAGGCCCGGTATTGTCCGCTGGCCACATCCCAAAACGCCAGATTCTGGGAGTCAAAGGCACCGTCTGTAATGACAGGCTGATCGCTCATGGGCGACCAGTGCAACCCATCGGGAGAGTGAAATGCCAGCAGCCCCTTCGATCCCGCGGAGCGGATGATGGCTTTGTAGCGCGACGAGGGTGGGGCAGCCGGATTTTCATCCTTGAACACCGCCGGGTGCCCGGCATCCGCGTGGACTTGGCCGATTTGGCCGCTGGCGATCACGATGTTGTTGGCTTTGCAGCCGCGAAATTCGTGAATTCCCAGTTCGGGCTTCCTCCAGGCGATCCCGTCGTCGCTCTCGGCATAGCAGCAATACAGCGGATGTGTGTTTGTCTGCACCTTACCCGGCGAAACGGCCAGATGCCACGCCTTGTAATACATTCGATACAGAGGCCCGTCTTGAAACACGCTGTGATAGCCACTGCCGGTTCCCTCCCAGGGAGCGTCGTGGATCACAGCGATTTCCTGCGGTTCTGGATGATGGAGTTCGATCGTCGCCTGGCCGTCGAGGCGTTCGACCAACAAATCATCCACGAAGAGCTCTCTCCGGGAGCCAATGTCGATCGGCGATGTGGCGTTCGCCGCCCGCGCAGCGACGGGCATCGCGGGAATCGCTGCTGCCAAAGCGGAAGATTGGGCCAGGAAGCTACGGCGCGTAATGGAAGATCGACTAAGCATTGTCACTCTCACTGCTAGCCAATCAGTTCTGGAATCGGTTTGCCGTGATCGACGATCGGCGTAGGACGACCGTTGAAGTCGCGGATCAGGGTGTTGGCCGAGTCGATGCCGAGGTGATGGTAGATCGTTGCGAGAAAATCGCCGGGGCCGCAGATGCGTTCGATGGAGTCTTCGCCCCGTTTGTCGGTGCCGCCGATGAAACGTCCCGTTTGGATGCCGCCCCCGGCCCAGATGTTGGAGAAGGCCCGCGGCCAGTGATCGCGTCCGGGTTGCATCGTGCCGGCAGGAGCACTGGCATTGCCCTCGCCCGTACTGGCCGCGTAGCTGATTTTGGGCGTGCGGCCAAATTCACCGGTAACGACGACCAGCACTCGCTTATCGAGGCCGCGTTCGTAGATGTCTTCAATCAAGGCTGTGACAGCCTGATCGTAGGCACCGGCACGGAAGAGCATGGCGTCGAAGACGTGATGGTTTACGGCGTGATCGTCCCAGTTATTCACTCGCCCGCAGAGCGGGCCGCTCAAGCTCGTCGTCAACACATCAACACCCGCCTCGACCAGGCGCCGGGCGAGCAGCAGTTGCTGACCCCACGCATTGCGGCCATAGCGCTCGCGGATGCGCGGGTCTTCCCGGCTGAGATCGAAGGCTTCTTTGGTCTTGGGATTGGTGAGCAGAGTCATCGCCTGCGTCTCGAATTCGTCGAGCGCTGCCAACTCCCGCTGCTGATCAAAAGCCCGTTCGAGCGTATCGAGGTTTTGCCGCAGCGTAGAGCGACGGCTCAGACGCCGGACTTCGTTCGCGTCGGAAAGGCCGATGTTCGGCACCGAGAAAGTCGGCAGATCGGGATTACCCGAAACGACGAACGGCGAGTACGCGTCCCCGAGGTATGCCGGCCCGTTGTATTCCAGCGGCGGATTGATGCCGACGTAAGCCGGCAGCGGACTCTGACGGGGGCCACGCTGCGAACGAACGTAATTGGTCACCGACATCCAATCGGGCAAACGCGGCTTTGGCTTGTCGCGCGTATCAGGGTCGCCCGAGAGCAACTGCATCGATCCGGCGGGATGGCCACCCGCGTATTGGCGCATCGACCTCAGGACCGTGAACTTGTCCGCGATGGCCGCCTGCCGCGGCAACAATTCGCAGAACTGCATTCCCGGCACTTTCGTCGAAATCGTCGAAAAAGGGCCGCGATACTCGCTGCCGGCATCTGGCTTCGGATCGTACGTTTCCAGGTGCGAGCAACCACCGGGCTGCCAGACCATGATGACGGCATTCTTCTCGCGATTGGAGGAGCCAGTTTCGCTCGCACGCAGTGCGTTTTGCGCCTGCAAACGCAGAATGCCCGGCAGGCTCAACGTGGCGAATCCAGCCAGACCAGCTTGCAGAAAGCCGCGCCGGCTGCTGGTGCAGATGCTGCCCTGGCCGGGGCAAACGCGCTTCGTCTTAACCGTTTGTGAAGTGCTCATTTTTTCTCGGCTGGCTGCACACGAATGGTGATCGGCTCGGAAACAACAATATCGACGATGTCCTTCGGCGCGGCGGCCGTTTTGGCATCGGCCGCATTGGCAGCGGGCTGCGGCTTGTGCTTCGCCACGGCAGCACCGTAAAAAGCAATCCGATAATCGCCGGGAGGCGTTTTGAGCGCAGCCGTGTCGATGACGGCTTGCGATTGATCGGCGGTCAGCGAAACATTGAAGGCGGGGACGCGCTCGAAGCCGGTTCCCATCGTCTTCAGTTGCATCGTCGCGCCAGAAAACTCGCTGCGTCGCGTATGAAACAGCGGAATCGTGAGCTTTCCGCCGGCGGACACCGTTTGAATCACATCGATCGGTGGCGCGATGGAGAGTGGGGCGAATTCGAAACCACTGACGGAGACAGGTACATCGGCCAGCAGCCGCGGAAAGGGAATTTCGCTCCAGGCGTCCAAGATGGGCCAGGCCATCGAGGCCAGCCGGCAGGGATGTGTCACCTCTTTGCCGTCGATCGTCGCGCGACCGAAGAACGTGGCATTGCCCACGGCACGGGGCGCGTTCTGATTGGCCGACACGAGCATCACGCCGCGCGACTGCCCGGCCGGTATTTTTAAGCCGTGCGCCGTAACTCCTTCCGGCAGATCGGTCATGGCCAGATTAATTTCACCATCAAAACCATCGCGCCGGATGACGACAACTTCCAAGGCCATCGTTGCCCCGCCGCGCAAGGCGAGCGGCTTAGACACGGCATTGCGGTCTCCGTTTCGCAGCTCCATGTGCAGTGCACACGCCACGAGGGCGAAATCGGGTGCCGCCTTGCGAATGACGAGCCGATAGACGTTCCGAGGCTCGTTGCGCGTC
>JANNTN010000740.1:0-5420 GCA_031394445.1 Anatilimnocola sp.
CGTGGAATATTCCCAGCGAGTACAGCTTCATGTGCAGCCGCTGCGAACTCTCGTGCCAGCGGTCGTCGGCCGGGTCGCTGCAGAACCACAAGTGCCGCGGCCAGTTGAGCGGGTGAACGTGCAGGATCGCCGTGTCCTGCCGGGCCGCTTCGGGGTCGGGATACATTTGCGGGATCGTTTCGTCCCCTTCGTTGTACCGCTTGTGAAAATCGATGGCGGGTGAGATCGCGGCGACGACTGGAAAGAGCTGCGGAAATTTGTACGACAGCCGCAGCGCCCCCTGCCCTCCCATGCTGGTGCCCAGCAGTCCGATACGCGGCGGCTTTGTGCCCAAGTGCGATTCGATGAAGGGCACGATGTTCTCGACAACGTGACGCTGGGCGGACAGCGCCGGATCGAATTCCCGGCAGATTTTGTCGGTCCACCAGCTCCGCTTGGTCTGCGGGGCGACGACGGCCAGGCCGTGACGGTCGAATTCGGCCATAAATGCCGGCTTATCGTCCAGTCCGTTCAGATGCACGCCGTGGAGATAAATCGCCACGTAGCCGTATTGGTTTCGCTGCGGCGGCAAATAGACATCGCAGGGGTGGCCGGCGACCGTTTCGAGCTTCCAGGGCATGGGAAATGGAGGAGTCAGGGGCCAGGGGTCAGGAATCGGGCTTGTAACATTTTGGCCGAACCGACGCTGGGCTTAATAGGGGCCGAGATTGGCCGCCTGCATGAAAAACGAACAACCCCCAGTGGAAAAGGAAATAACAATGAAACGGTTCTGGTCCAATTTTGCGGTTTCTGTGGCTTTTGTCGGTGCGGGCGCTGTGGTTGGCACGGCCCTGGCCGACAATAAGGGTGGCAATCGGGGCGGTAATTTGGGAAGCCGCGTTTCGGGTGCTCACCAGCAAGTATTTAAGGGCGGCAGCGGGAAGCCATTCTCGCCGATTAAGGTTGGCCGGCCCGGGGGTGGCACGATTTCGCCGATTAAGCCTCCGGTTGTCGGTCCGATCAAGCCTCCCAGTGGTCCCTTCAAGCCGCCAGTGGTGGGACCGATTGGTCCGATCAAGCCGCCCGTCGTGGGACCGATCAAGCCGCCATTTGGTCCAATCAAGCCGCCAGTTGTCGGGCCGATTGGCCCCATCAAGCCTCCGGTTGTTGGGCCAATCGGTCCGATCAAGCCGCCGGTTGTGGGTCCGATCGGTCCGATTAAGCCACCCCTTGGCCCCATCGGTCCGATCAAGCCTCCGATGGGGCCGATCAAGCCGCCAATGGGACCGATCGTGGGACCAGTCACGCCTCCGATTTGCCCGCCCCATCATGGCGGAGGCCACTGCCACAAGCCTTGGTGGCCGCCGGTTGTGCTCGGCTGCGTCCCCTGTGTGGGAGCGGGAGTTTACTACGGTGGCTACTATCCGCCGGTTTATGCCCAGACGACGGTGGTTCCTGCGGTTGCCACGACAGTTGTCACCGAGCAACCGGTGGTGACCCCGGTTGTGGTTGCCATGACGGTTGAGAAATTGCCCGAAGTGCCGGTGGGCTCGACGGTGACGCTGAAGGGCATCGACCTGGGAACGAAAGGACAAGCTCTCCTGATCATCGACAAGCTCACGCTCGGCGTGCAGATCGAAGAATGGGCCGCTGACCATGCGACCGCGACGCTGCCGACACTGACGATTAGCTCCCCCACGCCGGCCGAAATCGTGCTGGTGAGAGCTGACGGGTATGCGGCCAGCATCGTGAAGGTGCAGTTGGTTCCCGCCCCGGCTGAAGGCAGCGACATCCTGGGCTCGATGGCCTCGCTGACGCGGTAAGTGGGCAAGGCTAAGAAGAAGTTAAACAACAAGACCGGAGGCAATGAGAGTTGCCTCCGGTTTTTTCGTGCGCGGAACGCGACAATCGGCTTTACCGCTGATAATTAGCGGCACGAACGCCACCGACGGTATTCGATCGCTGTTGAGCGGCACGGCGAGCGGCCAGTTGAGCAGGCGAAAGCTGCTGCGACTGCTGCTGGTGATTGGCCGGATAGCGGCCGCTGACCTGGTTCCTTGGCTGTTGGGCACTGTGAATCGGCTTGCCCGGTTCTGCCCTGCCGCGAGGAGCTTCCCAGTTCTCTTCCAGAATGCTCGTCTCTTCGGTCGCGGTCGGTGTGGGCACATTACCCTGCGATCGCATTGTGGTCGGTGCTGGCCGCGGCACGGCTTGGCCCGGCTGATTGTCGTAATACACTTCGCCGCCGTGAGGGGCTCCGCCGCCACCGCAGGTCGAGCAACCGACATCACCGCAGCCGCAGCTTGACCCATACCCCGGCCCGTGGCCGCAGTGGCCAAAGATCGGCCGCCAGGGTCCGCACTCAGGCGCTGCGCAGTATTTGTAGCCGTGGATGCCGGCCAAAATGCGTTGGAATGGTCCGAGGCAGCAATAGCCGTGCGGTCCGGTGAATTGGCCGTAGCACTTATCGCACGGATCGCAGCAATCGGGCGGATCGCTGACCCATTCGCTGACATAGATGTCGGCGCAACCCTTGCCGCAGGTCCAATCGCCACGCAGTCCGGGCAACAGACCGCCGTGGCCAAAGATGCCGCACGTTTGGCACCCTCCACAACGATCCGCGCACGATTCGCACGGTCCCGGGCCGCATTCATTGCAGCAGCCGTCCCACACGATCGGCTTGGGCAGGTGCGGCAGGCACAGGCAGCACGCCGGCTGGCCGCACGGGCCACCAGACATGCAACAGCAGCCGCTACTGAATAAGGACAAGGCGACAAGCACCATGCCAAGGCAACGGGCCATCATGGCGAGAGTTCCATCTGTTAGACCGGGGGCGATCAACGCCAACGCAAAGTTGGCCAAATCACGCGGCGCAAGAGCCGAGCGACTCGCACCTATCTATCGGCCGGCAAAGTTGGCCCAATCGAGAAAATCGCTATAGACGGCAAATTTTGCCGAGTCGGTTGCTAGCGAGGGGTGCGGTACGAGGACGTACCGACCACCGCCAAAGGGGGGCGAGATTGGCGTCGTATCGAGTTTCGATAGAAGGTAGCAATTTAGCCGAATGGAGCGAAACCATGGAGAACCGCCGATTTCGCGGATGGTCGCGGATTGAATGAATGCTTCGCATAGCGTTATCTGCCTGCATTTATCCGCGAATTCCGCGTCATCCGCGGTTCCTAATTCCCTTGCTACTTCATCCGGGTAAACAGTTGCCTACAAAGTTGGAAAAACAGCTTGCAGGACGACTTTAGAAGTACGAAACTAATGGCTACCCACCAGGCAGTACGGCGGAGCATCCAAGATGAGATGCTGCCCTTGCCTCAATACTATTAGGCGAAATTCCATGCGATCTCTCCGCATTCGGTCTGCCTTGGCTCGCAGTCTTGGCTTCACGCTCGTTGAACTGTTGGTGGTGATCGCCATCATCGGTGTGCTTGTCGCGCTCCTCTTGCCCGCCGTGCAATCGGCTCGCGAGGCGGCCCGCCGCACGCAATGCACAAACAATTTGCGGCAAATGGGAATCGCGCTGCACAACTATCACGATGTGAATCTGTCATTCCCAATCAATTACATGCCCCGCGGCGGCTCGGCTTATAGCTGGATGCAAGCCATCCTTCCGTACATCGAGCAGAGTGCTCTTTACAACCAAATCGTTCCGGGCGCTGCGAACACATTGGCTGCAAATGCGGCCGTCGCTAATACGCCCCTCAAGGCCTATCGTTGTCCTTCCGATGGCCTGTTGAAAAATGGCATGATCACGACGGCCTCCGATGGCGGCGGCACGAAAGCAGCAACGAATTACAAAGCCAATAGCGGCGCGAACTGGATGTGGACCATCACCAACACCAACAATGTTCGTTGGCCGGACGATGGCAACGGCTTGCAACATTGTGACGGGCTGATGTGTTCCAACGCGCAGGGCGGCCAGCCCATTCCCGTCGGCGAAATGATGAAAAACTTGACTCGCATCGCTTCGATCACCGACGGCACGTCGAACACTTTTGCCATTGGTGAAGCGGTTCCGGCCTGGAGCAATTGGAGCTGGTGGTACAACCAAAACGCTGCGGTGGCCACCTGCGCGTTGCCACTCAACTATCGCAAGGGAATCGAGAAGCTGGAACCGTTCGCGGCCTCATGGCAACGGAATTACAGCTTCTTCAGTCTGCATCCCGCCGGGGCGAGTTTCGCCATGTGCGATGCCAGTGTCCGCTTCATTCCCGACAACATCGACACGCCTAGCTACCGCGCCCTCGCGACGCTGGAAGCCGGCGACGCGATCTCAAATTCGCCGTAGTTTTTTTTGGGCGGCATCACATCAGATATTCATTCCGCCAAACAGATAGCGCCGGAGGACCGCGCAGCACATGAGTCGAAAATTTTTCTTGGCGGCACTCCTGGCTGTCAGCTTTGCGGGTTGCACGAAGCCCGACATGACTCCCGTGACTGGTGTGCTGATGCTCAACGGACAGCCGGCCGCCGAAGCCGAGGTGATGTTCAATCCGAAGACCACCGGTCGCCTCGCAGTTGGCAAAACCGATGCCACTGGCCGCTTCAAGCTCTCCACGGGTGCCCCCGACGATGGCGCGGTGCCGGGCGAATATGTCGTCACGCTGTGCGAGTACTATCCGCCGGACAAGCCGCCCAAAATGACTTCCGGGCCATTGCCGTCTCGTTTTCCGCAAAAGTACGGCAACCCCAGCACATCGCCGCTGACGGTGACGGTTGAGCGCGGCGGAAAGAACGAATTTTCGTTTGAGGTGGCGAAGTAGCCGCGGCCGATAGCAGGACAAATGATCGTGTCGCACGCGGCTGGAAAATCGATTTAATAGCCCGAAAAAGCTTGGCTGCACTCGCGAGCTAATCCGCTCGATAAAAACTTGCGGCGTTTCGCCACTTTGGTTAGATTCTACGTGGAAGAAGGCGGTCGTTCTCGGTCGGTAAGCGCGTGGCGAGGGTTCCATTCTGATGAGGCTACACGGGCTTCATCAGCAGCTTCGTTTGGATTTGGCGTAGTGAGCGTCGAATCGATCTTGGGGGTTTGGAAGTGCAGCCGCCGCAGCCGTGTACCCTCCCGTCAACCGTTTTGCAGCAGTGGAGTTTTGTTTCATGGATCGTGCCCCTCTCCTCGGTTCGCCAAATCGAGCTGCTCGCCGCGCATTCACGCTGGTGGAACTGCTCGTCGTGATCGCCATCATCGGCGTGCTCGTTGCGTTGCTTTTGCCCGCGGTGCAATCCGCGCGTGAAGCGGCCCGCCGCTCGTCATGCTTGAACAACTTCAAGCAGATGGCCCTGTCGCTGCACAACCACCATGACGTGCGCAACGTGCTACCTCCCGGTGGCACCTACTTCGGCACTTGCTGTGCCCCGCCGACCTACACCACTTGGACGATTGAGATCCTGCCCTACATGGAGCAGCAAGGCCTGTTTCAGCAATACCG
>JANNTN010000801.1:0-5101 GCA_031394445.1 Anatilimnocola sp.
CTACTGACCACTGACCACCGGCAATCTCTGGGCATTAATAAACCGCTCGACAAAATCATCTGCTGGTGCGCGAAGCAAGTCGTCGAGCGTTCCGTCCTGCACAATCCGTCCACCGCCGAGCAGGAGTACGCGGTCGCCAAAAAAGCCGGCTTCGCCCATGTCGTGCGTGACCATGGCGACAGTCTTACCGAGCGATTGAAAAATCTTGCGCAGGTCTTCCTGCAGATCGAAACGCACCAACGGATCGAGCGCTCCCATCGGCTCATCCAGCAGAATCACGCCGGGATCGAGCATGAGGGCCCGCATGATTCCCAGTCGCTGCCGCTGCCCGCCCGAAAGTTGTGCCGGGTAGCGGCCGAGTGCTTCATGGGGCAGGCGCGTTAACTCCGCCAGTTCGCTGATTCGCGCATCGACGCGATCTTTTTCCCAGCCCAGATACTTTGCGAGTAAACCGACGTTGTCGCGGGCCGACAAATGTGGAAACAAGCCGCCGTCTTGAATGACATAGCCAATCTTTCGCCGCACGAGCATTACATTCGCCGGCGTGATTGGCACGCCGTCGAACAACACCTGCCCCTGGTCTGGCTCGATCAAACCTATCATTAGCCGCAGCAGCGTCGATTTGCCGCACCCGCTCGGCCCAATCAGCACCGTCGTTTTTCCTTGCTCCAAGCGCAGCGTCGTCGGCTTCAGCACCTGCGTGCTCCCAAACGACTTCGCAACATTCACAAGTTCCAGCATTATCGAATCGCCTGATTTGACACAGAGACACGGAGGCACAGAGCCACAGAGTGAAATTCAATAGCCATTTACGACGCGATGCACACCATCCTTCACGTACTTCTCTCCGAAATTGATCACGAGGCCCAAGTGATTTTTGGTGAGACGTAAATAGGTCAGCAACTGAGCCTGAAAAATGTCGTGGTAATCGTCCATGCTTTTCACCTCCACGATGATGGAACCATTGACCAGTAGATCGAGCTTCAGTCGCTTTGTTAGCTGCCTGCCCTTGTATTCAATTGGTACCGGCACTTGTCGCTGAACTTCCAGGCCTCGCAGTTCCAACTCGTGGCACAGTGCTTCTTCATAAACATCCTCTAGCAATCCCGGCCCACCCAGCACTCGATGAACCTCAATCGCTGCACCAATAATCACGCTGCTAATATCGTTCTCGTTCATCTTGCTCCTCTCTGTGACTCGGTGTCTTTGTGACTCTGTGTTACTTTCCAGAGACTGCGGAATTGATTTCGTCCAGTAACCCCTGCACCTTGCCCTCGACCAGATCAGTCCATTTCTCCACAGCGCCCTTTGCTTCGCGTTCTTTGGGCACAGGAATTGGTTCGCCGAAACGGACGACGGCGCGGCGGGTACCGCGAATGCCGGGAAAGTCGGCTCGCAGCACATCTTCTTCCGCTTTGTCGAGCGTCTCGGCGATTCGTTCAATCGTTGGTCGCTCCGCCACATAGTCACCGGGATAGCTGAAGAGCTGAATCACGAAAAACAGGTCTTCCATGTCAGCCGCTAACTGCTCTTTGATATCCGGCGATTGACCGTCCTGCTCCAGCGTCTTGATTACCGCTCGCCGCACCTCCTTCACGCGTTCCGGAACGATGCCTCCTTTGTTAGGCACGTTGTGCCGCGTTTCGAGGCGCGCCAGCACCGCATCAGCCAGCTTTTTCACACGCTCGTTGACTGGCCCTTTCTCCGGCTGTCCCAAATGCTCCAGTTCCTTGAGCGCCAGCATGCCCTCGGCGAAGCGATAAACTCGCTCGTGCAACGGCAAGTCGGGCCGCGGCCGCCAATGAATTGTCTCTTCCAGACGCGTCATCAACTTCTTCAACTCTTCCGTCGGGTCGTCGATGTAAAAGCACTTCAGCGCGCACGGAATGCAGACGATTGGCCGCTTGGCCTTTTTTGCCGCGGACATGGCGATCGCCGCTGCTCCATCGCGAAAGGGCGTCACACGATCGTTGTTGTGATAGATGTCCCCTTCTGGAAAAATCGCCAGCGGCTCGCGCTTCGATTTCAAAATCTCGACCGCCATCTTGAACGCGCCCAGATCGACCGCTTCGCGATTGATGCTGAAGCAGCCGTGCCATTGCAGCATCTTCTGCTCGTGCCACTTGCTCATGGCAAACACTTGCCACGCGGTGAGGAAATGAAACGGCGTGCCGACACGATGTGCGGCCTCGATCAGAACATACGAGTCGTAGTGAAACGAGTGATTCGGAGTCACGAGCACGCCCAGGCCGGCGTCGATCGCCCGGCGAACATGCTCGCTGCCCTCCACATCGATTTCAACAATTCGCTGCTGTTTCTTGAGTGTGCTGTTGATGAGGGGACGCCACAGCCCCACCAGCCACGGCGTCATTTGCGGCAGCCAGATGCGGGGCGGAGTCTGAAACGGTTGTCGATTCACGGCTGACGTGCTGCTTGGTCGAGAGAGTAGGCCTACGAAGACCCGTAGGGTGGGCTGTGCCCACCATCATTTAGCCTCTCTCGCCCCGAGCCGCATGTTCTACGGCTTCTGCGGCTAAAACGCAATTTAATTCGCGCGATTCGAAAAGAATTTGGTAGGAGCTACTTCGCTTCAACCATCACGAAACTCCGTTTGCCGCAGGTCGTATCGATCGACTGGCTCCCCTCGGCCCGGAAACGCCGGGTGAGCTTGACCGGATTGCCGATCAAAAACTCCTTGGTATCAACTCCGCGGAGCCAAAAATCGACAAAGGTCTCATCGCTGGCTTCGCCGGATGGCCGATACCAGGCGCGGACGATCGCGTCGTCTTCGTCGATCACTTCCAGGGCTTCCACCCAGCGGCCGGCGCTGGCGTCGGCAGTGAGCAGACCTTCGTCCCCTGTTTGCGGCGGCAATCGCAAAAGTTGGTTCTTCGCATCGGCGGCGGGACCGGCCCAGCGGGCGGTGTTGATCGCGAAATAAAGGTTGTTGAACGGCGGCTTCTTGCGGCTGGCATACCAATACCGAAAACTGCCATCAGCCAAACGCATTGCACAGCCGCTGCCGACGTAGTTCGATTCCCAAGGGCGGTTGGGATCGGGCAGCAGGACGGGATTTTGCGGATGCTTGTGCCATTCGCGGCCATTGCTGCTCACCGCGAAGCCGATTGCCGTCGTCTCGCGGCGGATAGCGTTGTCGTAGCTGCCGTACCACATCAGATACGTTCCGTCGATCTTCATGACCGTCGGATAAACGAGTACTTCCCCTTCCCAGGTTTGATTCAGCACAATCGCCGGCCGCGGCGTCACGTTCCATTTTCGGCCATCGGTGCTGCTCGCATGGCGAAGCACCCACGGCCGCCGGCTGACATCGCTGAACCACATTTCGTAGCCGTCGGACGATTTCAAGATCGTCGGGCAGTAACAATTCTCCAGAAGCGGACCCGACGGCTCATCCCATTTGATGCCATCGGTGCTGGTCGCTTCGTGCAACGTGTGCAGCCCGCTCTTGCCGAGCATCGCCGATGCAAACCACAGCCGCAGCTTCCCGTTTTCACGCAGCACACTGCCATCGGGATTCCGCAAGATCGTTGGCGTCAGCACCGAGTGCGCGCCATCGGCCATTTGCAGCACCGGATTGTCGGCAAACTTCTCAAACTGCTTCCCGTCGCTGCTCGTTGCCAGCCCCAGCCGAAACACACGATTACCCGGATTTCCTCGCGAGCCCGAATACCACAGCCGAAACACACCGCCCTCCTCCGCCACCGTCGGCGCAAAAATATGCCGATCGTCGAACTCCCCATCTTTACCCAAGCTCACAATCGGCCCATTAACATCCTTCTCCCACGCCTGCGGCCCGAGCCAGCGTTCAAGGTCGGGTGATTTGTCCTGGGCATGGCTTTCAGCGCAGAGCAATCCCACTGCTAAGGTCACGATCAAAATCAGCAAGAATAAATTTGGTTTCACAGTTACCCTCCGGTGGCAGAAGTCTAATGGCGATCAAAAGCGACGAGAAGATGCTGGACCGCACTACTCCCGGCAAATATTTCCGGAATTCTCGCCCGGTTTTTCACCCAAATTGCAATCTACTTAGAGGAACAAATCTCCATCCCTAGCCCTAGCTCTCTGCCCCTAATCATCCACCCCCGACCTACCTAATCAAAAACCCTAAACCCCAAACATTAGCGCGACCATCTGACTTCAGCTTGGCTTCGCAAATCGTTTTTCACTAAACACTTACGCAAAACTTAAGGCCTCCGCGTTTCCCGAAAACAACTCCGCCCCCAACCCTAAACCTCAAAGTCTAAACCCTCATGTTCCACCTCGATTCCAGCACCCCACGTTTGATTGACGGTAGCATGATGCTGCAAGGTTTGCGCTGCAAAGTCTCGGAGAACCGCATGACGCGCTTTTGTCTCGCTTTGTTCGTGATGCTCCTTTTGGCCACTTCGGCTACGGCGGCGGAGCTGCGCGTGGGGTGTGCGGCGGTGGATATTTCGCCAGTGGCGGGAACGCCGATGCAGGCCCCGCAGCGCCCGCCGTATGAAATAAAGCTGGCGACAGCCGCACATGACCCGCTGCATGTGAAGGCGGTGGTGCTGGCGGTTGGAGAGCGAAAGGTGGCGCTCGTCGTGTGCGACTTGACGAGCATTCCGGTGGCGCTCATTGAGGCTGCGCGGAAGCGGATTGGCGAGAGCACGGATATTGATCCGTTGTGGACGATGATCAGCGCTACACACACGCACACCACGCCGCAAATTCGGCCAAGGTTTGTCACCAAGGCCGACGAAGCGGCCCGCGCCAAGACGGCCGCATATGTCGACTCGTTGCCCGCGCGGATTGCCGAAGCGGTGCGACTGGCGAATGAGCGGCTGGCACCGGCTAGCGCCGCGGTGGCGATCGGTCGCGAAGAGACGGTGAGCTTCAATCGACGCTACCGAATGGCGGACGGTAGCGTGCAGACGAGTCCTGGTAAGTCGGATGCCGCAATTGTTCGCAACATCCTTGGTGCCGATGGTCCGATCGATCCCGAAGTGGGTGTGGTGACATTTGACGGCGCGAATGGTGCGTCGCTGGCTACCCTCGTTAATTTTGCGATTCACCTGGACACAATCGGCGGCCATGAACCCTCGGCCGATTTTCC
>JANNTN010000838.1:0-3659 GCA_031394445.1 Anatilimnocola sp.
AAGCCGCCGAGCACGGTGCCGTAGAAGCTGAAGAGGATCGCAAAGCAGGTTATGCCGTAGATGATGCGGCCGATTTCTTTGCGCAGACCTTTATCTAGTAGCGGCGTGGCGAAGCCGGCAATGACATAAAGGACACCGAAGAGTCCGGCCATGTAGGTCGCAGCGTAGCCGAGCGTAATGCAGACGACGTGCGTAGCGAGCCAGAACTGCGTGTCGAGCACTGCTTGCAGAACCGCGATCGTGTCGCCGCCGGAGGAGAGCTGATAGGCAATTTGCAGAGTGGCATAGCCGGCAGTCGCGGCGACGATGTTGCCCAGGCCCAAGCGCCAGATCGCCTCAACCGCGAGACCGAACAGCACCGCGGCCCAGCCGATGAAGACGGAGGCCGAATAGAGATTGGTTACTGGGGGACGGCCGGAAATATAAATCCGCGAGCCGAGCGCCACGGTGTGAAAGAGGAAGGTCAGCAAGATGAGCGTGAAAGCGGCCCAGTTCAACGGCTTATAGTGGAAGAGCCAGCCGAAGATCGCTAGGATGAAGGCAATGACATAGAGAACGAGCGCTTGGTAGAACGGCGCGACGTGGTTGAAATAGGCTTCGTTGTGAACGCGCGACTCGCTCCACTGGGACGGGTTCAACTTCTTAAGGACCGACTCGTAGTTTGCCACGGCGGTGTTGAAGGCCGCGGCGTCTTGCTTGTGGTAGGCGCTGATGATGGCGTTGAAGCCCAACGTGGCTTCATGCGGACTCTGGCCGAGTATTTGGCGTACGACGGCCTTGCCATAAGCCAGCGGATAGGGCTGCCAGGCATCTTCTTCTTTTATTGAGGGATCGCGATCGAGGGGGATGACGCGAGGAGCCTTCATCGCGGTCATCGCCCGCGTGGTCTGGCCCATCACGGTCTGATAATCGGCTGCGAATTTTTGAAGTGCCATGGGGTCGGCATTGGACTCAGCTTCCGTTGGGATTTGCGGCAGATCGGGAGGCGGTGAAAACGCTCGCACCAGCGTGATATACATCTTGAGGCGTTCGTCGAGCTCTAAGACTTGACGCTGCTCCGTGGTGCGTTGCTCTTCTTCGACCGCGCGGGCCGCATCGACCAGCTTTTCGAACTCGCCGATTTTCGGCTGTAGCTCTTTCACCGCGAACATCGACTTTTCCCGGTCGTCGGGCAGGTTGAAGATGCGCCGCATGGCCTTCTGATGCACCTTGATCACTGGCATTTCCAGTGACTTCTCAGACCCGGATATCACCTCCAGCATCCATTCGACGGCGGAGACTTTGCCCTCGGGCAGCTTGACCGTCTCATAGCTGACAGTCATGGACCGCAGCATGTTGCGGGCCAGCGTATCGAGCGGCTTTACGCGGCCCATGTGGGCCACGGGCAACTGTCCGAACCGGGCCAAATCCATCTCTTGGGGCTTGGCCCGTGGGGCACGCAGCGCCGAGCCGAGGAAGAGAATGAAAATTCCCGCGGCGAGCGACGGCAAGCCGATCGCCGACCAATCGAACTGCGAACTGCGTTGCTTGCGGGCGGCCTTTTTCTTCCCGCGGCCAGTAGCCGGAGCTTCGGATAGTTCCGCTTGGATGACCTCGCCCGAAGCCAGCTCTTCCGCCTCGCGACGGCTGATGAAGCGGGTGACGGCAATTAAGAAGTGGGCCACCATGCCGATCACTACGATCATGCAGGCGACGTAGGGAATCATCCAGCCGCGATTGAGGACGACTTGCAGCGTGGTCGCTTCGCCGTCGGGCAGTTTGTGGTAGCCACTTTGATAGAACGTGTCGCCCCGATAGCGGAGCGGGTCGTTCATCTTGATATGCACTTTTTCATCGACGCTGACTTCTGGATCGACAATTCGGACGTCGGAGGAATAGTTGCGCGGCGTGTCGGAAGCGAGGTAGTCGTCCTTGCGCACGTCAACGAGCGAGAGCGTGTAGGGCTTGTACTCGCGCTTGAATCGCAAGAACACGTCGTACGTCTTGTCGCCAATGGTGACCTTTTCGGAGAAGCGCTCAGCATTTTTCTGCTCGGAAGCGAGCTGTGAAACGAGAAACGTGCCGAGATCCTTGCCGTCTTTGGTGGAGAACTGGACATACGCGCCGGCCAAATCGACGCTGCTATCGGTGTCGGTGCCTGTGGAAGCTGGCCGTTCGACGAGGGCTTCTTTCAAGCCGCGGCCGGCGGTGGCCAGGGATTTTTCGTTCGGGCCTAGATCGCGGACATCGGCGTTGTCGTAATAGGCGAGCACGGCAACCGAGGCGGGCAGCGGCTTATCTTCGATGAAGAAGCGGATGTCCTTGGTGGCTTGGACGGCGGGAATGTTGGCGTGGTAATTTTTGAGCAGCCGATCGCGCGGAATGACGATGTGCTCATCGGTTTCTTTTTCCGAGCGGTCGATGATTGCGAGTTCGACAGTGCGGATATCGCGGAGGTAATCGACCGTCTGCCCTTCTTGCATGAAGACTTGCCGCTCGCGGGCAGTCATGGCGACCCAGAGCTCGTTGAAGAGCAACAGCGCGATGCCGGTGTGCAACAGCACCATGCCGCCGCGTTTGCGGAAGACGAGGATGCAGCCGACGAGAAGAATTAGACCGGCGAGGCCGCCCTGGAGCATTTGCCAGACGATGCGCACAGCTTCGTCGGCGGGGCGATGGCCGGAAAGAAACCCATAGCCAATGGCGGTGCCGGAAACAGCAAGCAACAGGCCAGACGAAACGAGCAGGAAAACCTCAATCAGCGGCACCGCTCCGAACGGCTTTCGGCTGACCTGCACGGCATACATGACATAAGTGCCACCGAGAGCCAACCAAAGTAAGAGCGATCCCAGTAAAAAAACTGCCCAAAACGCATCCCAGGAGAAAGGCGGCTTAGTTTGAAAACCGCTGCTGTTGTGGCCGGACCAGACGATGAGCAAGCCCACGGCGAGGCCGATGGCGAGGACAATGAGACCCATGGCCAGGCGGAGGCCGCGCGTTTGTACTGTGAAGCGCCAGCCGTGGGCGGCGAGCAGGTTGATACACATGAGCGAGCCGACGACGAGTCCACCCGGCGCGGGAAAAGTGTTGAAGTTGGTGATGTAGCCGCTGGTGGCGGTTTTGATAAACGCCGGGGCGGGAATGTTAATCACCGGCACAAAAGGGAGGAACATTTTGGGGAACAGCAGGTTGACATCGACCCACATGAGCCACGAATGGAAGTAGTCGTTGACCACCTGGCCGATGTTCGCTTCTTGTTGGGCGAGCGTGCCAACGAGGACGACGAAAATTCCGAAGGCGAAAAGGGTCACCGTCAGCTTGAGCGACGCCAAGGCGCGCATGGCCACGGTAAGGGAAGCGGCCAAGGAAACTTCGGCGTCCGCGTGAGATGCTCGCGAACGCGCGTCTGAAATAGCAGGAGCAGACATTTATCTTCTCGTTGCACGAGCGAGTAGCCAGTGCGGCAAGGAGCAAGCAGGACGCTGACTCTACGGGATTTTTAGCGACTTCACAAACTGTTCGAAGCGGGGCTTCTCGCGCTGGGCGAGCTCGGCGTCGCCTTTCAGTTTAACAAACCAGGTGCGACCGCCGGCTTCGGCTTGCACGCCCAAGATGGTTTCGCGCTTGGCGCCTTCGGGACCGACAATCTCTATGTACGCACCGGTCGAGCCTAGCGTTTC
>JANNTN010000908.1:0-11095 GCA_031394445.1 Anatilimnocola sp.
CTTCGCGGCCTACCGTCACCAAGGGCACGTCATTACCGTCCACAAATAACTCGACCGCCCGTTCCGACGCCTCGGGGACGATCGTAAAGAGCGGATCTCCTTCTTTGAGCATGTCGGCATCCTCGTTGACGAACAGACGCAGGATTTTTCCATCGCGCGGCGCATCCACTTGCCGACTTTCAAATTGGGCCTGCTTGCCCTCCAACTCCGACAATTCCTTGGTCGTGATCTGAACTTCGCCGAGAGCCTCCTGCTGCATGGCCCGAGCGTAGTCGGTTTTGGAGTTAGCCTCGCGTGATTTTTGCTCGAGTTCGTGCTCTTTCGCCGAGAGGTAGTCCTTCGCGGCTTCTACATATTCTTTGGCCGCTTTTGCTTTAGCCACGGCTTCCTCGTATTTACGCTGTTCCATTTCTGCGTTGACCCCGGAGGTGAATCCCTGCTTGTACAACAGTTTCTGCCGCTCATTGTTAGAGAGCGTCTGCCGTTCTCCCGACTCAGCCGCGATCACCGATTGTTTCTCTGCTTCGACTTTGCGGCGGGCCTCCTCAATCAACTCCTGGCTCGACTGCATGATCATTTCCCGTGCTACGTTCAAGTCAATCACCTGGCGGCCGTAGATCTCTGCCTTCATCCGGGCCAGTTTTAGTTTTTCGCGAGTGGAATGGACTTGCTCTGTAAGCCGTTGTCCGCGGCTGGGATCGTTATCGCGGATTTCGAGGATGAACTGGTCTTTATTAACGTGCGCGCCCTCAACGATGCCGTCCCCCCAGCGCACCACACGGCCGTAGATGGGGGACTCGATTGTCTGCGGGCGTTCGGTCGGAAAGTAGGCAACGACGCGGCCCGTGCCTTTGGTTGTTTGCTGCCACGGGATAAGAAACATCCCGCCAATACTGAGGATCAGCGTGACCATCAAAATCTGAGCCGCCCGACGCGCGAGGGGCGGCGATCGCACCATCTGCATGGCACTGAGCGGCGAAGTAACGGCGTGAATCAAGACAATCATGGCCTTGGTATTAGTGCGGATGTGAGTGCTCTGGCCCAGTCGCGACGGTACTGCCCGCGTGTGACGGTGGCGGCAGCGCGATGCTGCGGTGACACAAGCGGGCGACATCATTTCGACCCGTTGCAATAACAATCGTGGTATCCGTGGTGCGGCGGGCCAGCGCCTCCATCACCAGAGGCAACGCTTCGTCCGGGAGCCCATCCAGCAAGCTGTCGATGAGCAGCAGCCGCGGTTTGCTGAGTAACGCTCGGGCCAAGACGATGCACCGCGATTGGGAATCCGTGAGGGGGGCTCCACCGGGCTGAACGATCGTATCTAAGCCCGCCGGAAGACGCCGCAGATCCTCCCTCAGCCCCAGTTCTTCGAGGCAAGTTCGCACAGCGGCGAGCGATCCTTCGGGGCGGTTTAGATGAACATTTTCCACCAGTGTTCCCGAGAATATCTCGCAGTGCCGCACTAGGGCCACTTGCGACCTGAGAGCTGTCAGATCCAGCGACCCGACATCGATTCCGTCCAGCTGCGTTGCCGGGTGATTTCCATGAGGGAGGCCAAAAGCCGCAGCGAGCAGCCTCGATTTTCCCGAGCCAGGAGAACCGACAATCGCCACCAATTCCCCGGCAGCAATCTCGTGATTTCCGAAACGGACAGCCATGCCTCGTGACTTGGCTCGCAACGACTCCCCTTGTTGCCTTTCAACCGGCAAGTCGAATAAGTGTCCCAGTTTGTCCACAGCCGACAACAGGTCGTAGTACGCTTCCAGGTGTTTGCCCAACTTCGCAAAAGATCCGACGATGACCGCGACGATAAGTTCGGCCGCAACCAATTGTCCCAGCGTCAGTTGCCCCTGGATTACAAGCCATCCGCCGATACCCAGCAGCGTGGAAACGGCGACTGCTTGCAACCCAAGCGTGAAGGTGATTTGCCTGATCAGCACGCCGAAATGCCGTTCGCGTGCCTGCAGGTAATTGATCGTAAGCTGATCGGCGCTTTCGACCGCCCGCTCGGCACCTCCTGCGTTTTTGAAGGTGAGCGGGCAGAGGGCCAACTGTTCTAGCCAGGCCGCAACGGCGTATTTTGCCTTTGATTCTTCGATGCTGGTCGCCACGCCCCCGCGTCCCAATACCAGCACGATAAACGCGATCGCCACCAGCAAGCCGAAGTTAAAACCGAGCAGCAGCGGATGGTAGAAGCCGAGCACCGCCATGCCGACTGTCGTTTGCAGCACAATGGCGATGCCATCGAGTACAAGTAACGCGGCCGACTTTTGGACCGTCATGACGTCGAAAAATCGATTCAGCAGTTCGGGGCCGTGCGCTCCCTCGTAAGCATCTTGCCGTACTCTGGGCAGACGCTGGGAAAGATCGGCCACGACACGAACAAACAGCCGTCGTTGAATGATCTCTGCGACAAACGACTGCAAAACTCGAATCGCAGCCGCAAAGCCCAAGAAACCGAGCAGTACCAGTGACAACACAATGACGGGCTGCATCAGCCTGCCAAAGGCCACGGTGTTGACGAGCGCTTCCACGGTGACCGGTGTTGCCAGTGCCAGCAGGCTGACTACCGCCGAGAAAACGGTCACAACCCAAATATCCTTCGCTTCTGGACGAAGAATTCCAATCAGCCTTCGTAATGGAGGCAAGTGGGAATGGTGATGGTCCGACTGGGAAGCGTCGTCTGCCTGGTTGGCTTGAGAGTGTTCGTCATTGGAAGCGCAAGGCAACGCTGGTTCGACAAACAGCCAGGATCGCGTTGATCCTGCTTCGTCAACTTCCAAGAGACTCTCAAACTGCTCGCGTGTGATCCAGGTATCAGCCCCACGTTCGGAAGCCAGCCGCACTTTGCTCGGCCCGGCCGATCGAACCAAGACCCACGCGTCGCTTAGCCCGACCGCCGGAACAGCCGTGACCAGGCTAGCCCCGTTGCGGCAAAATTCCATCGCATCGGCAACCGACAGTTGGCGGATGCGGCCTTGCATGCCAACGGCTGATAGCGCGGGCGGCAGGCCGTGAAGACGATTGGTGGCGGCCTCGGATTCCCATTTATTCACGTGTTCGCGCAAGACCGTTTTGACGTGTACGCGGTTAAACGGAACTGCACAATCTCTTGCTAGCTGCTCGATGAGCTGCAGAGATGAAAGGACATGGTCAATATCTGTCGACGAATTCAATGCAGTGTCCGACGGCGGTTCGTGGAGAGGGAAAGTGTGAAGCATTTTGGTCCGCCGCTACTCTGTGCCTGTTGCTCCCAGGGTACCGACCGATTATTCCGCGTAATCGTAATTATCGGCACAATCTACCCAGGTTGTTGCGGCTTGTCGGGCGGATTTACGTAACAAGGCCCGTTTCGGGAAAGGAAACTTGCGATTTAGGTAAAATACATCAATTGCGCAAACAGCGCAAGATATCGCGAAGCCTCTTCAAGGCTGTCTTGCTCGTCAGATCGTGCCCCCCGCCCGACGCCGCAATGCGGCTTCCGCGGGCCGATACTGGGCCACCGGCACAAACTGCCCATTCGTAAAGTCGTAAGCAAACACTTCGCCCGTTTCGAGCTTATAGACCCAGCCATGCAAGTGCAGATCACCCTTCACCAACCGCGAAGCGACGGCCGGCAGTGTCCGTAAATTCTCCAATTGCACTAGGACATTCTCTTCGACCGTCGCCGTCACCAGTCGGTCGCCGTCAAGATGCCCATAGTTCTCACGCACGATGCGGCGCGTCGTCTCGGCATGCGATAACCACGAGGCCACCGATGGCAGCGAACCAACCATTTCCAGCTGCAGCAATCCCTTCATCGCCCCGCAATGAGAATGGCCGCAAATGATAATGTCCTTCACGCCCAGACCCGCCACCGCAAACTCGATCGTTGCCGCCTCCCCACCATTAGCCGCCCCGTGCGGTGGCACAATATTCCCCGCGTTCCGCAGGATGAACAAATCCCCCGGCTGAGAGCGCGTCAACATATTCGGATCGATGCGAGAGTCCGAACAAGTGATAAACAGCGTTTCGGGGTTTTGACCCTTCGACAACTGCTCAAACAACCCTTGCAGCGGGCGGAAGTTCTCGCTCTGGAACTGATGAATGCCCTGAATCAGCTTTTGCATGATCCTGTATTGCCTCGAACATTGAAAAAGTTGCAACCAATTCGATGGATCACAATCTCAGGCTCAAGCCCATTCCTTACGGGTCTTGCTGATCGCTTTCCGCAATGCGTCCGCCTCGACGGTGCCATTTTCCAAAAACCGCGTCGCTTCCAACAACCAACCGGCGATCTCAGGTTGGCGAAGTTGGTAAAAAACACGGCGACCTTCGCGCCGCTCAGACACCAACCGGTTCGCGCGCATCACCATCAGGTGTTGCGATACAGCGGATTGGCTGATACCCAGTGCTGTTTGCAGCGAGTTCACATCGTGCTCCCCATCCCGCAACTCTTCGATAATGCGGATGCGGTGCGGATGGGACAGAACTCCTAAGAACTCGGCAAGCTCTTTCGCCACTAACGCACGATGCGGCATGGGTCAGCGCCCTTACATACAATATATTCGTAAATTTAAATCTTACAATATCATAATGTTATGATACCGTTATGTTGCTGTCAAGGCGACTTTCGATGACAAGGGGCAAGTTGGATGGAAGATGGTATTGGCCAACGTGAAAACGTGCGAGATATTCGTCGGCCTAAGCGGCGGAATTTGCCAGAAGTGATTCAGTAACCAAGACTAAAGCCCTCGTCCAGCTTGTGACGCCGGCCAGAGACAGTTCAATAGCCGCCCTGTCACCCCGACTAACGTTCGCAGAAATCTGGCGAGTATCATTGAGGGCCTTCGGAGTGGGAAAGCATCTAAGGAAGCAAGGTGAAACGCCCAGACAGTCGCCATGGCAAAGATCCACAGACATGTTCGCGTTAGGCACAATACAAATCATCGACTTTCGCGTTCACGAGTTCGTCGTCCCCATCGTATGGTTTACGCTGTAAATCGGACCGCTTGTGTCTGGCGATACCGATGCACCTCGCCATGCGTGGCCGGTCACGCCGACATTTGCTAGTCTCTGTCCTCTTCGAGGAACGCAGCCAATAGGTCCATCGTCGAAACCACGCCGACTACCCGGTTTTGTTCGCCAACCACAATCAGCCGATGCACCTGATTACTAAGCATCAACTGGGCCGCATGTTGGATCGTGCTCTCGATCCCAACCACGATCGGATCGGGCGACATCCAACCCTGCACCTGTTCTGTTAACAAATCTGCATGCTCGAGCTTTTGAACAAGGGCCTCGTGATCGAGTCCGCCTGATTCCGTCAAGGCATTCAGCTCGTCGCTCAGATCCTTGGTTACACTCATTAGATCGGTTACCGAGATGACCCCCACACAGCGCTGGTGGCTGTCCACGACAGGCATGGCCGAGACCCGGTTTTCAACCATCACGGCGAGGACCTCGCGCAACGTAGCCAGCGGGTTGATATGCACGAAATCGCTGCTGATTACTTCTTTTAAAGCTGACTGCAATCTACGCATCGTGCCCTCTCAATCGTTGTAAGTGAAGTTAAGCGAGTCGAAATCGTTGGCCAATTCCACGGTCCAACGCAGAATGGTACACGAGGTGGGCAACGGCAACGTCGCAGATGGCCATCCCGATTGGAATCGCTATGATTCTTTCATCGTTGGAATCGCGACCGACTTTCTTTCCGACAACGATCTCACCGATCGTGGCATAGATCGGCGGCATACCGCCTGGGAATTCCGGATCTGGCTGGCCGCCCGCGGTCAGGCGATCGCGACCGATCTTGTCAAAGTACTCGGCCAAGGCCACGTCGTCCACGATGAATTTGTCGGCCTGCTGCAGCGCCTCGGCCGTATAGGCGCAACCTCCCTCGATCCCCACGCCAAACGCGCCCGGCTTGAACCACTCGGGCCGGATGATCCGCTCGTCTCCATTGGTGCAGGTCGCGATCAAGTCGGCACCTTTGACGCACGACTCGTTATTCTGGCAGAGAACCACGTCGCCCTCGAATTCAGCACTCGCTTGATGCTTAAGCGCCGTCATGGCGGAAGGACGGATGTCGCAAAGCCGGATTTCATCGAGAGTGGGAAGTTGGTCGGCGAGGAACCGTAAATGCATCGTCCCTTCGAAGCCACAGCCCACCAGGGCCAAGCTCCGGGCACCGTTCACCGCGCATCGGCGGGCGATGATGGCGCTTACAGCCGCCGTCCTCAATCCCGTCAGGAAACTGCAATCCATTACCGACAGTGGAACGCCAGTGGCGCTGTCATTATAGACTTGCAAACCGGTCACGTTGGGTAAATCCTGCCGGTAGTTCTGAGCGAACCCTGCAACCCACTTGAGGCCGCAGGCACCGAGTCGACGCAGATACGCCGGCATGGCGTGGATGAAGTTAGCGGGGTCGGTGCCGGTGGGATGTACGCCAATCTTCGGATGCATCTCATAGGTTCCAGCAGCATGTTCGCGCAGAGCGTCTTCCACCACCGACACCACTTCCCCTGGAGTTAGGGCGAGTCCTACCACATCGCTGCGTGATAGCAACAGAATTTCAATTGATTTCATGGGGTGCCAGTGCTCACAGTGCTTTCGTCTTCAGTAACTGTCCTGCCGAACGGCAGTATTATCGCCACCATTTTCGGTCGCCCGACTCAGGCATCTGCAACCGCTGCCGACAGTTTTAGGTTCCGATGAATTGCCCAGCAAGAACACTCTCAGACCGCCTCGATGCGCGCGACGATGGCGGTGATGTTGTCACTTCCGCCCTCACTATTCGCTTCGGACACCAGGCGCTTACATGCTCCTTCCGGATTCTCTTCTGCTTCGAGGATCGCGGTAATTCGCTGTTCGGACAGCATCTCAGTGAGACCATCGGAACAGAGCAAGACGCCATCACCCGACTCCAGATTCTCCATTTGCACGTCCACCTCCACTCCGGCACTATCGCCGCCAAGAATGTTAGTAACGACGTGCCGATAGCGGTGCTTCGGAACGGATTCAGGTGAAATCACGCCGTTGCGGGCAAGTTCTGCAGCAAAGGTATGGTCGCGAGTCAACTGCCGAAGCACGCCGTTACGGAAAAGGTAACAACGGCTGTCCCCGACGTGTATCACAAACAGTTTCCAGCCGCTGATGAAGGCCAGGGTCAGGGTCGTCCCCATGCCTGTAAATTCGGGATGATGATCGGCTTCATCAATGATCTGCTGGTCCGCCTGTCGCAGGGCAGCTTGGAGTTCTCGCACCACTTCGGGTTCGTCACCGTCGCCCAGATTCGAGAATCTGTGCAGGACGTGCAATACAAACTGCTCGATCGCTGCGACGGTCAGAGCACTGGCAATCTCGCCTGCCTGATGGCCACCCATGCCGTCAGCAACTAAGAGTAGATGGCCCCGATTCCGTCCGTACTGAGTTAAAGGCTGAGGGAGGCTGGTCTGTCGTATCCAAAGCGTGCGGGCCAGTTCAGCAATCAGAAAGTTATCCTCGTTGGACGAACGGACTTGGCCTCTGTCGGTCAATCCATGGCTCTGGACGAGAACTGCCGGTTTAGTATCAACCAACTCGTCGAGCGGTTGATGGGTTTGGGTCGGAGTCATCGGGGGGGGGCCTTCAGTCAGTCTTGACGGCACCACGGTGGAAGCGAGTGATCGTGTTGGGATCCGGAATCAAGCTCACTCGGGCATCGTCCTTGCCGCTGTAATTGAGTAGTGACAACAGATAACGCATGCTTTCCAGGCGCGCGTGCCGCTTGTTGTTGGCCTGGACAATCATCCACGGGCTAAAGCTGGTATGAGTGCGGCTGAACATCGACTCCTTGTATTTCGTGTAGGCGTCCCACAATTCTTGCGCTTTGTCGTCCAAGGGGCTCAACTTCCATTGCTTCAACGGATTTGTGCGTCGCGATTCAAAACGTGCGAATTGCGTCTCCCGGTCAATTGAGAACCAGAATTTTACGAGCACGACTCCATCCTCGACCAGCATGTGCTCGAACTCGGGAACCTGTTGCAAATAGCGGTCGTATTGTTCGCGCGAGCAGAAGCCATTGACAGGCTCGACCACGGCGCGGTTGTACCAGCTACGGTCGAAAAACACGATCTCCCCTTGGTTGGGCAGCTGCTTCATGTACCGCTGGAAATACCACTGCCCTTGCTCTTCCTGGGTCGGCGCGGGCAACGCCACAACGCGCATCGCCCGAGGATTCAGATGCTCGATGAAACGACGGATCGCTCCGCCTTTTCCAGCGGCATCGCGTCCTTCAAACAAGATCGCAACTCGCTTCCCTTTTTCCTGAATCCAGCGTTGGAGCTTGACCAACTCGATCTGCAACGATTCGAGCTCATATTCATAGGCAACGGACGCCTTGATCTTGCCGACGTCAATGTTCTTGGAGCGCAGCAACCGAATAAAATCGCGAGTTGAGTGGAGGTCGGAGATTTCTTCTTCGCTCAAGTGCAAGCCTGCAGATCCAGCGTCTCCCGCATGTTCGACTGAACCGCTCTCGCGGGAATCAAAAAGTGCCTTGGAAATCCCCTCAGGAATCACGCGGTTCTCTGGCCCCAGGCCGTTCCAGCCGGCGACGAATTCGGCCCGCTCGTCTTGGGCTGCCACTGGTTCATCGTTCCTCGGAGGCGACGCGTCAGCCAAAGCTTCAGAGGGGGAATGCTGAGTCGCAACATTGGGTTTCGCGGTTTCGAATTGCATAGTCTCGCCTGCGGATTGCCCAATTGTGCAAGATGATTCAAATTAGGTGGCACCTACGTCGGGTTCAGAACAAGCCCCCTGTCGCAAGTGCGGTGCCAATTGTCCCACGGTGGCATGAGATTGCTGCCCACGATCGGACGATGACATCCGACAGCAGCGCGGACCAGCCATTTTCAGCCGTGGTTTCATATTTCTCCATTGGCGGTGGTTGTGGGCCGTATGTGTTGCGACTGGCAAGCTCGTGATGACTCATCAGATGGTGTGCGGTTTCGGCTCACAAAGTGTGCCAACCTGCACAGCGGACACAGGGACAGGTTGATGCACGCCCACGCCATCGAATCAAGAATCGCAGCGATCCAATTTCGTAGGCGGAGTGCCGGACGCTGATTTACAGCGTCTTTCGCAAAGAGGCCGTCCAGTCGTGGCTGCAGCTCGCGAAGCTGGACTGCAGCACTATTAGCTGCTAGGGGCCTCACCGCCGCCAACAGATGTGCTTTGAACGGATCACAACGACTAATACCACAACGCTTAGGTGCGGAACTACATTTTAGATCAACTGTTTGCCACTCATGCCCCTGATTTACACAAGCCAAGTCGTCAATGCCGTACTGCCCCGCTCCCATTTCCTTGCGCTGCAATTTCTGACGAACGATCTCCGGGTCGTCGGTGCCCCGAGCCTTGGCAGATGCGCGCTAATGTTGGGGTGGGTGGGCGTGTAACGCTGATCACTACATGCGTCGGCGCTATGGCCGCGAGCTGGTTCGCCGCTTGACACCCAACACCGAGGCTATCGTCGAAAAGCTCGCATTCGCTCCGCGGAGTTCTCCTGCTCAGTCGCCGGAATGGGAACAACCTTGAAGTCAGGGCCCTTCGTGGCCACCTGCAAGACGTCTCGGCAGTGTTCGTGACAGGTGATGCACGTGGTGAGCGCATGCATGTACGTGTAGGCCGAGCCGTCGAGGTTTTTCTCCGCCGCCATCTGAATCAGTTTCTGAGCGGTACGCCGCAATTCTGAACGATGTTGGGCATAGAGCTGGTCGTCCCGACTGCGCCACTGAGTCGCATCACAGATCCTGCTCAACTCTTCGCCGCCCTTGCGGATCAGGTCAAAGTCTGCCGCCATTAAGCCTTCCACTACTTTTTGCGAGCTCGCTAGCTTGGCCCGCATTAATCCCACCAACTCGTCCGGGTGATGCAACGGTTGTAGAGTCGCTTGCTGCCCCCAAGCAAACATTGCCAAAGCGGTTGAAAGAGTAAATAGCACACCAAGGATTCCCCAGAGCTTCAGCTTCGACATGGCTACTCCTTGCGTTTGCTAGGTCACATCATGTTTTCTCTCTCGTCGGTTGTTGGTGACGATGATCTGTAGGCAAACACTAACGATTGCGCGAGCTAGCACGACATTCCAGCCATTTACTAGATTACGACCGGCCACATCGGCAGAGGCACCAAATCTCGATGCCCGCGACACTGCTGTTTCGGGCGCGAATTTAATGCTGAGCAGCATGGATGAATCAGCCGCTCAAGCTACGCCTGGTTCTTTGGCCTGCACGTCCTTATGGTACTGGGTGTAAATGTACACAGGAATTTTCAGGTCGCCCAAATGTGTGCGGATCAGTGGCAGAACCTCTTCCCAAGCCAAGCCTCCAACGCCAGTGGCGAGCTTGGGAACGGCAACGCTCTTAATGGCCTCTTTTTCGGTTCTTCCGACAATTTAGTGGGCAGCCGGGTTTTCAGTGGGGAATTGGGGGTTGAGAATGGCTCGTTTTCGGTGGAGCGGCGATGGACGAGTTGCATCAGCATTATCGGGCGCTTTTGGGTTTGACGGACGGTTGGGAAGTGCTGTCGGTGGACCTGTCGATCACTGACAAGCGGCTGCTGATCGTCTTGGAGCAAGTAGGTGAATCGGTGCTGTGTCCCGAATGTGGAACAACCTGTCCGCGGCACGATCATGGTCCGACGCGACAGTGGCGGCATCTGGACACCATGCAGTTTGAGACGCTCCTGGAAGCCCGCCTGCCGCGGGCCAGTTGTGCGCGGTGCGGGGTGAAGACCTGCTCCGCTCCGTGGGCCGAAAAACATTCGCGGTTCACGCTGTTGTTCGAGGCGTTTGCGATTAGCGTGCTGCAAGCCGCGAGCAGCGTGAAACGGGCGGCGCTGCTGCTGGGAATCGGCTGGGACGCGGTGCATGACATCATGCAACGAGCGGTCCAACGCGGCTTGGCCCGGCGACAGACCGACGACGTGCGAAACCTGGGGATCGACGAAAAGAGTTTTGGCCGCGGACAAGACTACGTGTCCCTGTTGACCGACCTGGATGGCCAGCGGGTATTGGAAATCGTTCCCGGACGGGATGCACAAGCCGCCGGAGAACTGTGGAAAACCCTGCCCA
>JANNTN010000004.1:0-2852 GCA_031394445.1 Anatilimnocola sp.
GCGGCAAATTGAAGACTAATCCGCAGGCCGATTGGTGCTGCGGCCCGTAATCAAACAGGCTCGGTTCATCGAACACGTCGGGCAAATGCCCGGGATGCCGTGGTGGAAAGCCGTAATGCCTCCCCGGCTGAATGTGCAGCAGTTCATCGAACGGATTCCCGTTGGGCAGCCAAGTGGCCCCCTCCTGTTCGGTTACGATGAGCCGCTTATCGGCGTTAAACTCCATCCCGATCGTAAAACGCACGCCTGTGCAGACGGTAGTCCGCCGCGAGAGATCCGGTTCGATTCGTTGAATCGTGCCCCGTTCGCTGCCGAGGTCGAAGGCCGATTTTCCGTCCTTGTCGAGCTGATAGGCATTGTTATAGGCTGCCGTGCCGAGGCCAAAATAGATAGCGCCGTCGTCCGGGTGAATGGCAACGCCGATCGCGTCAACGTTTTGTGGAATTTCTTTCCAGCCGGTCGCGATGACCCGCTCGGTTTCCGCCAGATCGTCGCCGTCGCCATCAAGGATCGCGGAAATTTTGCCTTTTGAGGCCACAACAATTCCCCGTGCGGCTGGTTGCGGCTGGCCCGTCGAATCCAAGAGCAGCGCGTGCCCCGCGGGAATCACGGCCATGCCGATCGGACCTCGCAAACGGCCTTTGTTCTCAAAGAATTGCGATTTCCGGTCGGCCAGGCCGTCACCGTTGGTGTCTTGGAGCAGCCAGACATCTCCGCTATAGGCCAGCGCGTAAAGTTGGCCGTCTGTCCGAAAGCGCAGGTTGTTGATGTTCGTCAACTCCACCGGCAACTCCCGTACGGTAAAGCCGGGTACGAGCATTTGAACCGGCGGCGGATCCCTCACCACAACTAGCGGCTCCAGATTCCCCGAGGCGCTAGCGGCAGCCAACTCGCGCGGCAACGCATCCGTCAATGCGGCATGTTTTGTCCGGAGATAAGCCCGGACCGCTTGCAACTCTTCCTCCGATAGCGTGCGGCTATAGAGCAACACTTCAGCTATGTCGCCGTGCAGAAAGCCTTGGGTGCTTGCCGCGACTGTGCCGGTTCCTGAATGCCGCGCGCCGATCGTCACCTCTTCGGTGCTCAGTTCGCCTCCTAAAAAAGGCCTTTGCCCGGCCAACTGGCCATCTAATACCAATCGGACCTGCTTGTTGTTGGCATGGGCCACCGCGTCGATAATGTGCAGCGTGCCGAAAGGGACCGCCGTTTTCATTAGATTGCGCGCTCCACCAAACCCTTTTCCTTCCAGGTTCAAATTGCCGAACGCTGGGGACGCTGGGGCGTTCATGTCCAGGTTTAAGCCGGTTTCATAGTCTTTTTGGCCAGCTTGATTCAAGGACAGAAAACTCCGATAGCGTCCTTGGTTCGAATGAGGAGCAGCGACGACAAAGAGCGTAAACTCCGTCAGCTGGCGGTTCACACCGACGGTGTGCAGATGGTCGTCTTCTCCATCGAACCGCACCACCCAGTTGGCATCTGCGCCAGCAGCAGACGACGAGTTTGCGATTCGAACGAGTTTGGGCTGCTTCTTCTCATCACTCTGCGAAACGTGTCGCTGCCCGCCCGAGCCGTCGTGCCACGCGGATAAGGGCTCGCCGATTTGAGCCGATTTCTTTCCGGTCGCGGCTTCTGCGGCTGCTTCCCGGCCTGCATCCAGCCACAAATGCAGTCCCGCACTAACCGGCAATTTTGCATCGGCCCACGGCTCCGTGGCTCCCAACTCGCTCACGATCAATGCCGTCGTGATCCAAACCGCACGTGCTAATCGCCGCGCTACCATAAATAAAGTCTCCCGCTGCACCTATCGACCAGGGACAGGTGATTTTCTTTCCCAAGCAGCAAACAATGAAACGCTCCTCAGATGAGGGGCATTGCCAGCCGGCATTATGATAATCAACCTACCTGGCAACGTGCGCAAGATTGATCGTCGGTCAAGATGAATTAGCCTTCAAGTGCCTCATCGGAAGGAACCGCGAGCCCAGAAAAAATGCATGACTCAAGGCCAAGCGTACCGCCAGGTTCGCGGTTTGTTCCCCTCAACTCAAACGTAGCCCAGACGTCCGAGCAGACGACCATTTTCCGCTTTTGCGTTCAGCCGCGATAGTCAGGAATGATTTTCGTGAACGGGCAGCGGCGTTGCAGGGACCTCATTGCGCATTGCCGGCCAAGGCGACGACAACTGGCCGCTCAGAGCTGTTGAAGAAGCCTATTTGGCTCATTAAATTGTCGTTGCGGAATGCCGAATGACTTTAGCATGATCAACTGTTCGCCGCCAAGCGAGTGAGCGTTTGAAAAGTGAGGTCCGTGTGACGTCAGACAAGCGGCTCGTCTCCGAGCAATTTCTCCGGTCTTCGAAGTACCACCCTGAATGGGTCATGACCAGCGTGCCAAGCTTCCAGATTGACAGGTGTAGCCGTCGCCTGTTGACATCCGAATAGCGCTGAAAGGACTTGGACGGCCGGCGATAAAGTCGAGCGGAATGTGCCGCGCGATGATATCAATCGTCACAACAGCTCTTCTCTGAGAGAAAGTTCTGGGCTACGGGGAGCATTGCTCAGGCCACGCTCGTACGACTAGAAGCGGGCGTCGTTTGGAGAAATGGCTGCTGTTAGGCGGGCTCAGGTCACCATTGACTCTGTAGTACAGTACGGACTGTAGAATGGAGCGATGGAGGCAAACATGAAGAGTCTGACGATCGGGAAAGTCGCCAGCGAGTCTGGCGTGGGTGTCGAAACCGTTCGGTTTTACGAGCGCGAGGGATTGCTCAACCAGCCAGCGCGAAGAGCGTCGGGCTATCGGCAATACGAGCCAGAAGCTATCGCTCGATTGCGGTTCATCAAGCAGGCCCAGCG
>JANNTN010000009.1:0-3507 GCA_031394445.1 Anatilimnocola sp.
GCGCGTTCGGCCATGCGCTGGACCATGCGGCCCCAGCCGTTTTGAAATTCGTCGGGCTCGATAGTGTTGTTGTTGTTCGTGTCGGCTCGGCGGACCATGTCTGCTGGGTTGAAGCCGCCGCCCGGAAAACCACTTCCGCCAGGATAACCGCCGCCGGGGAAGCCACCGAAGGATGGCCCGCCGCCGTAACCACCGCTGTAACCACCAGGGGGGCCGCCGCGAAAGCCGCTATATCCGCCGCCGTCTGGGCCGCGAAAGCCGAAGCTGGGGGGTTGAGCGGAGGCTGAAACGGCTAGACCGAGTGCGACCGTGGCGGCGATGGCAGTTATTGAACGAGAGGCGAGCATGAGATTGCTCCGAGAAGACGGGCCAGACTGGGCGGTCCCATTCTAAACAGTATTTAACCCCGGATGCGAGCAGAAGTTGTGAGAGAGGGGTTAAAGGTGTGGTGGTGGAGCAATCACGAATTGTATCGCAAACCGATTACCATCAATGGGTTACGACAACGAAAACGACGCATACTGGCGGCGTTTTCTGCCGTGGAACGAGAGAAAGAGCGGCAATGCTCGTAATGAAAACCGCACGGCTGAGTGAGCCAGCGGCGGCATCGCAAGTTTCTCGTCTTTAACGATGCCCCAAAGTTTCTCGCTGACTGCCAGTGGCCCCAAAGAGCAGGGCAAGCAAAGCATTACTTCTTGGCAAGCATTACTTCTTGGCGGCTGGCTTGGTTTGCTTCGGCTTCTTGTTCTTCTTGTCGTTCTTCTGGCTGTTGTTGCCTTTGCCCATGACATGTTCTCCTTGTGGTGTGTGGTGGATTGATTGATGAGGGTTATAGCACAGGGGGCTTTATTTGGTGAAGCGCGGAACGAAAATTCATTAATAGCCTTGGGATGGTCCGGAAGCGACGTTGATGGGGGATAAGTTTAGGCGGGTGCGGCAGTCGTTGAGCATGTCTTTGGTGCGGGAGGCGCCGAAGCGGGTGATGAGGGGGCGGAGGGCGAGGAGGGAGTCGAGGTCGCGGATGCCGCCGGCGGCTTTGACTTGGACTTGGGGCGGGGAGTGCTTGCGCATGAGGGCGAGGTCGGCGGGGGTGGCACCGCCGGTGCCGTAGCCGGTGCTGGTTTTGACCCAGTCGGCGTTGAGTTCGCCGCAGATTTGGCAGAGGCGGATTTTGTGGTCGTCGGTGAGGTAGCAGTTCTCGAAGATGACCTTCACTTTTGCCCCGGAATCGTGGGCGAGATTGATGATGGCGGCGATGTCTTGGCGGACGTAGTCCCAGGAGTTGCTGAGGACTTGGCTGATGTTGACGACCATGTCGAGCTCTTGGCCGCCGTCGGCGAGGGCTTGCTTGGCCTCGGCGACTTTTGTTGATGTCAGGTGGCCGCCGTGGGGGAAGCCGATTGTGGTGCTTGCTTTCACTGTGCTGCCGCGGAGGAGATCGGCACAGCGTTTTAGGTAGTAGGGGAGGATGCAGACGCTGGCGACGTCGTAGGCGAGGGCGAGTTGGCAGCCGGAGTCGAGATCGGCAACCGTTAGGTTGGGCTGGAGGAGGGAGTGGTCGATCATCTTGGCGATGTCGGAGTAGGTGTAGGTCATAAGAAAGTCCGATTGGCGTTAGGGGCTGTTTTGAGAGGCGGTATTTTCACACAATCGCGGTGGGGAGCGAAGCCCACGGTGGTCTGCTCGGTTCCTGGGTGCCGGGTGGTCGATTACATTCGCGTGAACAGCGTTTTCGCGAGGGTGGTACTAAAGACCACAGGCCTAGCCGTAACCAACAGAGAGGGAAAACCACGAAACGAACGAATTAAACGAATCAGACAGAAGTTGGCCGCGGATGAACGCGGATGACACGGATTTTTTGAACAGAAGGAAACAGAGGCAACGAAGTGAGAATTCGGAGATTTGCGTAGGCTGCGTAGAAACGCAGCGATTGTAGTGCAGAACATGGCGTTGATGACAGAAAAATAGGCAATTGGGGCGAAACATGTTCGGCGAATTTCGGCAGGCGGTGGCGCGGCGTAGGTTTCTGAAGATTGCGGCGGCGACCGCTGCCGGCGCAGTGTGCGCAGACAAGGCGGCGGCGGAAGGGAAGGTGTGGCCGCCCGTGCGGGGGGAGATTGGGATTACGACGGGTTCGTTTGTGCGGCATTTGAGCCCGGCAGCGGAGGCTGGCAAGTTGCGGCTGTTGGATCTGCCGCGAATCATGCGGGAGGAATTGGACATGCGGGTTATCGATTTGATGACCGCGACGCTCGTGTCGCTGGAGCCGGCTTATTTGGAGCAGTTGCGTGGCGCGACAGAGAAGGCTGGTTGTGTTTTGACCAATTTGAAGATGAATTTGCAGAATTTGGATTTGGGAAGTGAGGAGGAAGATACGCGGCGGTACGCGATCGGTGAGTTCAAGCGGACGATCGATGCGGCGGCGGTGCTCGGCGTGCGATGGGTGCGGCCGCTGCCGGGTAATCGGCGGCCGCAATTGGCGACTTTGGCGAAGAGCTACGGTGAATTGATCGACTATGCAGCGCCGCACGGTATCTCGCTGTTGGTCGAGAATTTTGGTTGGTTGAGCAGCGATGTCGAGGCGGTGCCGGAGGTGATCAAGGCGATTGGTCCGGGGGCGGCGGCACAGCCGGATACGGGGAATTGGGCGAATAACGAGGTGCGTTACAGCGGTTTGGCGAAAGCGTTTCCGCTGGCGGCGACGTGCGATTTCAAGTTCATGGCGCTGGCGGCTGATGGCAGCCATGCGGCGTATGATTTGAAGCGGTGCTTTGAGATTGGCTGGGACGCGGGTTTTCGCGGACCGTGGTGTTTTGAACATACACACGCCGATTTGGCGGCGCAGAGGCGCGACTTTGAGTTTATGCGAGATCGGTTGAAGGCGTGGATGGCGGAGAAGGAAGGGAAATAGAGTTACCTAACGATGAGTGACATTGAGTTTGTCGTGTTACCGGCAGGTACGAAGGTCAACTTCCCTGATCTTTGTGCAGCGTGCGGTTCTCAAAGCCCAGGCCATAAGATATGGCTGTGGGCGCTCGACCCGGAATCCAAAAAGAGCATGTTTGCGTGGCTTCAGACTCCGATGTGTCGCTCTTGTTCGTTCAGACTCCGCATTCAGCGATGGTCTCGGCTGGCTGGTTGGCTGCTGCTCTTTCTGGGCATTATTGCTTTCCTCATGTTAATTCCAGCTGAATGGCGGAACGACCACGTCGAAAAAGGCGTTGCGGGTGTGCTGGCCTGCGCGATGGTGCTAATCATGTTTGCATGGGATTGGATCTTCCCTGCTCCATTCACATTCAGCGGCGATAAGACGCTGTTTTTCTTTAAGTCCGCGACTGTTGCGGAAGCGTTCAAGCAGCTCAATCAGCCTGTCGAGGTTGCCAGTCGTGGCGTGGATAGAGGCGACAAATCAGCTCCTTGGCCAGCATGGGAAAACTACCAAGGTGGGCTGGGTGCATCGATCTGGGAGTACTGCGTTCCCTACCAGCCGGACATTCAAAAGGCGCT
>JANNTN010000025.1:0-3884 GCA_031394445.1 Anatilimnocola sp.
CGATAATTTTGCACTTCATAAACACGCGCATTATCATTTGGATCAAGAATAAACGGATTAATAAAATTAATTGTTTTTGATTTATTTGGATCAACACGCGTTGGTGTACTTGTATCACCAACAGTATTTACACCCATTTTATACATTCTTCCTTGTTGGGTTGAAACTAAATAATACGGTCGGCCTTCTGGAATTTGTGCATACGCACCATCGCCACTGGCAATCCATTTCCATAATGAATCAACATGATTGGCATTGGTAAACCAGGTTCCGTTATCCTGCGCACCTCCAACCATAAAATCGGTTGAAACATCACCTTGCTCCTGCGTAACTGTATAAAATTGTGAAACAATATATCCATTGTTTTTACTTGTCCAACTTACTATTGGCGCAGTAATATCATTCGATATATATAAACCGCCATCGTTATTGGAAATTACTTTGTTAGGATTCGAAGGAAAAAATAACATGCCGTGTTGATCGGGATGATGGTTATCGTAAACATAATCTGAATAATCGGCCGGGTTGCATTTATATCCACCAATCCAAGTTGTATTTGTATCGGATTTAAACGCATCAGTTGAACGATAAATATTTGTCCCACCAATTATAAGCAACGAATCAATTGTTGGATGATACGCTATAAAAACATCGTATCCACCTTGTGTTTGAAATGTTGCAAAATTAAATCCGCTCGGAGAAATACAACTATCATTGGGTAAATTAACTGAGCGATTTTCCCACAATCCTCCTGCACCCGAACCATCGCCACTCAAGTACGTGTATTTAAACAATGAATGTGAGTTTGTTCCTGCACTCGGTGTTTCGCCAACCAACATAATTTCATTTTCATTCAAAGGATTATACGCCATTACCATTCGAGCATACGTACTTGGATAGCCTGTTGCTGGTAAAATATTTGTCCAACTAACTCCATCGGGACTTCTGTAAACACCTTTGTGCGGACCATCACTCGACATGGTAGCATAAAAATTTCCCGAAGGTGTAATAATTAAATCCACATAATCAGATGTTGTTGTAAATGCCGAATCAATTCCTAATACAGGCAACCAACTTGTTCCGCCATCAATACTTCTAAAAACTCCGTTAAAAACAGCTGCTAAAACCACATCATTTATCGTATCTGTTGGGTCGGGAACCACTCTCCACACATAATCCATATCACCATTTTTATAACTTGTATGCGGGGTATTAGATTGTGTAGATGGTAAGAGCGACCATGTTTCTCCATTATCGGTAGACTTAAAAATTCCATCGCCACTAAAGGGTGAATCGTATGCCGATGCACTGGTTACAGGATAATATTCACCCGAACCTGCGTACCAAGTATCTTCCTTTCCAGTACGTTTATCCTGCGCTACACTTGTTACACTATGAATTTGATTGGGGTTTGTTGTTTTATAATATGAATTCATTCCATCAATGGATTTCCATAATCCACCCGAAACACCACCCGTAATTACAATATTTTCATCTCTAATATCTAAGGCAACACCACGGGTTCTTCCTCCTAAATTTTTTGGTCCTATTTGGTTCCATGTAAAAGCACGCGAGTAATTTTTAGGAAGTGTTGCTGCAAAAGCCAATTCGGCTTTTCTAATTCCTGCAGGAATTAAACCAGTTGCAGGATCGGCTAAACGATCGTTATTCCATTTTGCCCATGAAGAATGGTCTTCAATATCACCAATTCCCATTGGAGAAGAATCCAATGATTGAAAAATGCGTTTATTGAAATTAAAAAACTGACATGCAATTCCAACAAAAGATAAAAAAACCAGAATAAAAATTTTGTTCATCAATCAACCGTTAAAATTAAGATTGGTTAAATATCGCTATTTTCCACCATACAACCTAGGGATGGACGCGGAGGTTTGAGTCCAATACAGAACGACAGGAGGGACCATAAATCATGGCGGAAATCTCCAGATTTTTGGGAATCGTTATTCACATGTTCTCTGAACGTGGAAGCCCACACCATCGACCGCACATTCACGCCGCATATCAAGAGTTTCGAGTTGTATTGGCTCTGGATACAATAGAGGTGCTGGCCGGAGAATTTCCCCGGCGGCAACAGCGTCTGCTGGAAGGCTGGGCCGAGCTGCATCAGGATGAACTTTTGGCCGCTTGGCAAATCGCAATCTCGGGAACTTCCCCACCTGACATCGAACCGCTGAGATAAAACTCATGGAACTTTATCCCATCGCCGCCGTCACCGGCTTTGAGCAAGTCGGCCCCTACATGCTAAAAGTGGATTTCGCTGACGGTGCCACGCAAACAATCGATTTCAGTCCGGTCCTTCACGGCAAAATCTTCGGGCCACTCCGCGATCCCGATCTGTTTAGCCAGGTGAGACTCGATCCTGACTTTCCGACGTTAGTGTGGCCAAATGATGCCGACTTCGACCCAGCAACCTTGCGTTATTGGCCAGAATATTTGCCTGAACTTCTCAAAATGGTCGAACGATGGAAGATGACGCCGGTTCCCACGGCGACTTAAGTAACTATCGTCGGCGAAACTGCTGTTGCTCATGAACTCTCCCGCCAAGCGTATTGTCGAGCTGCGTGAAAAAATTCGCGCTCACGACCGGAAGTATTACGAGCTGGATCGGCCAACGATCAGCGATCGGGATTATGACCGTTTGATGCAGGAGTTGATCGAGCTGGAGAAGGCGCATCCGGAGTTGGTAACGCTGGAATCGCCGACGCAGCGCGTGGGCGGCGATGTGCAGACGGAGCTGAAGCCGGTGCGGCACGCGGTGCCGATGATGAGCATCGATAACACGTACAACGAGGGGGAGATTCGGGCATTTGACGAGCGGGTGCGGAAGGGATTGGGGGGCGAGCAGCCGGCGTATGTGCTGGAACCGAAAATTGATGGGACGTCGATCAATTTGCGATACGAAAACGGCAAGCTGGTGCTGGGGGCGACGCGCGGTCGCGGCAATGTTGGCGATGATGTGACGGTGAACGCGCGGACGATCAAGTCGATTCCGCTGGAGTTGAACACGGACGATGTCGATCAGCCGCCGCCGACGATTTTGGAGGTGCGCGGCGAAGTCTATATGGACAACGAGGATTTCCAGCGGGTGAACACGGAGATTGTGGCGGAGGGGGACGAGGCGTATGCCAATGCGCGGAATTTGACGAGCGGGACATTGCGGAGGCTCGATCCAAA
Organism: Anatilimnocola sp.; assembly: GCA_031394445.1. Lineage (GTDB taxonomy): Bacteria > Planctomycetota > Planctomycetia > Pirellulales > Pirellulaceae > CAYLLN01. The sequence goes on from JANNTN010000025.1 coordinate 3,196, forward strand.
AATTGTCGCGAAACGCCGGCTGCGGTTTTTGGCCCACGGTCTGGGCCAGGTGGAACCGATGCCGGCCGAAAGCTACTGGGATTTGACGCAGTTGCTCAAACAATGGGGCCTGCCGCTGCCGAAGAACGTGTCGCGCGTGAATACGATCGAGGAAGTGCTCGCGAAGATTCACGAGTTCGAGGCCATTCGCCCGAAGCTGCCGTATATGACCGATGGAATGGTCGTGAAGGTGGATTCACTGGCCCAGCGCGAGCAACTCGGTGCGACAAGTAAGTCTCCGCGTTGGGTGGTGGCCTATAAGTATGAGACGGAGCAGCAGCCGACGGTGCTGAAGAATGTGCGATGGCAGGTGGGGAAGGGGGGCAACCTGACGCCGGTCGGTGAGCTAGAGCCAGTGTTTATCGGCGGCGTGACGGTGACGAATGTCACTCTGCACAACATCGATCAGATCAAGCGGCTCGATTTGCATTTTGGCGACACCGTAATTGTGGAGAGGGCAGGGGAGGTGATTCCGTATGTCGTGGAGGCGGTGCCCGACAAGCGGCCGCGCGGTGCAAAGCCGATTGAGGCCCCTAAGAAGTGCCCTTCGTGCGGCGAGAAGGTCGAGAAAGAGGAGGACACGCCGTATATCCGCTGTTTGAATCCGGCGTGCCCCGCGCAGCTCAAGGAACGGCTGCGATGGTTTTGTC
>JANNTN010000053.1:0-9585 GCA_031394445.1 Anatilimnocola sp.
CAATGAGACCCCTGATGAAAGCTAATTTGCTCGTCTCTTTTGCCATGTTTGTGCTGTGTTGCGTCTTCGGTACCCATCCCCCCCCCGTGGACATGAGCGGCGGCGGATTTGCTACGTTGGAAGAGGTCCGCGCCTACAGCACCACCGGCCGCGCCCAGCCCACGGCGCAAGCCCACTCGAACCGTAGCCATCAAGACAATACTCGCGCGCGCGATTACTCCGGTGCGCGCAATTTTTTGCTGCTGCTCGCGTTCTCTGGCGGGCTGGTCTGTGCTGCCGAATCGACCAAGGCCAGCGCGCCGCATGATGCAAATCCGGCCGACGCGGATGGCCAGACCTACGATCTCGTCGTGGTCGGCGCGACGCCGAGCGGCATCGCCTGCGCGGTACGCGCGGCGCGCGAGGGGTTGTCCGTTTTGCTCGTGCAACACACGCGGCACATCGGCGGGATGCTGACGAATGGTCTCTTCCAATGGGACTCGCTCTACGCCGGCCACCGCGCACCGATTTTCGAGAATATGCACACATGATCGAGGAGCACTACCGCCAGACTTACGGCGATCAGTCGCCGCAGTATCGGCTGGCGCGGTTCACGCAAACGCACTATCCGATGAGCCGCTTCGAGCCGTGGGTGGCCGAGCGCGAGTTCAGCCGGCTCGTGACGGCTGAGAAGAACATCACGCTGCTGCTGGCACATTTCGCGAGCGCCGTCGAGCGGGACGGCGCGCTGCTGCGTGGAGTGGCGCTCCGCGAATACGGCGGCGTGAAGGAAATCATGGTGTACGCCGCGGTCTTCGCGGATGCAACTTACGAGGGCGATCTCGCGGCGCTGGCGAAAGTGCCGTATCGCGTGGACCGTGAAGGCCGCGACGAATATGGCGAGCCGCACGCGGGCAAAGTCTTCTGCAACATCTCGTCCAAGCGAGGCCCGCAAGACGCGGTGGAAGGCCGCTTGAACCTGCACCCTTACGGTCACTCACAAGGCAGCGTGGACTCAGCCAGCCCCTTCACCGCCGACGGCGCGATCCAGGCCTACAACTATCGCTTCTGCCTGAGCAGCGATCCTAAGAATATTCGCCTCCCCGGCAAACCGGCAAACTACAACCGCGAGGAATACCTGCACTACAACCGCCAGGATATGAGTGGCAGCTCGCTCAACGGCAAAGGCACTTGCAACAGCGCGATCCTGCCCGGTGAGAATCACGCGTATCCCGATGCTAATTGGCCGGCCCGCGAAAAAATCGTCGAGCGTCACAAAAAATTCGCGCTCGGCTTGATTTATTTCCTCCAGAACGACGAATCGGTGCCGGAAGCAAAGCGAAACACGTATCGCAAAATCGGCCTGCCGCTCGACGAGTTCGCCGACAACGGCAATCTTCCTTACGAACTCTATGTCCGCGAAGCGCGGCGCATCACGGGCCGTTACATTTTCAAAGAACAGGACAACTGCCTAGTGTCGTGATTCATTCAGACGGGGTCTTATCCAGAACCTCCCTGGCACGTCTAACTTTTTCCAGAATGTCGGCGGCTTTGGCGGTCCAGGTGTAGCCTTCGGTCGTGTTGTTGTGGTGCTCGATATAGTTCTCAATTTCGGTGATCAGTTGCTCAACGCTATGAAAGACGCCGCGGCGAATCCGCTGCTGCGTGAGGTCGCGGAACCAACGTTCGACCAGGTTGAGCCAGGAACTGCTGGTCGGAATGAAGTGCATGTGAAAGCGTGGATGGCGTTTCAACCAGCGCTGGACCTTGGGGTGTTTATGGGTCGCGTAATTGTCCGCGATCAAGTGCAAGTCGACATCCGGCGGCGTGCTGTTGTCGATCTGGGCCAGAAACTTGATCCATTCCTGATGACGATGCCGCGGCATGCAGGTTCCGATCACCAATCCTTTGAGGACGTTCAAGGCGGCGAACAGCGTGGTGGTGCCGTTGCGTTTGTAATCGTGCGTCATGGTGCCGCAGCGGCCAGGGTAGATCGGCAGGCTCTTTTGCGTGCGATCCAAGGCTTGAATCTGCGTCTTCTCATCGACACACAGCACGATGGCATGCTCGGGCGGCGACAGGTACAAGCCCACCACGTCGACCAACTTCTCGGCAAAGTGTTTGTCGTTGGAGAGCTTGAACGTCTTGACGCGATGGGGTCGAAGCTGATTTGCTTTCCAAACGCGTTGCACCATCGGCGGCGAGAGCACGCGGCCGTATGCGACGCCGATTTCAGCCGAGGAAGAGTTGGCGCGCGTGCTGCCGGTGATTGAGGGGGTGTGCCGGGAGCGAGCGGGGGCGGTGATTTCGATCGACACGTCGAAGGCGGCGGTGGCGCAGGCGGCGATTGAGGCCGGGGCGGAGATCATTAACGATATCACGGGGCAGGCGGGCGATGCGGGGATGATCGGGGTTGCCCAACGCACCGGCGCGGGCGTGTGTGCGATGCATATGCGAGGCACGCCGCAGACGATGCAGGACAATCCGTTTTATGATGATGTGGTCGATGAGATTTTTGCGTACTTGTGCGAGCGCCGCGCCGCTTTGACCGCGGCAGGAATCGACCGCGAGCGGATTTGCCTCGATCCGGGAATCGGCTTTGGCAAAACGCACAAGCACAATATTACGCTCATGGCCAATTGCTGGCGATTTCACGACCTGGGCTGTCCACCCTTGGTTGGCCACTCGCGGAAGGCGTTTATTGGCAAGTTTATTGGCAAGTTGATTGGCGATAAGATGGCCGATCGGACCGCTGGAACCATTGGCGGTGCGCTGGCGCTGGCGCGGCAGGGAGTGCAGGTGATTCGCGTACATGATGTGGCGGCGGTTAGGCAGGCGCTGGTGGTGTTTGAGGATTGCGGGGGCGGCTTGAGTTAGCCGCGGAGGAAAGCGGTCGTGCGGTCGGCGAATTCTTGGGGCTTTTCAAAGGGGAGCATGTGACCGCAGTTTTCGAAGATTTCCAGATTTGCGCCGGGGATTTGTTTGGCGAAGAACTCGCCCATGCCGGGCGGCAGGAGCTTGTCGTGGCGGCCCCAGAGGAGAAGGGTGGGGCATTCGACGCGACGGAGATGTTTGGCGAGGCGGGGGTTGTGGAGATAAGGGTTCCAGGCGACGCGGGCGGTGGCTTCGCGGGCGCGGAGCCACTGGAGGATGCGCGGGTCGTCGAGTGAACTGGGCATCGCGAGGGGGATGCTGGGGTCGTTTTGATCGTGGAAGAGAAGTTGTTTGAGCTTGGTGAGGTCGTCGATGAAGAGTTCGCCCATTGGGGCTTCCGGCACGCGGACGCCGGCGGCGGCGACCAGGACGAGCTTTTTGACGAGGTGCGGGCGGAGGATGGCGAGTTCGACGCCGGTCCAGCCGCCGAGGGAGAAGCCGACGATTGGCACGGGACCGAGCTTGAGTTCTTGGAGTAGATCGACATAGTGCCAGGCGTAGTCGTAGATGTCGCGGACTTCTTCGAGGCCCTTGGAATCGGCAAAGCCGGGATGGGCGGGGAGATAGACGGTGAAGTGTTTTGCCAAGAGTTCGTGGAAGTGCATCCACTCGGTTTCGCCGCTGGCGGAGTGCAGGTAGAGCAGCGGGGGGCCCTCGCCACCGATGGTGAGCTGGGTTTTCTTACCGGCGATGGTGGGAAAGGTGGTCGATGGTTTGGTCATGCCGACTAATTTAACGCAGAGACGCGGGGGCGCGGAGACGCAGAGAAAACCAGTGAGATTATCTAAGTCCGCGCTTCAACGCGATTTCATAGACCTTTGAACTTTGGCAGATTACGGCGATTTTAACAATTTTCGTTCTCTTGTTTACGCGATACACGATTCGATAATCGCCGCTGCGGATGCGACGAAGTCGGTGTAGGGGCTGGCCCAGTTGCTTGCCATACTGCTCGGGATCGCGCCGGAGGCGTTCGATTGCAGACGCCAGTTTTTTGCGGACGGAGGCGTCGAACTCGCGCCAATCTTTGGCCGCTTCTTCCAAAAACTCGATGGTGTAGGAACTCAGGGCTTAAGCTCCTCCCAGGGAATCCGCTTTTTAGATGAATTCTCGAAGCGGTCCTCGGCGATCTTTGCCAGGAGGTAGTCTTCGAGCGCCGGAGCAAGCTTGTCGAAAAGCTTGGCTTGCTCGTTGGGCGGTAGGCGTTTGATTGTTTGAGCGAGAGTGGCGACAGTCATCGAAATTAGCCCTATGATTCAATTTACACTCGTGATGTATCGAATTTGTGCGGTCAGGGGAAGGCGGATCATGAAACGCGGACTCAACCGCGATGAGCGGCAACATCTGGTAATTCATCCGGTTTGGGCTGATAACCTTCGGGCCGACGGGGAGGCAGGCGAATGACTTTGAAGTTGTCAGCGGCGTCACGCTGGCGAGCGTATTCGAAGATCGCATGGAGGTCATAGTTAAAGCGCGCGGCAAGTTCTTCCCGGATGCGGCGAACTTCGGCGACAACTGGATCATCTTGCATGGTCGATCCCCATTAACTCCTGCGGCGTGCATATCGCCGGCGGCTCGTAACCTGCGTCTCGGCAAATGCGATCAATGCGGTGCCTGAGGGCAGGATTGGCGATGTGCGTGCAGTTCCACGTTAATAGGTATTCTACGCCGTTAACGGCAGCGGTGGAAATGTGCAGTGCATCAATTGCTCGCATTTCAGAATGATCTCACGCGGAGGCGCGGAGAACACGGAGGGCGGTGCGGGGGAGCAGGGAGGCAAAGGTGAACGGACACGAGTGGCTGATTATCGGGTTGATTCGTGATGCCTCTTGCACATCCCGTTGGGCGCGCAAACGGGGCCACGCGGCGGCAATTCATCCTTTGATGAATGCTGATTCTTTTGCATAAACTATGTCGCCTAGGGACTCGCACAATGAAATCCGGTCTTTACCGTAATGCATCTTTCGGTGGCAATTGGGGCAAAGTGCCGCAGTATTCTCAGGTGTGTCTGCGCCGCCATCAGCCAAAAAGACAAGGTGGTGCGATTCTAAGTAAAGGTCTTCATCGTCTGTTAGGAATGGTGCAGGCACATGGCAGAGTTCGCAGCAGCCCTTTGCCCGCTGAAGTACCCATGCGCGAACTTTTGGGTCCCGGTAGAATTGCGCTGTTGAGGCGTAATCAACTTTTGGGGTAAGTGATCCCGCAGGACGCGCGACATGCCCTCGTGCCAGAATTTGATTTGCACGATGGACATATTCGTTCGGATCTGTTGTTGGCGACAACTCGACATCCGAGTTCGTGTCCGGATTGCACGTCTTGCAGTAATTGACCGCACCTAACACAAGTGATGGGATGTTGTTCTCTGCCCAAATTCGTAGTTCTGAGAGGGTGTCGGCGGTGACCTTTGAATAGGTGTTTCCCGTTCTTGGATTTACGCTCCCGGGATTCGATCTGTCGGGTAACCTGTGTGTTGCGCGGTGGATTCGGAAGTAACCGGCGCGGGGCTCCCGATTCAAATTTGCCATGAAGCCATCAGGGTGCTCGGCCAGCCAGTTTTCATACTTAGCGTCATCGTCGATCCAGTGGTTGATTGCCATTTATACGCCCGATATCGATTCAATAGGATAAAAATTCGATTTCGTCGCGCTATCACTTCGTCTCGCCCCTTTGGGGCTTTTAATCGTTTGGGGAACACGTACCCAGGGCGGCGCTGCGCTTGCCCTGGGCTAACGAATGTCGCCGCTTTGCGGCTGCATTGATAGTCCTTAGCGTGCAAGTGACGTAGCGACAGTGGGTTCTGGCAGTGGTGCGTGCTTTACCGCTTGCAGCGCCGGCATGACTTCGCGGGCGAAGAGGCGCATGCTTTTTTGGGTTAGGTCGCTGGGCAGCGTGCCGAGTTGGAAGAGGCCGAGGAGGTTGCCGACGTTGAGGCGTTTACCGTATTCCAGCAGTTTTTGCTTCACGGTGGCGGGGCTGCCGACGATGGCGTAGGCACCGTCTTCGACTTGTTGGCGGTTTTCGACCTTGATGAGGAATTTTGAGAGAGCGCCGTGGATGCCGGCGATGGAGCGGACGCTGGTGTAGCCGGGGGGGAGGACAACGAGGCCTTTGAGGAGTTGCTTGGCGAAGTAGAAGAGGTGTTTTTCGTACTCGGCCCAGGCTTGCTCGTCGGTTTCGGCGACGTAGATGGGGCAGAGCCAGCCGAGTTGATAGGGGCTGGCTTCGTAGCCGTTCTTTTGGGCCGCTTCGCGGAACATGTCGAAGTTGCGTTGAAAGAAGTCGATGTGGAAATAGGGGATGCCCATATAGCCGAAGCGGCGGGCGGCGACGAGGTCGATGGTTTCCTTGCTGCCGGCACCCGGAATCCAGACGGTGGGGTGCGGTTTTTGGATTGGACGCGGCCAGGGGTTGACGTATTTGAGCTTCCAGAATTCGCCGTAATGCTCGAAGGGGCCGGGCTCGGTCCAGGCCCGCAGCACGAGGTCCATGCCTTCCTGGAACATGGCGCGGGCGTGGGTGGGGTTCATTGAGAAGCTGTAGTATTCGGGGCCGCCGCCGACGACGAGGCCCGCGATCAGCCGGCCGCCGCTGATCACGTCGATCATCGCGAATTCTTCGGCGACGCGCGTGACGGGGTTGTAGAGCGGGAGGGCGTTGCCGATGACGGCGATTTTGCAGCGCTTCGTTTGGCGGGCGAGGATTGCGCCCATGAGGTTCGGGCTGGGCATTGTGCCGTAGGCATTTTGATGATGCTCGTTGACGCAGACGCCGTCGAAGCCGAGTTCATCGGCGAGGACCAGCTCGTCGAGGTAGCGGTTGTAAAGCTCGTGGCCGTGAGCCGGGTCGTAGAGGGAGTTGGGGAGCCAGGTCCAGGCCGATTCGTATTTGTCGCCGAAATCAGCGGGGAGGCGGTCCCAGGGCATGAGGTGGAAGGCGAAGCAATGCATAGAAATTCAGAATGATGAATTCAGAATGATGAATTATGAGCCGCGGACTCAGCCTAGTGCGATTCCGTGGATGGAACAAGGGAACTAGAATCGGCTGTTATGACTGTAAAACTGGCTGGCGAGACGCCTACCCTACGAGCAGAGAAGCCGGCGAAGCTGGATGCGAATCCGTATCCGTGGTATTCGCCGCGATTTTGGCATGGGATGCGGACGCGGGCCTGGTGGTCGCTGTGCGCAGCGCACGGTTTCCGCATTCATCCGATCCGCTGGCCGATGGCGTTTCTGATTGGGCTCACAACGCCGTTTAATTCGGTGATGGGGACGGTCCAGTCGCTGTGGTATGGCAAGAAGATCGCGGCGACGCCGATCGAACAGCCGCCGGTGTTCATTATCGGGCATTGGCGGAGCGGGACGACCTATTTGCACGAGCTGTTGTTTTTGGACGAGCGGTTTGTCTCGCCGACAACGTATCAATGCTTCGCACCGCATCATTGCCTGCTCACCGAGTGGATGATGAACCTGTTCGGCAGTTGGCTCATGCCGAAGCAGCGGCCGATGGACAACGTGGCGGCGGGGTGGGACCGGCCGCAAGAGGATGAGTTTGCCCTGCTGACACTCGGCGCGCCAACACCGTACCTGCGGATGGCATTTCCGAACGAGGAGCCTCCGTTCATGGATTTCTTAGACATGCAGGGCTGCTCGGAAGCGGATGCGAAGCGGTTTGAGCAGGCGATCGTGCATTTTGTGAAGCTGTTGACGGTGGCCGGCAACGGGAAACGCGTGCTATTGAAGAGTCCGCCGCATACGGGGCGCATCGAGATGCTCGCGCGGTTGTTTCCCGGTGCGAAGTTCATCCACATCGTCCGCCATCCGTTCGCACTGTTCCCTTCGACAATGCGGCTGTGGCAATCGCTGGACGAGGTGCAAGGCTTGCAGATGCCCAAGGGGCGGGGAATGGAAGACTATGTATTCGACTGCCTGGCGCGAATGTATGGCGGCTTCGAAGCTCAACGGCAGCGACTGCCGGCAAACGCTATTTATGACGTGCGCTACGAGGACTTAGTGGCCGATCCGGCCGGGGAGGTCCGCAAGATGTACGACCAGCTACAGCTAGGACCGTACGAAGCCGTGCGACAAGAGATCGAGAACTTTGCCGCGGGACAGAAGGACTATAAGACGAACAAGCACAACATTAACGAAGCGCTCAAAACGAAGATTCGCGAGCGATGGGCCGGGTATTGTGCGAAGTATGGATATGCGTGATCCGTATCTCAGATTTGAGATTTCAAATTGACCTATGCGGCTTTGATGCTTGGCAGCGGTTTTTTCTTGAGTTGATAGACGTAGCGGATGACTTCGGCGACGGCGGCGTATTGCTCGGCGGGAACTTGCTGGCCGATTTCGACATTGGCGTAGAGAGCGCGGGCGAGATCCTTGCGTTCGACGACGGGGATGCTGCTTTCGAGAGCGAGGCGTCGGATGCGTTGAGCAAGGACGCCGGCCCCCTTGGCGAGGACGATGGGGGCAGGCATTTTTTCGGCGTCGTATTGCAGGGCGATGGCCAGTTCCGTCGGGTTGGTGACGATGACGTCGGCCTTGGGAATGGTGGTGGTGAGGCGACGGAGGGCCATTTGCCGCGCCACTTGCTTGCGCTTCGCGGCGATCTGCGGGTCGCCCTGCTGGGTTTTGACTTCGTCCTTTAGTTCCTGCGTGGTCATCCGTAGGTCTTGCTCGTGCTTCCAAAATTGATAGCCGTAATCGAAGAGGGCTAGAACACCGAGCGCGGCACCCACTTTCAGGCTGGTCCAGAGCAGGACGGTGAGCATGTACGCGCCGATTTCAGGCGTGGATTGATCGGCCAGGCCCATCAGGCGGCCCCGCTCGCCCCACAAGTTCCAACCGGCGACGGTGACAATGAGGAGAACTTTCAGCAGGCCGAAGCCGAGCTGTACGACATTCGCTGCGGAGAAGATACGGCTGTAGTTATGCAGCGGGTTGATGCGTTGCCAGTCGAGAGCGAGTTTTTCCGGCAGATAGAGGAAGCCGAATTGACCCATGTGGGCAACGATACCCCCCAACATGAATAGTCCGAGGATGGGGAGTAACGCGAGGGCAATTCGCCCGGCAATGAAAACGGTGTGCTGAACGGCTGTGCGGGAATCGATGGTCAGCCAAGCCTCGCCGCCCAGGTGGTCGATGGCCAGGCGACCGAGCGATTCGGATAAGCCGCGACTGAAGTACCAGAGAATGAGCAGGCCGACGATCAGGAGGCCGGCGGAGGCCAGATCTTGACTGCGCACGACTTGCCCCTCTTCGCGGGCTTTTTGCCGGCGATAGGGGGTTGCCTCGTGTGTTTTGTCGCCAAATTCTTCCGCCACAGGTAATTATTCAGAATGGAAGGTGTTGGTTACGGCGTCGATGACGCCTTCGACGTGGTCTTGAAAAACCCAGGCGGCAGAGCCGAGGCAGAGAGCAAGCACCCCCATGACGATAAGGGCGTTGAAGTTCAGGCCGACGGCGACGGCGTTAAGTTGCGGGAGCGTACGGCTGATGAGGGCCACGATGAGCGTGGCGACCAGCAGCGCGACGAGCACCGGGGCGGCGGCGCGGATGCCGACCTCGAAGCTTTGTGCCGCAACGAGCGTGAGTGCCTCCAGCAGACTATCGGGAAGTTGGCCGTGGCCGGGGGGCATCCAGGTGAAGGAGCGAAGCAGCGCGTCCATCACCT
>JANNTN010000088.1:0-6456 GCA_031394445.1 Anatilimnocola sp.
GGATCCCAGCCGATGCGCTGCGTGCTCTTCATCACGGGGCTGCCGCCTCGGGTGATGTTAAAATCCCCCAACAGGAAGTTTTTATCTTCCGACCAGCGGTAGGAGATTTTCACGGCGGCGTCGGTGCTTTCGTTGACCCAATCACCCACGAGCCAGGCCAACACTTGGAGCTGATCGCCGGGAGTGGGCAATGGTTCGTCGCTCATGTCGCGAAGGGAAACGATGGGCCATTCGTTTCCAACCTTTGTTCGCACCGACACAAAGCGGACCTGGGCTTGTTCCTGATCGTCCTTGGTGGAGGTGTAGCGCGTGCCCTCCACGATGGCGACGGGCCCAATGACGCGCACCGAATCGAGCTCGACGGTTAGCTTCACGCGGGGAAACTTGGCGAAGAACTTGGTGAGCAATTCTTTGATTTGTTCGCGCCCCGTATGCACAGTGCCTTCCTCGTCGATGAGCTCGCCTTGAGGCAGAAACATCGCGGCAACTTCGTCGGCCTTGCCGCCGTTGAAGGCTTTAACGAGCCGCTCGTCGCCGGATCGAATCGCGGCACTGTCGGCATCGCTTTGGGCGGCAAGAGGGGCCACTGCAAACCCGCAGAGCAGGAGGCCCAGAAGAGCATGGCGTTGGATCGTTGCTGGCCGCATAGTGTTTGCTCCGTAATCAGGATTTGTTGCGCCTAGAGAATAACTCGCCGCCGACGGCACTTTTGGCCCGCTTTTCTAGCGGCCCTGTCACACGCTACCGAACTAATGCGTCACAAAACTCGGTAGAGAACCAGGAAACGGCGAGTGAAGAGGAATGAGCATATTTTTGCGGACCAGCGCCGTGCCTGAAAGCAGGGGGACCGCGAAAATGTCAAAGAAGTGCGGTCATTCGACGGATCTTCACGTACGCACGTCCGGCGATGCAACTGAATACATGCCGGAGCTGCGGACGTAACGCGCGATGGGTTGCCGAATTGTCACGAATTCGGCTACAAAAATCGGCGGGTAGGGAAATTGCTCTTACACGTTCTCAGGCACGACGAACGGTGCACGATAATCGCGGCGGAGCAGCTTGTTGGCTGGTTCGGCGTTGTCGCCGGTGAAGCGCTCTGCCGCGGGGTCGAAGGTTAACTCAGGACCGATGGTCCAGGTCATTTCGTTGATGGGCAACCCGTAACCTTTGCAGTTGTCGCGAATCTTTTCGAGAGCGACGGTGACTTCCTTGTTCTTGTTTTTGCTGGTGAGGGTCTCGCAATCTTTGTAGTTGCCCGGCGTGCCGGCACCCAAGCGATACGAAATGTTGCCAAGATGACAGCAAGCGGCCGAATAGTGCGCGACTTCGGCATCGCAGTTATTGTCTTCGGGCTTGCGAGTGCGGACGGCGTTGATGAAGGCAGGGAAGGCATCGGCAATCGCCATCTTCGGCTCGGGAACCTCAAGCTTTTGGGGCTCGCCGCCACCTTTGGGATGGAACATATAGCCGCTGCGACGGCCTTCGGCTTCGCGAATGACGCCTTCGGTCGTATAGAACTGGTTGGAAACGTCCGCCGGAAAATCAGGACGATTCTTGTCGCCGGTTAGTCCGCGAACTTCAAACAGCAGAATCGGGCCGCCGTTGCCGAACTCCATGACGGCCAGTTGCATGTTGGGTGTTTGGGCCTGATCGGGTCCGTCGTGCAGGAAGCGTCCGCCGAGACTATAGACCTTCGTGGGGAGGTTGCCGGCCTTGATGCCCCAGCGGGCGATATCCATTTGATGGACGCCCTGATTGCCGATTTCGCCGTTGCCGGTATCCCAGAACCAGTGCCAGTTGTAGGGATGGAGGTTTTTGTGATAGGGCTGGAGCGGGGCGGGGCCGAGCCACAGATTGAAATCGAAATCGCTGGGGGGGGTGGTGTAAGGTTGAAAGCCGAGGCTGGAGCGGCCCTTGCCAGCTTTGCTGGCGCTGCCACGGCTGACGAGCAGTTGCCCATATTTTCCGGAATGGACCGCGGCGACAGCGCGGGCGAAGTTCAGGCTGCTGCGGCTTTGCGTGCCGTGCTGCACGACGCGGTTGTATTTTTTGGCGGCTTCGACGCACTTGCGGCCTTCGAAGACGTTGTGGCTGATCGGCTTTTCGACATACACATCCTTGCCGGCCTGGCAGGCCCAAATGCAGATGAGCGAATGCCAGTGATTGCAGGTGGCGATGGAGATAGCGTCCAGTTCTTTGTCGTCGAGGGCCTGACGGATGTCTTGAGCGGTTTTTGGGCGAGTTTTTTGACGGCCTTCGACGCGCTGCGCGGCAGCGGCTGATTTCGTCATGTCGGGATCGATCAGATGGGTGATTTGAACTTTTTCCTGGCTCGTCCACTGGCTCATGTGTTCGGCACCTCGGCCACCCGTGCCGGCGACGCCGATGCGGACCGTGTCGTTGGCTCCGATGACCTTTCCAGAGGCCTTGGTGCCGGCGATGGTGAAGAGCGGGAAAGCCGCGCTGGCGGCCGCGGAAGCACGAAGGAATTTGCGACGCGAAAGAGAGGACATGCAGCACCTATGAGTGGTAGGCGGGAATAAGTTGGTGGATGAATGCACGAATTACAACACACCCCAAGGCGGATGTAAAGCAAGTGCCGCTGGTGCAGGAGCGATGGGCGGCGCGAAGGCTGGCCGGGAGCGAAACGGCCGGAGCGAGTAGCTTGCCGAGGCATGGCGGGCGAACTAGAACAAAAGAAAGCCGTGAAAAAAGCGAGTTAAGAAACGCCACGTACATGACACGCCCGCTAGCAGATCAGATTGCGGTGGTGACGGGCGCATCGGGAGGAATTGGGCGGGCGGTGGCGCTGGAGTTGGCCAGGCAGGGGGCGGCGGTGGTCGTGCAGGGGAACCGCCGGGCTGCTGCGCTTGAATTACTGGTGGCTGAAGTTGAGCAAATAGGCTCCAAAGCGATCGCGATTGGCGCGGACTTGTCGAACACGGCCGGGCGGACGTCGCTGGCCGAGGCGGCGTGGAATTGGCAGGGGGAAGTGGACGTGTTGATCAATTTGGCTGGCGCGGATGTGTTGACAGGAGACGCAGCGAGTTGGTCGTTTACTGAGAAAATGGCAGTTTTGTGGAATGTAGATGTGATGGCGACGATTGAATTGTCGCGTGAATTCGGCAGGCGGATGCAGGAGCGGGGATCGGGAGTGATCTTGAATATTGGTTGGGACCAGGCCGAACAGGGCATGGCGGGAGATAGCGGGGAGATGTTCGCGGCGGTGAAGGGAGCGGTGAGTGCATTCTCGAAGAGCCTAGCGCAATCGTTGGCCCCGCAGGTGCGTGTGAATTGCCTAGCACCGGGATGGATTCGCACGTCGTGGGGAGAGGAAGCGTCGGAATATTGGCAAGACAGGGCGAAACGGCAGGCGCTGCGAGGACGCTGGGGAACTCCGGAAGATGTGGCGCGGGCGGCGGCTTTTTTGGCGTCGCCGGCCGCGGACTTCATCACGGGGCAAGTGATTGCGGTGAATGGCGGGTTTCGGTACGAGTAATGGCCACAGAACATATCCATTTCGTGACGGGCCGGCTGGCTGAATATGCGTTGCGCCCGATTGTGGCTTCCCTGTCCGAGCGGATGGAATTTGATTTTTCGCTGGATGTGCTGCCGATTACGGTGGCGGCGCTGATGACGCCGGCGTGGGTGGCGCGGCATGTGCAAATTCCGCAGGCCGCGACGCGAGTGATCATTCCCGGCTATTGCGAAGGGGACGTGACGCCGATTCAGGCGCTGACGGCCGCACGCGTGGAGCGGGGGCCGCGCGATTTGCGTGAGCTGGACGAATATTTTGGGCAGAAGCCGGTGCGCGACGAATTGGGGGCGTATGACATTCAGATTTTGAGTGAAATCAATCACGCGCCGCGAATGACGCTGGCGGCGATTGTGCGCGAGGCGGCGCGGTTGCGGGCGAGCGGCGCGGATCTGATCGATGTTGGCTGCGATCCGGGTGAGCCGTGGGCCGGAGTTGGGGAGTGCGTGCGGGTGCTACGCGGGGAGGGGCATCGGGTTTCGATCGATAGCTTGAATCCGAAAGAGATTGAGCCGGCGGTGCGGGCCCGGGCCGAGTTGGTCTTGAGCGTGAACAGCACGAATCGCGAGGCGGCGAAGGATTGGGGCTGCGAAGTGGTCGCGATTCCCGATGAGATTGCCACGCTGGGAGGATTGGACGAGACGGTCGAAATGTTGGCGGCGGCGGGGGTGCGGCTGCGGATCGATCCGATTGTGGAGCCCATCGGCTGTGGCTTTGCCGCGAGCCTGGGTCGCTATTTGGAGACGCGGCGGCGATACCCTGAGGCGGAAATGCTGATGGGGATCGGCAATTTGACGGAGTTGACGGACGCCGATTCAGCCGGGATCAATGTGCTGCTCTTGGGTTTTTGTCAGGAGTTGGGCATTCGGAGCGTGCTGACGACGCAGGTGATTCCCTGGGCGCGGACGAGCGTGCGGGAGTGCGATTTGGCGCGGCGGTTGGTGCATTATGCGTGGCGTCAGCGCATTCCGCCGAAGCATTTGGAGCCGGCACTGGTGACGCTGCGCGACCCCAAGGTGCATGAGTTTGGCGGGGAAGCATTGGCTCGGCTGGCGGAGCAGATCAAGGACAACAGTTTCCGGGTTTTTGCGGAGCGGGGGCAGGTTCATTTGATTGGAACGGGGCTGAATATCGCTGACCGCGATCCGTTTTTGGTGTTTGAGCGATTGCTCCATCCGGGGTTTGGAGGAGCAGACGATCAGCATCAGCCGCCAGCGAAGATGGATGCGTCGCACGCGTTTTATTTGGGTTATGAAATGGCCAAGGCGGCGATCGCGTTGACGCTGGGCAAGGAATATCGACAGGACGAAGCGCTCAATTGGGGATATCTGACGGAGGCCGAAGAGAGCCACCGCTTACGGAAAAGTACGGCTGCGCCGCCGCGCGAGAAGGCGGGGCCAGAATGAGCGAGGCAGACGAGTTTCCTGTTGTGGTTGAATTGCGGCCAGCGCCGGATGTGGAGTCGGCCCTCGTGAGCCTGGCGGGGCTGCCGCATAGCTTGCTATTGGATAGTGCGCTGCGCGACCCGCGACTGGGGCGGTATTCGTTTTTGACGGCCGATCCGTTTGAATTCATCACCGTTTCCGCCGATGGCACGGATGGCTTGGAGTTGCTGAGCGCGATGCTAAAGCAATGGCCGGCGACGACGCGCGCGGGGCTGCCGCCGTTTCAGGGCGGGGCGGCGGGGTTGTTGTCGTATGATTTGGGCCGAAGCTTGGAACGAATTCCGCTGCCACGGATCGATGAGTTTCAAATTCCGGCGCTCGCGGTGGGGCTGTATGACACTGTGTTGGCGCTGGATCATGTCGAACACCGTGCGTGGCTCATCTCACAGGGGTTTCCAGAAACGGAGCCCGCACGGCGGCGAGCGCGGGCCAAGCAGCGGATCGAGCAGTTCCAAGCTTGGTTGCGGACATCGCCACCGGCGCAGGCAAAGCAAGCAGTAAGTGAACCGTTGTCGCTGAGCGCCTTGGCGGCTCAATTTGCCATGCCTGGGCCGCCGGGACTTACCAGCAATTTTTCAGCGAACGATTATCGCGCGGCGGTGGCACGGGCGATTGAATACATCCAAGCCGGCGATATTTTTCAGGTTAATCTCGCGCAGCGGTTGCTGTATCCCGCGGCTGACGACGCGCTGTCGCTCTATTTGCGGCTGCGGCAATGCAATCCCGCGCCGTTTGCGGGTTGGTTCGATATGGGAGCGGCGCAGATTGTTAGCGCGTCTCCGGAACGGTTTGTAAGGGGGCTTGGCGGACGGGTGGAGGCCAGACCGATCAAGGGGACGCGCCGCCGCACGGCGTGGGCCGAGGCGGATTTGTTCGCGGGTGACGATTTGCTGCAGAGCGAGAAGGACCTCGCGGAAAACGTGATGATTGTCGATCTGTTGCGGAACGATCTATCGCGCGTCTGTGCCAGTGATAGCCTGCGGGTGACGCAACTATGTAATTTGGAAACCTATCAATTCGTGCAGCACCTGGTGTCCGCGGTGGAGGGGACGCTGACGGCGGGGAATACGGCCGTCGATCTGGTGCGGGCGGCTTTTCCGGGCGGCTCGATCACCGGAGCGCCGAAAATTCGCGCGATGGAAATCATCGCGGAGCTTGAACCGACGGCTCGGGGGGCTTATTGCGGGTCGCTGGGCTATTTCGGGTTCGATGGTTCGCTGGACCTGAGCATTCTCATTCGCACGATCACCGCGTCGCGCGGATGGTGGCAATTTCCGGTGGGCGGGGGCATTGTGGCGCAGTCGTCGCCCGAGCGGGAGTATGAAGAGACGTGGCACAAGGCCGAGGGGATGTTGCGGGCGCTGAAATAGAAGCGGAATGGTCGCTGCCGAGGATGAAGAGTTCGGCGGACAGCATCACTTGTCCTCCAGGAAGATGTTGCTGTTCGAATCGAATTCCTTCGCGCGGAACGTGTCG
>JANNTN010000116.1:0-1546 GCA_031394445.1 Anatilimnocola sp.
CGCCATGCGGAGCAAGTGGCCGAGCATCCCGCGGATTGGATGCCCTGGAATTATCGAGCCACTCTCGAATCGGCCCAGCTCGCCGTCTGCTAGCGGCCGGCCGCAACTTTTGACACTTCTACAGGCTTGCCGGAAGGACACCTTGGACTGTATTAGCGGGGGATAAAGTTGCGGAGGTAGGTGTGGCTTTGGATGAGGGAGGATTGGCGGAGATCGAGCGTGGCTTCGTAGGCGCGGTCTTCGACTTCGACACAGATGGGGCCTTGGTATCCAGTGTCGGTGAGGGTGGAGAAGAATTTTCCCCAATGGACGTCGCCGAGGCTGGGGAGTTTGGGGGTGTGGTATTCGCTGGGGTGGGCGAGGATGCCGACCTGGTCGAGCTTTTCGCGGTCGATGCGGACGTCTTTAGCGTGTACGTGGAAAAGGCGGTCTTTGAATTCGCGCATGGGGGCGAGATAGTCCATGTGCTGCCAGACCATGTGGGAGGGGTCGTAGTTGAGGCCGATGTTGTCGCCGAGGTCGTTGAAGAGTCTGCGCCAGATTTTGGGGCTGGTGGCGATGTTTTTGCCGCCGGGCCATTCGTCCTTTGAAAAGAGCATGGGGCAGTTTTCGATGCCGATGCGGATTCCGTGGCCGGCGGCGAACTGAACGAGGGGCTTCCACGTCTCAAGGAGGCGGGGCCAGTTGTCATCAACGGACTTCGTCCAGTCGCGGCCGATGAAGGTGTTGATGGTTTTCAGACCGAGGAGGGCGGCGGCTTGGATGACTCTGCGAAGGTGGGCGACGGCGAGGTCGCTTTCTTCGCGGTTCGGTGAAAGAGGGTTGGGATAGTAGCCGAGGGCGCTGATGGCGACTTTGGCGTCGGCCATGATGCGGCGGGTGTCGTCGGCTTTGGCGGAGGTGAAGTCGGTGACGTCGATGTGCGTGATGCCGGCATAGCGACGTTCGGCCTTGCTGACGGGCCAGCACATGACTTCGATGCAGTCGTAGCCGGTTTGGCTGGCGAAGCGGGCGACTTCAGGGAGGGGGAGGTCGGGGAGGATGGCGGTGACGAAGCCGAGGTGCATGGGGGAACCAGGGGTCAGAGGTCAGGGACAAGGAGACAAGGAGACTGGGGGACTGGGAGCAGAATATGGAATCATGGAGTCCGGTAAGCAGTGAATATTTTGTACTGGGTACTGAGTACTGAGTACACAGTGCGGAGATCGACAAAAGCTCGAGAAAGCGGTGGTTTCGAGGCTGGGGTTTCGGCTTGTGGCGGGGAAGGGGGGGGAGTACACTTCGCCGCGCGAAAATGGGGAAGTTGCGGTTTGATGAAGCACCGTCACCCTGGCTCTCTCCCAGAGGGAGCGTTGACATCTATTAAGGATGCTCAGGCATGTTTTGGGCGTTAGTAACGAGCTTGCTGTTGCCGGCGGTGAATCCGGCGGGGCCGGCGGCGGATGTCGTGGTGGTGGCACCGCGGGAGTTTTTACCGGCGCTGACGCCGCTGGTGGAGCATCGTCAGAAGCAGGGGCGGCGGTTTGCTTACATTCCGAACGTGGGT
>JANNTN010000175.1:0-8986 GCA_031394445.1 Anatilimnocola sp.
CCCAAAATTCTCCCTTCGCCGCAAATGCTCTTCGCCGATGAAAATGGCCTCCGGCAAGCCGAATCCTTCGTCGGCAGCATCACCGCCGCCGGCGGCACCGACCATCTCCAAGCCCTCAAGCTCGCCATGCGTCTCCGGCCCGACGTGATCTTCCTCCTCACCGACGCCGACGAGCCTCCCCTCACCCCCAAGCAACTCGCCGACCTCCACCAAAACAACACCGCCATCATCAACGTCATCGAGCTCAAATCACCCCCTCAGCCCGGCAAATCCCCCGCCACCAAACGCAGCTTCCTCCGCCAACTCGCCGACGAAAACCGCGGCCAATACAAATCCATCGACACCACCTCCCTGACCCCTGCCCCCTGACTCCTGACGCCTATGTTTCCCAGCGACACGATCAACACGCTCGTTTGGTGGCAGTGGGGCCTCCTGGCCCTCGTGCCCCCGGCTATCGTTGCGCTTTACTTCCTCAAGCTCCGCCGCCAGCCCCTCGAAGTCCCCAGCACCTATCTCTGGGCCCGCACGATCGAAGATCTGCACGTCAACTCCCTCTGGCAACGCCTCCGCCAAAGCCTGTTGCTCCTCCTGCAACTGCTCCTCATCGCCCTCATCGCCCTCACCCTCCTCCGTCCCGGCTGGAGCGGCAGCAAGCTCATCGGCAAGCGTTTCGTCTTTTTGATCGACACCTCCGCCAGCATGTCCGCCACCGACATCGCCCCCTCGCGCCTCGACCAAGCCAAGCGCCAGGCTATCGACCTCGTCGAGCAGATGGAGCAGGGCAGCGCGGCCATGGTCATCAGCTTTTCCAACACCGCCAAAGTCGAGCAAGCCTTCACCGACAACCGCCAAACCCTCCGCAAGAAAATCGAGCTGATCGCGCAAACCAATCATCCCAGCGACCTGAGCGAAGCCCTCCGCGCCGCCTCCGGCCTAGCCAACCCCGGTCAAAGCGGCGATCCCAACAACCCCATCGACATCAAAACCGCCGAAGCCCAGCCCGCCGACCTCTATATCCTCAGCGACGGCGGCTTCTCCAGCGTCCCCACCTTCAAACTCGGCAACCTCACCCCCTACTACGTCAAGCAAGCGGCCGAAACGCAGACTAACCTCGCCATCTCCGCCTTCAGCACCGAGGCCAACCCCGAAAAGCCCGGCCGCGTCCAAGCCTTCGCCCGCCTCGAAAACCACAGCCCTCGCGAAGCCAGCGTCGAAACCTCGCTCTATCTCGGCAGCGCGCTGCTCGACGCCAAAACCGTCACGCTCTCCCCCCGCGATGAAAAGACCCATCTGCCCGGCACCACCGGCGTCAATTTCGAGATGCAAGAAATCGAAAGCGGCATCCTCAAGCTGCAAATCGAATCCAAAGATAGTCTGATTGCCGACAACACCGCCTACGCCGTCGTCAACGTGCCCCGTCCGGCCAAGGTCTTGGTGGTCACACCCGGCAACGAACATCTCGAGTTCGCGCTAAAAACCGACGAGGTCCAAAAAATCGCCAGCATCACGTTCGCGGAGCCCGCACATTTAGAAACCAAGCCCTATCAAGACCGCTCAGCCGAAGGTGCATACGACCTGATTATCTTCGATCAATGCGCCCCCAAAGAGATGCCCGCCTGCAACACGTTGATGATCGGCCGCATACCGCCAACCGATCCCTCAGCCTCACCTCCCACCACTGGCGAAGCCGCGCCTGGCCCGCAACGAGCCACCAGTTGGTCCCTCGGCGAGAAGCAAAACCAGCCCATCGTCATCGATGTGAACCAGGTCCATCCGCTCACGCAACTCGTTCAACTTGGCAACGTCAAAATCGTGGCAGGCCGCGCCCTGAAAGGTCCACTCGGCACCGTGACGCTGATCGACTCCGATGTCGGCACGCTCTACGCCATCGGTCCTCGCGGCGGCTACGAAGACGCGGTGTTGAGCTTTGGCATCATCGACTACGACGACGCCGGCAAAGCAGAAGTCAACACCGACTGGTTTCGGCGGCGCAGCTTCCCAGTCTTTTTCATGAACGCCCTCAAGTATCTAGGCGGCATTCGCGGCAGCCTTGCCTCGCCCAACATTCAGCCGGGCTCCCCCGCCGTGTTGCGCACCGCCACCCCCGTAAAATCCATCCTGGTCACCTCGCCGCGCGGCGACAAATTCGACATTCCTCGAGAGCTGCAAAACACCTTCATCTTCAACCGCACCGACGAGCTCGGCATCTACGAAGTCCGCGAAGGCTCCGGCGACAAAATTTCGCAGCAATTCGCCGTCAATCTGTTCGACACTCGCGAGAGCGATCTCACCCCCGCCGAGCAAATCGACATCGGCCACGAAGAAGTCAAAGCCGAGCAAGGCCGTCAAACCGCCCGCCAAGAGCTCTGGAAATGGCTCACTCTCGCCGCCCTCGGCGTCCTCATTTTCGAATGGTACATCTTCAACCGCCGCGTCTATCTCTAAGATTTTTTCTTCATCCGCGCTGTCTGCGCCATCCGCGGTTCGTTTGCTTATTTCTCATACCGCCCAAAAAACATCAAATGCTGCCACGGCAGCCCTTCAAATTCCTTCACCAGCTTGAACCCGTTCGGCTGCCACTCCTTCATGATCTGTGCCTTCGTCATTTTGTGTTCCGGCTTGATCGGCACATTCGCATCTTCCGCCCGAAACTCAACGAGCGCACACAAACCCTCCGGCGCGAGCGCCTCCCGCATCTTCGCCAGCATCTCATCAGGGTTCGAAAACTCGTGGTACACATCCACGAGCAAAATCAAATCCATCTTCCCCTTCGGCAGCTTCGGATCGGCAAACTCCCCCAAAATCGGCGTGATGTTCGTCACATTTTGAGCCGCCGCCCGCTGCTGCAAAAACGTCAGCATCTCCGGCTGAATATCCACGCCATAAATCTGCCCCCCCTCACCCACCATCTTCGCCAGTTGCACCGCATAAAAGCCGTTGCCACAACCCATATCGCAAATCGTCATCCCCCGCTTAACGCCCAGATTCGCCAGCATCAGCGAGCACCGCTCTTCCTGCTCCCGATTATCACGCGTCAACCACTCCGCACCCGTATAGTGCATCGTCTGCGCAATCCGCCGCCCCTTATACCCCACCAGCGGCCTCGTCTCCCGCTCACGCTCCATCTTCCTCGTCTTCGCCGGCACTTCATCCTGAGCGACGACTACATGGGCACAGGCCCAACTGATGGCGAAGATTGCCACACACCGCAGGGTCGATTTGAGCATTGTTCGCATGTGCCCTTCCTTGCAGTTCAAGGCCATTCGGCTCTGATTTGTTCTCTGTTCGCCCCGACGCCTATGATAGACTATTGTAAGACGCCAACGTGGAGATCACGCCATGAATGCACCGGCTTTTGCCATTCTAAAACAGGCTGACGAGCTGTGGGCCCACCCAGCCGTTACGCCGGAAGAACCCGTGCTGCCGCTGTCGGTCGAAGGCTATCATGTCTTGCTGAAGGCCGGCATCATCCAAGACGGGGATCCTGTCGAACTGCTAGAAGGGTTCTTGGTGCCAAAAATGACAAAGGGCCTGCGACACGAACTCGCCCGTCGCCGCTTGATGCGCCGTTTGGCGGCGCTAGTCCCGTTAGAATTCTTCGTCGATACGCAAGGCGCGGCTACGCTCATCACGAGCGAACCAGAACCCGATGTATTTGTGATCCGCGGCACGGAAGAGGACTACGCCGACCACCACGCTGGTCCAACCTAAACAGTCCTCGTCGCGGAGGTGTCCGAATCGTCGATCCACCGCGACAGCAGGTGGAAGAAACGCATCTACGCCAGGGCCGGAATCGCCAGCTACTGGATCGTGAACCTCGTTGACGACTGCATCGAAGTCTTCACCGGCCCTAGTGGCGACACGCCGCAGCCAACCTATGCACAACACACCGTCTTGCACTTGGGCGACGACGTGCCCGTTGTCATCGACGGAAAACAAATCGGAGTGATTGCCGCGAGCGAAATCCTAGGCCAGCCCACTGGAACGAAATGAACTCCAATTGGGCCACTCGGAGCCGTTCATCTACTTCCGCGTCAGTCGCACAAAACCTTCGATCAGCTTCTTCGTGAGCGGTCCCGGCTTGCCATCGCCAATCACGCGGCTATCGAGCTTCACGACTGGGATCACCTCTGCCGCACTCCCGGTCAGGAAGCATTCGTCGGCAATAAAAATATCGTGCCGGACGAAGGGCACCTGCTGCACTGGAATTTTCATCTGCTCGGCCAACTCGATCACCGCATCTCGCGTGATTCCTTCAAGGATGCCGGCGTCGATCGGCGGCGTCATCAGCACGCCTTTGCGAACGATGAAAATGTTGTCACCGGTGCATTCCGCGACCTCCCCCTTCGCGTTCAGCATCAGCGCCTCGACGCAGCCCGCTTGCAGCCCCTCGATTTTCGCCATGATGTTATTGAGATAATTCAGCGACTTGATTCGCGGGCTGAGTGCGGCCGAATGATTGCGAATCGTGCTGGCCGTGACGATTTCCAAGCCGTTCTCGTACATCTCTTTCGGATAAAGCTGGATATGGTCGGCGATGATGACAATTTGCGGGTCGCTGCACTTGTTCGGATCGAGGCCCAGCGCCCCGGCCCCGCGCGTGACGACTAGGCGAATGTATCCGTCCTTAATGCCGTTGGTTGCCAGCGTATCGTTAACCGCTTTGGCCATGTCCGCCTGGCTCATCGGAATACTCAGCCAAATCGCCTTGGCCGATGCCCACAGCCGCTCGAGATGGGCTTGCAACCGAAAGACCTTGCCGCCATAGCTTCGCATCCCCTCAAAGACGCCGTCTCCGTACAGAAATCCGTGGTCATACACGCTGACCTTGGCGTTTTCTTTGTCGTAATATTTGCCGGAAATATAGATTTTGAGCGACATGGAGGGAGCAATGGGTACTGTGTGGCGAATGCCGGAGGCAATCGCAGTCATGTTGGTTGCTTGAAACGTCATTCGACCGTCTCCCCTGAATTCTAGCCTCAAATGGCCAATATTGGCGATGGTATGAGTTACCCCGCCTATCGCGGCCAAGAGACGACAAATCCAGCACAAAGGTTCGCGGTGTTCGCCCAGTGATTTACACCGCAATCATCGTCGAATGCGTTCGACCAGCTCAGTTGGGAGGAATGCTCAACTCACATTTTCGGTTCCGGCATCCGCACCATCAGCCACTGCTGCGTCTGCCCGTCGGCAAAGTGAATCAACGCCGGTGCCGTATCTTGCGTCAGGTTGGAAAGCCCGGTCTCCATGATGGGGCGATCCTGGTCCTTAATCGTCCAAGCCACGCGCTGGTTCTTTTTGTCAGCCATCCCCTCCAACGGCTGCACCTTGCCGCTGATCGTGTTTTTCAGCGTACCGGAAATTACACCTTGCTTGCTGATCGCCAGTTGAATGTAAATCGACGGCTCGGTACCAGAAGCCTGTCCATCTTGCGTGAGCGCAAAAACGCCCAGGGGCAACCAATCCGCCTTGTCGGGCGCGGCTTCCGGCGCGCTGCTGGCGAGCGTGGCCGCCTGCTGGGCATACTCTTCCGCACTGGCCACCGGCTGATCGCCGTAGTAAACCTGATCGTCGGCGTAATAGACATTCTCACCATAGGCATACGGCATCGCGTCACCGCTGTATCCACACCACCCACCCACCGACCCCCAAGTCGCCCAGGCAAACGGCCGCGTCACCGCCCAAGCCGTCCAGCCGGGATACTCATTCCAAAAATTACCCGGATTGTGGTCGTGGTATTGGTTCACAATCTCATCGCGGCGCTGCTGACGATCGCCTTGCCGCTCACCGCGATTTTCAATTCGGCCAGGACGGTTCTGCGAAACATTCTGCCCAGGCGTGCCCAGCCGACCCACGTCCGATCCTGGTCGGCCAACACCGGGACCACCCGCGGGCCCAATCGGGTTAGCGGGGCGAATGCCACCAGCTATTTGTCCGCCACCCGCGATTGGCCGGTTAGCGCCGCCAGCCGGCAATTGAGTAGCGCCGCCATGTTGCAGGAAATCAGCGGCTGCTCCCCCTGGCCGCCCAACTCCGCCTGCACCAATCGCACCGGTAGCAGGCCCAGGCATATCGAGAAAATTGCCAAGCTGACTGGCAGTCGGACGACCACCAGCAAAATTCGCTCCTGCTCCACTTGCCCCAGGCCGTTGCCCGGCTCCCGCACCACCTGGCAAACCACCACCGGGCAATCCGCCGCCTGGCACTCCACCACCAGGGCGAGCGCCTCCCTGAGCTATTCCGCCACCCGGAACACCCCCGCCGGGCCGCGGTCCAGCAGTAGGACCGCCGCCAGGCCGTGGCCCCGCGGCTGGACCACTTGGCCGCGAAACTCCACCACCAGGACTCGGCCGAGCCGCCATGCTAGGACCGCGCGACATACCTGCCGAAGGTGAAAATCCACCACCACCACCGCTAAATCCTCCGCCTCCACGGCTACCTCCGCCGCCTCCCCCTCCGCGTCCACCACCACCACCACCGCCGCCGCGCGCGAGAATTTCAATTTGAAACAGGAGAACGGCAATTCCCACAAATGCCAGAACGATGAAGGAGCGTTTCATAATTATTAAAATGGCTAGATTGTTTTGGTAAATGTTGCGTAACGGCGAAGTTAGCGACGGACGATTAAAATCTCGTCGATGTTGGGGAGCAGTTCCCCGTCTGCCGTCCGTTCGACGGTTTGCCACGTGAAGGAATCGCCATTCACCGGCTTCATCACATTGACCATCGTCGCCGCTCGCCCATCTGGCAGCACGCCGCGATTGCGAATGAACCAGCGCCCGCCCCGCTGCTCCCACGTCGCCTCAGCAAAGGCCCCATTGGAATCGAAAGTCCACGAGCGAATTTTTTTCGCGGCGGGATCCCAGCCAATAATCTGCATTCCCGAAAAACTCGCGTCATCAATGGAGATTTTGAATGCTCGCGTCAGAAAGTTCTGGTTTTTCGTCCAGTTGCACTCCAGATCTACCTCCGCGTTTTTCGCACTCGTCGTCCAGTGGCCAACCATCCATTCCAACACCTTGAGCTGCTCATAATGGCTCGGGGTGGCCTCTTTGCTCTTGTCCGTCACACGGTCCAGCATCCACCGCCCATCGCGCTTCACATCGACCGCCGTATATTCGATCTCCTCGGGTGCGGAGTTCGGTCCTAACAACTTCGCCATACCATGTTCAACGGCCACGTTCGGAGAAATGAACTGGATGGATGTCACATTCACTTCCAGCTTCAGTTCCGGCTGTTCCTTGAAGATCGTCGTGAACTGTTCGGTGATTGCCGCCCGTCCGACGGCCTCTTCGCCCGTGGTGCGATTGAGATATACGGCATCCGGCGACCACAGGTCTGCCAACGCCTTGGCATCATGCTTATTGAACGCCTCCGCATACGCGGCAGCCGTCTTGCGAATCGCGGATTCATCGGCAGACTGGTCCGCCGACTGCTGACCCCACAACGGACCGGCAACGGTGCCGATCAACAATAGAAATGCCCAAACTGGTCTCATGAGGTAAGCTCCTTGGCGCGGGACTTGAGATGACGAGAGCGCAGCCGCAGTGACTGAGGTAGAAAAGGAATCGCAAGCTGTTGCCGGAATCAGCAACGACGCAGCAGCGCCTACAGTATGGCAATTGGTGCGGCCCAATATCAAGAGCCCGTCAAACATGTCGTGTTCTCGCATATAGTGAATCGAAAAGCAATTTCTTGCCGTCATTTCTCCGCAACCTGCGCAAATTCTTGAATCCTACTTCGTTCCTTCATTTTTTTGTTCACAGTGTTTTTCTCCGTTTCCTCTGTTCGCTCCTGTTCAATTATTTTGGTTCCGGCTTCACCAGGCTGTGAATTAATCTCGGGCCATATTCGTTCACTTGCGACACCTCTCCTTATCGCTTATTCCGGTAATACCTGGAACCGCCACGCCTCGCTCGTCTAACCTTCTCCTCGCTTCCGACCGGGGATGCAGCCCGCTATGCATCCCAGTCGATGAAGAAGAGACCAAGCCATTGGAAGGTTGCTGGATCTAGCAAGGAAGCTGCGCTTGCTAAATCACTTTTCCTGCTGGCTGGTTCATGCGGCTGTTCGCGGAACGATCAATTGTTCTGATTCTGTTGGCTGTAGCACTTAGCCAACCCGGCTGCCTCACGCACCACCTGCACTCGCGATCAGCCGCTTCGACAGACCCGCGACTCCTCAGCTATTCCCCGCAAGCCGCCGCAAAAGAAGAGCTGACCCGCGCCTCGGCTCTCGAAAAGGCTGGCGACGATGCGTGCGTTGATGCCTACTTCCAGGCTTGCTCGCTGCTCTGGCCAGCCACAGACGCGACATACAACGAAGCCCTTTCCCGGCTCCTCTCCGCCTCGCAGCGCTTTGGCCGCCTCGATCCGTCTCGTGGCTTAGTTCTGCACGACGGCTGCGTCGTTCCCATCGTGCTCCACGGATTTCCTTGGTCTGCGCAAGATTTTCAACGCCTGCACTGCGTGCCCACCAAGCACGAGCCGCTCCTGAATCGGCGCTATGCCTGCCACGGGTCCGGTCTGCCGCTGGTCGTCGAACGCTGCCGCAATAGCAGCGATCCGCTCGAAGCCCGATTCTTTCCTGAGAAATCGTTTTTCGCCGCCACAGCAGTGTTGCTGTTTAGCGAATCCACCGAACCGGCGTTAGTCACGTCAGGCAGTGCCTCCGCAGCCGTCTTGGAGTTTTATAACCCACTCCACATTCGCAGCATTTCGTCGGAAGGCGAAACTCCCTTGTCCCTTGACCTTTCCGCTCCCCTCGCTCTGACGCTGGAAGCAGCGCCACGAACGTACTTGGCTGGATTTATCGAGCCGGGTACGGCGACGACGACGACCGCACGGCTGAATGTTCTGGAGCCTTATCAACCGGGCAAAGTACCTGTCCTTCTAGTTCACGGCCTCTTCTCCGATCCTCTGAGTTGGGCCGACATGATCAACGATCTCCGGGCCGAGCCAGGATTTTGCGAGCGGTATCAACTCTG
>JANNTN010000189.1:0-1555 GCA_031394445.1 Anatilimnocola sp.
GGTTTGATTTCCGTAGCCGGGTTGCTGGTACTGCGTGCCGCGGCCATCGTTCAGCGTGTTGCCATAGCCGTTGTTGAATTGCGTCGTCGGCCGATTCGGATCCACGGGATTGTTGGCCGTCCACAGATTGCGAGTGCGGTCGGTCGGTGTGGTGATTGGCGATTGAGTCAACAGCGATGGCGGCCGGCCGCCCGTTCGCGGCAAATTCAAGCGTCCAGCTTTGACGACAAATCGCGCCAGACGACCCGCGCTCGGATCGACGGGTACATACAGTTCGTCGCCGATCGACAAAGTACTGAGCACAGTCGGATCGATTTGCACCAAATATTGTTGATTGCCGCTGGCGTCGGGCTGCCAACCGGTGGTCACACCATAACTTTGCTCGGGTGATCCGCCCGCGCGCCCCGGCCACAGAATGGTTGTTTGCGCATCGGTTGTCACCGTGGAAGTATCGCGCGACGCGAATCGGCTGGCGGCGAGCAGCAATTGCCGAAAGCGTTCTTCTCCGGCCGCGGTGTGCCGCGCCGGTGTGCCGTCCTTGGGCAGAATCGTGATGCACAGGCGGGCAAGATTGCCGACATCAGCCGGCACATCGCTGAAAATTTCTTCGCCCGCAGCCAGCGCCTGCACGATCTCCGGCTCGATCTGCAGAACGTATTCCTGCTGCTGATCAACGCCCGTACGCCAACTATAGACGACCCCTAGCGAGGCCAATGCCATCAGCAGCGAGAATCCATTCATCGCTCGCACTCCAGAAACACAACGTCACGGATCAATCGGCGCACTCACCGCGTTCAAAAAACGCAATCAGCACATCGGCACAATCGGCGCAGCCAAGCTGCGGAACCTATTGCGGCTGCGGCATCGTAGCCGAATGCGGCACTTTGGGCAAAGAGGAAAACAAAGCAGTGAAACGCAATCGTTCAGTCTGCTAGCGTCAAGTCAATCGTGTTAGCTTGCCCTGGTTTGACTTCGAACTTCAGCGGTGACTTGGTCGCGTCAGCATATTTCGCTGGCAAGAGTTCTTTCGGCGCGGGCGGCGGGCGATTGGTCGCCTTGGCCGCGTCCTCCATGCTCGGAGGCTCTCCCGCTGGCGGCGCGTCGGTCTTGGTCACCACGACAGAATAGTTACCGGGCATCGCCCCTTTCGCATCGAGCGTCATCAGGCTGTAACTGCCATCCGAACCGCTGACAGCCGTGGCGGGGCGCGTATTCTCATCACCCATAAACAAGATCGTAGCACCAGAAACGGGCTGCCCTTTGTACGTGACCTTCCCATTCACAGGCGACAGGCCGCTTTGGCCCGAACAGCCGGCCAGGGCAATCGTGGCCACAAAGAATATTCTGCAATTAAAATGAAACCCGACAAGTTGAGTCAGCATGTTGTTGCGGTTAAACGCTAGCAGTTGCAAAAAGGATTCTAGAGCGGAATTCGCGCTGCTATAACGCCAGCTTCGTCGAAAAGACTTGGAAATCATTCGCCACGTCCGCATATGTCCGTGCGACACGCACTAAAAATCGCCGTTGGCCTCGCCGCCGTTGATCGTACCCAGCG
>JANNTN010000206.1:0-18033 GCA_031394445.1 Anatilimnocola sp.
TAGCCGACGACATGTGGGGCAGGCGTCTCGCCTGCCGTCGTCGGCGGTTGATAGTGAAAGCTCGGCAGCGTGTCGCGGGCTTCAATCTGCCCCGGCGCGACGAGCTGCGGAATCTCCAGCACCCGCACCCGCCACGGCTGCTCCTGGCAATCGACATAGCACACCGCCGAATTCGTCGTGCCCAGGTCGATGCCAACGACGTAGCGGCTGGCCTGAATTTCATCGGTTGGATCGGCGGCGGTGCTCACGCGAAAGAATATCGGTCAGTTAAGATGGATAATGGAAATGAAACGGCTAGCATTTAACCATGAGTGAACGACGCGAAAAACGAAAGCGGTGGGTGCAGCGTGGGCAATTTGCCGTCGAAGTCGAAGTGGAAGTTGTGTTTCCGGCGGATGATCCCGCGGAGGCATGTCTTGAGCCGCAGACCGTTCGATGGCTCGATGAAATTGCTCAGCGCGCCCAGCAAGGCGATGTCGATTATCTCAGGAAAGTCGGTCGAGTGTTCCAGGCCGTTGCGGGTTAGCAATTAGTCCGCGTCCTTCCTCACGCTGAACTCTAGCTTCCAGCGGTTTGGCGATTTTGTGCCTTGGCACCAGAGTTCGAAGACGCCGAGCTCGGTGATTTGGCTGTTGAATCGCACGGGAACGAAGTCGTCTTCCACGGCGTCGTCTTTCGGCAGCATCGTTTCGAGTGAATCGCTTTCGGCCAGTTCGTCTTCGTTCCAGCGATCCAACAAATCGCCCGGCTTGTCGGCCTTTCGCACGCTGGAGCTGAAAAAGCGAAAGGTGGCTGGCTCGCCGACGACGAGGCCGAAATCATCGCTGGGCACATCAATGCTGGTGCCTTCCTCCATGCCGAACGGGACGACGCACAACGCCTTCAGTGGGCGCGGAGCACCCGGAATTGCGAGGCCCGAGGTTTCGATACCGACGTAATACGACCGAGCCGCGCCGCCGCGAATTCGCACGCCACCGTGCTGCTTGGCCCAGCCGTAATAAGCCGCACCGCGAGCAACTGCATGATCGAGATCATGTTCGCCTTCGAGAGCTTGGGCCGACGATGCACCGTCCGCCCAGCTTCCCAACACTTCCAACAGACGGCCGCGAAACCCGTCAGCCTTGAACACGCCGCCGTTGAACAGTACGTGCGTGGGCCGCACCGGCTGATTGTCTTTGCCCTGCGCCATCAGAAATGCCGCTAAGTGCCGCGTTACGCCCGCGTCGGCTTCAAACGGCAGCCCTAGTTCCTGAAAGCCCGATTGGCGGCGGCGAACCGGTCGATCGGTCGTGTTGCAACGAGGGAAAAAGCCCTCCAACAACAACTCGGCAGCCGCCTCGCGCTCGACATCGACCTTTACGGTCCCGCCGATGAGTTTGCTGCCGCGCCC
This sequence comes from Anatilimnocola sp., assembly GCA_031394445.1. Taxonomy (GTDB): domain Bacteria; phylum Planctomycetota; class Planctomycetia; order Pirellulales; family Pirellulaceae; genus CAYLLN01. The sequence goes on from JANNTN010000206.1 coordinate 1,391, forward strand.
GAGCACGCCGAGCGGATGTTTTTTGGGTCCGCCTTCGGTTAATAACGCTTCTTTGGCCGTTCGGCATTGGTGCCAGAGCGAAACGGATTGCCAGGGGTCGAGCTTCGTTCCTTTCTCCGCAAATTTGCCAGCAACGAAATGGGCCAGGGCCAGGTCCATGTTGTCGCCACCGACGAGCAAGTGATCGCCGACGGCGATCCGCCGCAGCATCAACTCGCCCCCCTCCTGATCGACGCCAACCAGCGTTAAATCGGTCGTGCCGCCCCCCATGTCGCACACGAGCAGCGTCTCGCCCACCTTCAGCAGCCGTCGCCAGCGATCGCCCGTCACGGTCAGCCAGGAATAGACGGCTGCTTGCGGCTCTTCGAGTAAAATCAACCCCGCTGGCAGCCCCGCCGCGAGCGCCGCCTCGCGGGTCAACTCTCGTGCAGCCGCATCGAACAAAGCGGGAACCGTTAGAACCACGACCTGATCGGCAATCGGTGCATCCGGAAAGGCATGTTGCCAGGCGGCGATCAAGTGCTCCAAATACCGCCGCGATGCGGTCACCGGTGAAACTTTGGGCACCTCAGCCGGTGCGCCCCAGGGCAAAATCGCTTGATGGCGATCAACCTTGCTGTGCGCTAGCCACGACTTAGCCGCCGCCACCGTCCGCTCGGGCTTCTCAGCCGATTGCTGGCGTGCCCATTCTCCCACCACCGTTGGGTTCGATTTGCTCCAGGGGAGGTCAAACGCTCCGGCAGCCGCTTCGTGTTTCGGTGCCAAATACAGGAAGGAGGGGAGCGTGGTCCGGTCCTCAACCACTCCAGAAGCCACGAGCTGCGGAATCGGAAGCAGTTGCACTTCCGGCTTATCACCGCTTAGCGGCGCATAGGCCAGCACGCTGTTGGTGGTGCCGAGGTCGATTCCGATAACGTAGGTTGCGGGCATCAGGGGGAGGCGACTGGGGGACTGGGGGACTAACGCAACACTTCACACTTCCACTTCGACCGGGGAGATCACGTTGGCGGATTCCTTCGACCCGCTCCATTCGGGAATCTTCACCACGGTGGCCTTCCAGCCGTGATGCATGAGCTGGCCGTGAAACGGTCCGCTCCCCTCGACTCGGCCGGTTAGCTTGTACCTACCCGGGTCGTAGCCAGCCGGGACATCGCAGGGCGTCCCTTCCGGCCCCTCGGCTAATGGAGCCAAGGCAAAAAAACGATCCAAAACCTTTTGACAATCACCTAGCACGTTTCGGGCGGCCGCTCCGATCTGTTCATCCGCAAAATCCGTCAACGGCTGCTTCACCAGATCGACGAACCGGGCCTCCCGCTGGAGAGCGGCTAGGAGGGAAAGTGCCTCGCTGCGGCTCGGTGGGGCTGGCTTTGGCACGGTTTTTTCGCGTGGCGGCGTCTCAACGATGTCTCTTTTTGGCAACGCGGGGGCATCCAGCGCGGACCTGAGGAGGGCGGATTTCCCGCCATCGAAGAGGGCGGCAAAAAAAACTCGAAAAGCCAGTCCGATTCGTCCCATGTTATTGCCGCAAAAAGACTTACAGCGAGTCACCGCTAGCGATTTATGCCAGGTGACCTGTGACGGAACGAATCAGCTATCGCCCTCGTCTAATATCCGAATACCGCGCGGACCGCAGTTTGCGATACACGAGGCACACGGCTTAATACAACGCCCCTTCCGTCTGGCTGTCAACCGCCCCTAACAACTTGGTCATCCGCCCGATGGCCGCCAAACGGAAAAGCGTTTTAGCCATGTTAACTTGTTTCTGCAAAAGCACTTACGCGAAAACTATGACAGTACCTAGTGACTTGGTTATTCTGAAAGACTGGACGCACACCCATCTTGGCGTCTCATGTCTTGCGGGGAGAAGCGAGTCTCCCCTAGCTGATTCGTCGGCGCGAACCGGAACACGCGCCTGCGAAATTCTCTCAGCCGCGTTGGACGCGGTCTGATTGAGATCGGGCGCAGCCGCATTCGCGGCTGGGCGTGGCGTATTTCGTTTTCCCGAAGAAGAAGGCAACTGTTACCACCTATGAGCAAGTCTCGCCGCTCGATTATCCGCTCTTCGCTCGAACGTCTTCGCCAACTGTGGTTTCGCCGCAAGGAAATGCGCCGCGAGATGCGTCGGCAATTGGGTACCTCGTTCGAAATGCTCGAACCGCGGCTCGCCATGGCGATTACGTCGCCGCTGCCGCCGATCTTTCCGGCGTCCGGTTCTCACATTCACCCGACGTTGACTGTCCTGCTCGATGGTCAGCAGTTCGTGATTCCCGCTGGCATCGGCCTGAATGGCGGTGCCGCGAACCCGCATACGCACGATTTCACGGGATCGATTCACGTTGGTGAAGGCAGCGTCGTGGGAACCGATCCCTCCGGCAGCGCCTCCCGCAACGTCACACTCGACGATTTCTTCGATGTCTGGGCCTCCAGCACGTTGACGGGCGCTTCCGTCCGTAATGCCAACGCGCGGCTGGATACCGACCTGACCGACGGCACCGCCCAGGTGCGAATTATGGACAAGGTCGTCGATTCGACCCACGTTCTGCGGATGTACGTCAAGGAAACCGGCGATTCAGCGCCCGAACTGGAATACGACAGCAGCTCGTCTAGCAACGGCATTGCCCGGCCAGAACTTTATGTGCCACGCGATGGCGACAAGATCTTCCTGGTCTATGAAAAGAACACGCAAGTCGTCGATTCGCCGTCGTTCGATACGATCAGCAGCCAAAACGTGCTCGGCGGCGCACCGTCGTGGCTGGGCCTCAACGGTTTCGATCCGACCGGCGGCCCGCTGACGTACACGGTTTCCGTTTCGAACCCGAACTTGTTGACGGCCACGGTCCAGCAAACTGGCACGGGCACAGGCGGCACCAACCGCAGCTTGGTGCTGAATACTTCCGCGAGCGCGCTGGAAGGCGGCTACGGCCAAATGATCTTCCAGTTGTTCGACAATCTCGCGCCGAACACCACGAACCATATCGCAACCCTGGTCAACAACGGTGAATTTGCGACTTCGTCCACCTTCTACCGCATTTCGCACCTCGGCGATGGATCTGATTTCGTCATTCAAGGCGGGCCGTCGGATAGCACTTCGACTTTGGGAAATTTCGACGACGAATTCAACACGAATTTGCAGTTCACCAGCGTTGGCCTGTTGGCGATGGCCAAATCGACCGACGACACCAACGACTCGCAGGTGTTCATTACGGGCGGCCCTGCCCGGTTCCTCGACTTCAACCATTCCATCTTTGGCGTTTTGACCGAAGGCAACGCCGTTCGCAATGCCATCCAGCAATCGCGAACCACGGGCGATGGTGCGCCTCCTCAGACGATCACGATCACCAGTGCCCAGATTGTTACGGACAATCAAAACGCCGCCTTGCAGCTCAAAGCGGCCGAAGGCGCCAGCGGCACGTCGAATGTCACGCTCACCGTCACCGACGCCCAGGGGCACAGCTATTCCCAGACTTTCGCAGTCACCGTTGCCGCCGATACGGCCAACAGCGCTCCGTTCCTCAATCCGATCGCTCCTGTCACGGGTGTGACAGGCACACCGATCACGGTGCAGCTCTCAGCACAAGACGCAGAAAGCAATGCGTTCTTCTTCGACGCCACCAAGCCCAGCGGCGAAACCGTCAACTACACGATCAACGTCAACAACACGACCGGCCTGGTGACGATCACGCCGCCGGCGGGCTTTGCCGGCACGTTCAACATCTCGATGGGCGTCCGCGGCACCACTTCCACAACCACCGCCGACCAGTTCGATCTCCAAACGGTGCTCGTCACCGTCACGCCACAGGCTCCCACCGGCGTCGATTTGGCGGCCGTCAGCGATTCGGGCGCCAGCAGCACCGACAATATCACTGACTCCACCTCGCTCGACTTCCAGGTTTCGGGTTTGACGGTCGGATCAACCGTGAAGCTCATGAAGGGCAACACAGTGCTCGCCCAAGGCGTTGCCAATGCGACGACCATGACCTTGACCGTCGCGAACGCCAACACGGCTCTCGGCGAAGGTGCCAGCAGCATCACCGCCACCCAAACCGTGAACGGCCAAGTTAGTCCCGCCTCGACCGCGCTGAGCGTTACGTACGATAGCGTCAATCCCACGTTCACGAGCACGGCCCCCACAGCCGCTCTTGTGGGCTTTAACCTCAATTACAACGCACAGACCAACGAGGAAGGTGGCACGACCGGCCTGACGTACTCGCTCACCAACGCCCCGTCCGGCGCGACCATCAACACTACGACCGGTATCATTACCTGGACTCCCACCGCGGCCCAAGCGGGTGCCCAGTCGTTCACGGTCGTGGCTACCGATGCCGCCGGCAACGCGGCCACGCTGCCGGTCAGCCTCACCGTCTCGAGTGGCAAGGTGAGCCTGACGCTCACCGTTACGAAGCCAGACGGCTCGGCCCTGACCAGCTTGGCAGTGGGCCAGGATTTCGTGCTGCACATCTTTGCCAAGGACTTGCGGACCGGCACCGATGCCAAGGGTGTGTTCGCCGTCTATCAAGACATCACGTTCGATGGCACGAAGGCCACAGTCACCGGCCCCATCGTCTATACCGAGACCTATAGCGGCGGGCAGTCGGGAACCACTTCTACCGCCGGCTTGATCGATGAAGTTGGCGCGTTTGCCGGATTGACGCAGCTCGGCCCGAACGTCCGCGAAGTCCTAAGCATTCCCATGCGGGCCTCGGCTGCCGGCACGCTGACCTTCACGGGCGATGACGCCGACACCAGCCCCGCTCACGACGTTCTCATTTACGGCCAAGATGGCGGCATTCCCAACGCCGAAGTCAGCTACGGTTCCGTTTCGGTTGCGGTGGGCTCCACGTTCACCGCGGTGAACGATTCGGGCGCGAATTTCACCGTTGCGGAAGACACGCAGAACAACACTACCATCAATCCGCTGGCCAACGACACCAGCTCGGGCGGTGCGAGCAACACGCTGACCATTTCCGCCGTCGGCACGCCGAGCAATGGCGGAACCGTGACCCGCACGGAAAACAATACCCGCCTCAGCTATAAGCCCGCGGCCAATTTCCAAGGCACGGAAACCTTCACCTACACCGCCCGCAACCAAAATGGCGAAGAGCAAATCGCCACGATCTCGATGGCGGTCACCAACGTCAACGACGCTCCGGTTGCCACCAACGACAGCCTCAGTGCGACGAAAAACAGCTCCGCAATCACCTTGGATGTGCTCGCCAACGACACCTTGGGTGTTGACGCTGGCTCGGGCGAAACGCTGCGGGTTACTGCTATCGGCACCGGCAGCCAGGGTGGCACGATCACCATCGGCACCAATGGCGCGAACATCCTCTACACGCCCAAGGCCAACTTCAGCGGCACGGAAACCTTTACTTACACTATCAGCGACCGCGCCACGGGCGGCCTCACCTCCCAGGCCACCGTCACCATGAATGTCAGCGGTCTGACCGCGACCAATGACACCGGTGCCGGCTTTACCATCAACGAAGACAGTGCCGCGACCACCATCGACGTCCTGGCCAACGACGCGCTCGATCCGCAAGTCGGCGGCACGTTGACGATCACCACGCTCGGCACCACCGATAAGGGCGGCACGGTTTCCATCACGCAAAACGGCACGCGCATCAGCTACACGCCCGCCGCCAACTTCCAAGGCACGGAAAAATTCACCTACACGATCACCGACGGTTTGGGGCACAATGCGACCGCCACCGTGTCGATGACAGTCAACAATGTCAACGACAATCCGGTCGCCACCAATGACACGTTGACTGCCTTCAAGGATTCGACGGCCTCTCTGGACGTTCTCGCCAACGATAATTCGGGCCTCGACCCGACTGAAACGCTCACGATCAGTGCCATCAGCACCGCCCCAGCCCACGGAACGGCCACGATCGTCAACGGTAAGGTGCAATACGTTCCTACCACCGGTTACACCGGTGCCGATAGCTTTGTCTATACGATTAGCGACGGCAACGGCGGAACAGCTACGGCCACCGCCAGCATCACCGTTCAAGACTTCCAGCCCAGCGGGCTCTCGGGTCTGGTCTATTTCGATGTGAATAACAATGGCGTGAAAGATGCCGGCGAATTGCCCATCGTGGGCGTCAACATCACGCTCACCGGTACCGCCACTGCCGGCACCAACACTGCGGTCAATCAGTCGGTGCGAACACTCGAAGATGGCACGTACAAGTTCGAAAATCTGGCCCCCGGCACCTACCAAATCCGCCAGACACAGCCGCAGTTTGTGATCGAGGGCAAGACGGTCGCCGGCTCGCAAGGCGGCACGGTCACTCTGAACCAAATCGCGATGACCTTGGCCCAAAATGTCACTGGAGCGAATAATAACTTCGGCGAGCGCGGCCGCCAACTGACCACGATTTCGCTCCGCGATTTCTTCTCTTCCACGTCGCGAAATTATGCTCACGCCACGTTTGACACCAGCGGTGCCGAGTTGTGGCACTCGGTCAGCGGTTCGGTCTGGCAAGGCGCGAACAACGCATTTGCGCTGATGAATAGCCAGAGCCAGATCAAGCACGATCGCACCGATCCGCAATCGCAGGTGACCAGCCGGACCGTGGCGACCAATCTGCCCGTCTATCTGTCAGGTCAAGCCAGCGCTAATCGCCTGTACTACATTCCCGCCACGGGGACGGGCTCTGGCGGAACGCCCACCGATTTGGCTCCGGTGAGCGTTGCCGATACCTACTCCACTCCCATCGGCACGGCTCTGACCGTGACCGCCGCCAACGGCGTCCTGAAGAACGATTCCGATCCCGAAGGCAAAACGCTCACCGCCACCGTGGTTGCCCAACCGGCCAATGGCACGTTGACCCTCAACACCAACGGCTCCTTCACCTACACGCCCAACGCTGGATTCACCGGCGTGAACACCTTCACCTATCAAGCCAGTGACGGAACCAAGCAAGGCAACATTACCACGGTCACGATCAACGTCGGCAATGTTGCTCCCACGGCCGTGGCCAATACCTACAGTGCAACCGAAGATACCGTTCTGACCATCGCCGCTGCCCAGGGCGTGCTTGCCAACGACACCGATCCCGAAAGTGCCACGCTCACGGCCGCGGTCGTCACGCAGCCGACCAAAGGCACGCTGACGATGGCTTCCAACGGCTCGTTCTCTTACATCCCGACGGCCAATCAGAACGGCACCGACACATTTACTTACAAGGCCAACGACGGCACGCAAGACAGCAATGTTGTGACCGTGACGATCAACATCGCGGCCGTTAACGATACTCCCACGGCCGTCAACGACACCTTCTCGACGCCCAAAGACACTGTTCTCACCGTTTCGACAACGCCCAACCTGCTCAGCAACGACACCGATGTTGACGGGCAGTCCCTGTCGATTTCCACGACACCGCTTACTAATCCGGCCCACGGCACGGTCACGCTCAGTGGCAACGGCAATTTCGTTTTCACCCCCACGACGGGCTTTACCGGCAGCGACACCTTCACCTATCAAGTCACCGACGGCACCGCGACGGCCACCGGCACGGTCACGATCAACATCACCGGCCCGGTCAACAACGCTCCCATCGCCTTCGGCGATTCCTACAACTTCGATGAAGATGCCGGCGGCTCGGTTGGCGTCGAAAACGGCGTGTTGGCCAACGACACGGACGCAGACCCAGGCACCACGCTCACAGCGACCGTTGTCACGCAGCCTGCTCATGGATCCGTCGTGATGAACGCCAATGGGTCGTTCAGCTACACGCCCAACGCCAACTATCACGGCCCCGACAGCTTTACCTATCAAGCCAGCGACGGCACCAACAACAGCAACGCCATCGGCGTGAACATCACGGTAAATCCGGTTAACGACGCGCCGATTGGCGTGGCCGATACTTACCGAGTCACTCCCAACACGCTGCTCACGGTCAATGTTGCCGATGGCGTGCTGAAGAATGATACTGATGTCGATAGCACAAATCTCACGGCCACGGTCGTTTCCACGACGACCAACGGCACGCTGACCCTCAACGCCAACGGCAGCTTCACCTATCAGCCCAATAACGGCTTCACCGGCACCGACTCCTTCACGTATGCCGCCAAGGACGACGCTTCGCCCAATGGCCAAAGCGCAAATATCACGGTGCAGTTGGTCGTGAATACGGCCCCCGTTGCCAACAACGACACCTACTCCACCAACGAAGACACGCAGCTCACCATCAATGCTCCTGGTGTGCTGGTCAACGACGCCGATCAAAACGGCGATCCGCTCACCGCGGGCATCATCATGCAGCCTGCGAACGGCACGGTCGTCTTCAACGAGAATGGCTCGTTCACCTACACGCCTAACCCGAACTACACCGGTCCCGATAGTTTCCGCTACCAGGTCACCGACGGCATCACCTCCAGTGCTCCGGCAACGGTTTCCATCACGGTAACCTCCGTGAACGACGCCCCGGCCCGCACGGCCGGCACCGCCGCTACCGTCAGTGTCGAAGAAGACAGCGCCAACACCGACGCCGTCTCGCTCGGCCTCACGGCCCTTAACTATGGACCCGGCGGCGGAAGCGACGAAGCCTCGCAAACGCTGACCTACAAAATCACAAACATTCCGACGTTCGTCACCCTGTTCCAGACCGATGGCACCACACCCGTCACGGCCAACCAAACGCTCACGCTCGCCGAACTTCAGGGCCTCACATACAAGACGGTTGCCGATGCCACCGGTGGTGGCTCCATCACCTGGACCGTGCAAGATAGCGGCGGCACCGCCAATGGCGGCGTCGATTTGTTGACCGAAAACCTGACCATTACCGTCGGCGTGAACGATCGGCCCGAACGCACCGCTGGAACGGTCACGCCCATCAGTGTCCTCGAAGACAGCACAAACACCACGGCTGCCTCGCTCGCCCTCACAGCCCTGACTTACGGCCCGGGCGGCGGCTCGGTCGAGGCCAGCCAGACGTTGACCTTTGCGATCATCGACATTCCGGCATTCGTCAGTGTCTTCAAGGCCGAAGGCACCACGGCCGTGGCCGAAAACACCGTGCTCACATTGGCTGAGCTCCAAGGCCTCCGCTTCAAGACCATTGCCGACGCTTTTGGCACCGGCAACATCCTGTGGACGGTTAAAGACGACGGCGGCACGGCTGGCGGCGGCTTCGATACGCTCACCGAAACGCTGGCCGTTAGCGTCACCGGCGTCAACGACATCCCGACGCGCACCTCCACCGCTCCAGTCGCCATCAGCGTGTTTGAAGACAGCAGCAACGCTACGGCTGTCGCCCTCGGGCTGACCAGCCTGGCCTACGGCCCTGGCGATGGAAGCAGCGAAGCCAGCCAAACGCTGACGTACAAAGTCACGAACATCCCCGCGTTCATTAATATCTTCAAAACCGATGGCACCACAGCCGTCACCACCAGCACGATCCTCACGCTGGCCGAGCTGCAAGGTCTTAAGTACAAGACCTTGGACAACGCCGCCGGAACGGGCAGCCTCACCTGGACGGTGCAAGACAACGGCGGCACGGCCAACGGTGGCATCGACACGCTCACGCAAACGCTGTCCGTCACCGTTAACGCGGTCAACGACGCTCCGGTCCGAACTGCCGGCACCACCACGGCGATTACCGTGGCCGAAGACAGCAACAACACCACGGCCGTCGCGCTCGGCCTAACCGCCTTGAACTACAGTCCTGGCGGCGGTGCCGACGAAGCCAGCCAAACCCTCACCTATCGAATCACGGCCATCCCCTCGACGGTCACCCTCTTCAAGGCCGACGGCACGACCGCCGTTCTCGTGAACTCGGTGTTGACGCTCGCGGAGTTGCAGGGACTCAAATACAAGACCGTGGCCAACGTCACTGGCGCCGCCAACATCACCTGGTCGGCCCAAGATAGCGGTGGCACGGCCAGCGGCGGTGTCGATTCGCTGTCGCAATCCCTCTCGATCACCGTCAACCCGATCAACGATGTCCCGGCGCGCACCGTCGGCACCGTTACCCCGGTCAACGTCTCCTCCAACAGCTCCAACACCACGGCGGTTTCGCTCGGCTTGTCGGCCCTCACCTACGGCCCCGGCGGCGGAACCGATGAAGCCTCGCAAACGCTCACCATCAGGCTCACGAATGTTCCTTCGTTCATCAGCTTGTTCGAATCCAACGGCACGACCGGCGTCGATGAGAATCAGGTTCTCACGCTCGCCCAGCTTCGCGGTTTGACCTACAAAACCGTCTCTGGCAGCGTCGGTGCCGACACGATCACTTGGACCGTTCAAGATAGCGGCGGCACGGCCAACGGTGGCGTCGATACGCTCACCGAAAACCTGTCCATCACCGTCGGTGTCAATGACGCTCCGCTACGCACGGCTGGCAACCCCGCCGCCATCAGTATTTCCGAAGACAGCGCCAACACCACGGCGGTCTCGCTCGGTTTGACCGCCCTAACCTACAGCCCCGGTCCATCCGACGAATCGAGCCAGACGTTGGCTTTTCGTGTCACGACGATTCCGGCCTTCGTCAACCTCTTCAAGGCCGACGGAACCACCGCCGTTACGGCCAACACCACCGTAACGCTGGCCGAGCTCCAAGGCTTGCGATACAAGTCGCTCGCCAACGCGACGGGCACCGGTACGATCACCTGGACAGTTCAGGACAATGGTGGTGTGGCCAGCGGTGGTGCCGATACGCTCACCGAAACGCTGTCGATCACGGTCAATGCCGTTAACGACGCGCCGGTGCGAACTGCCGGCAGCCCAGCGGCCCTCAATGTCAATGAAGATTCCGCCACCACGCCAGTCGCGCTCGGCTTCACGTCGCTCGTTTACGGTCCTGGCGGCGGCACCGACGAAGCCAGCCAAACGCTGACCTACAAGATCACTAGCTTTCCCAGCTTCATCAGCCTCTTCAAGGCCGACGGCACAACAGCCGTCGCTGCCAACACGACGCTGACGCTCACCGAGCTGCAGGGCCTGAAGTATCAAACCGTGGCCGAAGCCTCTGGTGCCGGTCAAATCATCTGGACCGCGCAAGACAACGGCGGCACCGCCAACAGCGGCGTTGATACGCTGTCCGAAACGCTGGCGGTCGGAGTGGCGTCGGTAAACGATGTTCCGGTTCGTACCGCTGGCACTCCCGCCGCGATCGATGTGGATGAAGACAGCACGAACACCACGGCTGCGACTCTTGGCCTCTCGGCATTGAACTATGGTCCGGGCGGTGGCTCAAGCGAAACAGCTCAATTCCTGAACTACCGCATCACCGCGATTCCCGCTTTTGTTCAGCTCTTCAAGGATGACGGCACTTCCCCCGTCATCGCGAACGACCTCGTTTCGCTGGCGGAACTCCGCACTTTGAAGTTCAAGACGGTCGCCAATGCCGCGGGAACAGGCAATCTCACTTGGTCTGTCGTCGATGACGGCGGCACGGCCAATGGCGGCATCGATACGTTGAATCAGACGCTATCGATCACCGTCGGTGCGATCAACGACGCTCCAGTGCGGTCGGATGGTACCCCTGCCAGCATCAACGTCGGCGAAGACAGCGCCAACACGACGGCTGTCACGCTTGGGCTCACCACATTGGATTACGGTCCGGGCGGCGGCATTGATGAGAACACGCAGACACTGGCTTACAAAATCACCGCCATCCCGGCTTATGTAAACGTCTTCCTCGCGAACGGCACCACTCCCGTTGCGGCCAACTCCACGCTCACGCTGGCGGAGCTGAACGGTCTCACCTACAAGACCGTTGCCAATGCCTCCGGAAACGGCCAAATCACCTGGTCGGTTATCGACGACGGCGGCACCGCCGATAGCGGCGTCGATACGCTGAATCAATCCCTGGCCATCACGGTCGCCGCAATCAACGATGCCCCCACGCTGGCTGCTGGAACGGTGGACGACATCACCGTCGATGAAGACCACGCCAACACCACTGCCGAGACTTTGGACCTCGCCTCCCTGGCCTACAGCCCAGGGCCGGGCACAGCGGAAGCTTCGCAAACGCTGACGTACCAAATCACGGCCATTCCTTCGTACATCGAGCTCTTCAAAGAAGATGGCACGACCGAAGTGGTGGTCAACGACTTCTTGCCGCTCGCCGAGCTCCAGGGCCTAAAGTACAAGACCATCGCCGATGCCAGTGGCACGGGGGACATCACCTGGATCGTCAAGGACAACGGCGGAACGGACAGCGGTGGTGTCGATTCGCTGACCGAATCGCTCACGATCATCGTTAACCCAGTCAACGACGCGCCAGAAGGTGAAGCCGACTCGTTCATCGTGGCCCAAGATGGCACGCTCAGCACCGGCTTGGGTCAGAGCATTCTCGTCAACGACTCCGACGTGGAAAACGACCCCTTCACGGCGGTGATCGTCGCCAGCACGACCAATGGCATTCTGGTTCTCGACCCAGACGGCACGTTTATCTACACGCCGACCTCAGGCTATAGTGGCCCTGATTCGTTTACCTATCAGCCCACCGATGACGACTCGGGCAACGTCACCACGGTCACAATCGATGTTCAGCCGGCCGTGGAACCTGAAGGCGAAGCATTTAGCTCCTCGGGCAACACCAACGATTCGGCTCTGATGCTGCTCCTCTCCCAAGACGAAGCCTGGGACGACATGCTGCACGACAGCCAGAGCTGGGAAGACGCCGTCGATGAGGCCCTCGCCGGCCTGTAGGGATGTTCAACACAAACAGCCGGGACCAAACTTGGTCCCGGAATTAGCCAAGCAGGCCAATTCGTGATCCACCGGGAGCAAGTTTGCTCCCGGCTAATTGTGAAAGGAGTATTCACTCTCCCTTCCTGAGCCGTTCAAAATACTGCTTTGCATTTTCCCGTTGGTCGCGGGGCAGCGTGACATCTTCAATCGAATCCGGGGGCTTGGCGATTGACGCTCGCACTTCCTCTTTGATCGCTTCTACCGATTTGCCGGCTTTGTTTGGTCCACTCGCATCGCCCACGCGAACGCTTTGTCCCTTCTTGGCATCAGCCGCGACGCGCGTCTCATAAAAGCTCTTGTCGGTTTCTTCTTCGTCCCGTTCACCTTCGCCGCGACCCTTGCCCTTTCCGTCTCCTTTGCCCTTGCTTTTGTCGCTCCCCAATTTGTCTCCCTTGCCGGTGCCTTGGCATTGGGCACAGCCCTCTCCCTGGCAACTGGGGCAGTTCATGGCGTCCTTCGCCTCGGCCAATTGATCCAGCACTTCTTGCAGGTTTTCGGCCTGCTCCAACTGCTGCTTCGCCTTCTCCAGATCGCCGGCCAGCTTGTCGAGTTGCTCGGCGGCCTGTTTGGTATCCCCTTCTTTCAAAGCATCGCTCGCCTGGCCGAGTTTCTGGGCCAGTTGCTCCATCATCTGCTGCTTCTCGCCGGCGTTCTGATTCATCTGGTCGAGCTGCTGTTGCATCTTGGCGGCCTCGGCCACGTTCCCTTCGGCCAGCTTCTGCTCAATCTGCCGCTGCAATTGCTCGCGACCTTGCTTCTGGTCCTCAGCGGCCTGCTGCAGCTTCTCTTGCAGTTGTTCCAGTTGCTTGACGAGCTTCGCTTGGTCTTCCTTGCTCAGCGAGCCGTTCTTTAGTTCCTCATTGACCTTCTTCAATTCGTCCTGTGCCTTGCCAAAATCACCCTGCCGCAGCGCGTCGGCCATTTTGTCGGCGGGGCCCTTCGCAATGTCCTTCAGCTTTTCGAGCTCTTTGCGTAGCTTGTCCGCTCCTCCCAAATCATTCTTCCGCTTCTCGATGTCCTTCGCCAAATCGTTGATCTTGATCAGCGCATCTTTGCGATCGCTCGTTTCTTTCCCCGCCAGCTTGTCCAATTCCTTGCTGACTTCCTTCAATGCATCCGAGTCTTGCAGTCCCAACTCTTCGGCCTTCTTCTGATTTTCGCGAATCCGCTCTTGCAGCTTCATCGTCGCTGTCTTGATCTGCTTTTTGATCTCCGGCGACGTTTCGGCGCTTGCTTCTGCCTTTTTCACCGCACTCGGCAACATCGCCAAAACGCCAATCGCCAACGCCGGTGCCAGCGGCAACAGCAATCGCCACGTCGGTGCCACGCGAAATTGCTCACGCACGTCGATTCGCTCCACGCGGCGAATCGCATCGCTCACGAGCGCCTGGCCCACGTCGCTGTTTAATTCCGACGGCGAGAGAGCAAGTGTGCTCGACACCCGCTCTTTCAATCCAAATCGCCGATCCAGTTCAATCGCCGCGTCCAACTTCGTGCGGCGGACCACATACGTCCACACACCTGCCAACAGCAGGCCGACGGCAATGCCGCCGCCGATCCAGCTCAGATCCCAGGCTTGCTGATTGAGATTCAAAACCCAAATGCGCGGAATTGCCAAACCAAGCGCCGCGATCAGCAGCACGGCAAACAGCGACCAGCCAAACACTCGCCAAAACTGCTCCAGCACCAATCGCTGCTGAGCCCGCTTCACTTGGCGTTTGATTTCTTCCATTGCCAATCCCCTTAGTAGTAGGCACACTCCGTGTGCCGGCAAGGCAGTATTCGGTCGCTCGACCGCATTATAGCGCGTTGTCCCAGTATGTTGCCAACGGTTCTTGCATTAGCCCAACGCGCAAGCAAGGGTAAACCGTGCCGGGAACCCAATCATGTCAACCATCATCAAACCTCGTATCGCCTCTCATTTACCCACTCCGGCAGAACGCCCCAACTCCCATGTCGTCATCTACGACGGCCACTGCAAATTCTGCACGGCTGGCGTCAATCGGCTGGCAAAATGGGATGCTCGCACCCGCAATTTGAGCTTTCTGTCCCTCCACGATCCCGAGGTTCGAACTCGTTTTCCCCAATTGACTTACGACCAGCTCATGGAGGAAATGTACCTCGTCGATCGCGACGGAGGAATTCACAAAGGGGCGGAATCGTTTCGCTTCCTAACCACCCAACTGCCAAGGCTTTATCCACTCTGCCCGCTGCTCTATATCCCCTTCTCGCTCCCCTTCTGGCGTTGGGCTTATCGTCAAGTTGCCAGCCGCCGCTATCGCCTGATGGGCAAAACGACCGAATGCGACGGCGACGCCTGCCGAATTCACTTCAAGTAAGTGCTTGCTGTCAAACCGTTTACAGCCGCTCGGCTCTCGCCCTCCAGCGCCATTGAGCCAATTCTGGAAATTCCTCTATACTGCGGACGTAACTTCAACGCAGCCATATAATTCCGTCGCCAGTTAACTGCTGATCCCTGACTCCTGACCCCTGGTTCAATGCCCGGCTACTCCCTCACCCATCTCAAACAGCTCGAAGCCGAGAGCATCCACATTATCCGCGAAGTCGCTGCCGAGTTCGAAAACCCGGTAATGATGTACTCGATCGGCAAGGATTCCGCCTGCATGGTCCGGCTGGCGGAAAAGGCATTTTTCCCCGCCAAACCGCCATTCCCGCTGCTGCACGTCGATACGACCTGGAAATTCCGGGAAATGTACGACCTGCGCGACAATTACGTCGGCAAAGAGCTCGGCCTGAAGCTCATCGTCCACGTCAACGAGGAAGGCCGCAAAGCCGGCATCAACCCCATCACGCACGGCAGCAAGGTCCACACCGACGTGATGAAGACCGAGGGGCTGAAGCAAGCCCTCAACAAACACAAGTTCGACGCCGCCTTTGGTGGTGCCCGCCGCGACGAAGAAAAGTCGCGTGCGAAGGAGCGCGTCTTCTCCTTCCGCGACCAGCACCACCGCTGGGATCCCAAAAACCAACGCCCCGAGCTCTGGAACCTTTACAACACCAAAGTCCACCAAGGGGAAAGCATCCGCGTCTTTCCGATTTCTAACTGGACCGAGCTCGACGTCTGGCAATACATCCACCTCGAAAAAATTCCCATCGTCCCGCTCTACTTCGCCAAAGAGCGACCCATCGTCCACCGCGACGGCATGATGATCATGGTCGATGACGACCGCCTCCCACTCAACCCCGGCGAAAAACCCGAAATGCGGCGCGTGAGGTTTAGAACGTTGGGTTGTTATCCGTTGTCTGGTGCGGTCGATTCAAACGCGACGACATTGCCCGAAATCATCCAAGAAATGCTCCTCACCAGCTCCTCGGAACGCCAAGGCCGGCTGATCGATCATGATCAGTCGGGTTCGATGGAGAAGAAGAAGCGGGAAGGGTATTTTTGATTTGGGATTCCCGAGCCGGGAGGGCGAGGCTCCCGCAGAGCCTTAGCCGCGGAGCGGCGGCAGGTAATAGCCCCACGCGTAAGCGTGGGGGCATGAAATAAGAAGATGCGTACGAAGCCCCGAAGGGGCGACACGGGCCAGTTCATCCGATGAGCGATATTCGCGACATTGTCGGTCA
Organism: Anatilimnocola sp.; assembly: GCA_031394445.1. GTDB lineage: Bacteria > Planctomycetota > Planctomycetia > Pirellulales > Pirellulaceae > CAYLLN01. The sequence goes on from JANNTN010000206.1 coordinate 17,682, forward strand.
ATTTTCGGAATCGAACCTCTCGATCCAGCTCGACGGTCCGCCACATTTCGATTCCGGCCGAGTGATTGTTCGCGGCGATGCAGATGGGTTTCGATTTTTGGCGCGAGTTATGGATTCGATGGCTGAAGCCGTTTCGGAAGCAAACCATCCCGCGTCGAAGAACGGTTGGCAAATCGTTCTATCGCCGCACGATCTTCCACAACTTGAAATGGACAATTCAAAATTGGTGCTCGATTGCGATCCTCAGCATCGAGTGTCGCCCACTCGGGGCTAAAACGACTTTTTATTTGTTTTCCCGTGGGCTGACGCCCACGGCTATTACCTGCCGCCGCTCCGCGGCTAAGAACTGCCG
>JANNTN010000224.1:0-11064 GCA_031394445.1 Anatilimnocola sp.
GTTAAGCGGTCGATGAGCCAGACCGCCTGTTCATGCGCGACATATTTGTCATTCGTGCCATGGATACAGAGCGTCGGAGCTGCTTCAGGTGTCACCCAGTACAGCGGACTGGCCTCAATGTGACGGTGCCTCTGTTCCTGCAGATTTCCACCGAGAAACAGAGGCAAAACTTCCGCGGCGTCCACGCTGGCGTCGTACGACTTCGTGAAGTCGCTGGGGCCATAAAAATTCACAACGCACTTGACGTCGCTGGAAAACTCCTCATTGCCGCCGTCGCCTTCAAATTTCCTTACTCCGCTGGTGACACCCAGAAACTGTGCCAGGTGACCGCCAGCGGACCCGCCCGTTGTTCCAATCCGATCGGGATCGATCTGATATTTGTCAGCATTGGCTCGCAACCATCGCACGGCGGCTTTGACGTCATGGACGGCTGCCGGAAACTGATACTTCGGAGCCAGCCGATAACTCACCGTCACGGCCACGTATCCGCGTTCGGCCAATTGAATGCACTGCGTATTGAAACCCTCGCGCGTCCCCGCCCGAAACCCGCCGCCGTGAATACAGACGACTGCCGGAAACGGACCTTTGCCTGTCTTCGGTCGGGCCATATTCAATTGCAAATGCTGGTCGTCCGGGTTTGTGTATTCGATATCCTTCTCGAACGCGACAGTGTCCGGAATCGGCTCCTGAGCCGAGACCGGGTGAGGAAAGACCAAGAGCAGAGAGGCCGCGATTGTCAGCGTTGTGCGCAGGAGTTGCATGTAGGTCCACTTTCTTACGGATGTCAGCGGCAAGGCGCGAGCGGTCTGTTGAACGGGCTGGCCCCGATGATCGCCGCGCGGATGTTGTCGATGTCTTTGCCCGTGGAAAGGTCCATCACCGTGTCGGAGCCGTAATGCACGGCCATGTGCAGCTTATCGAGTTCTTCTTGGATGTTGCTGGTGACGGCCGAATTGCCGATATTCGCGTTGATCTTGCACCTGGCAGCAATGCCGATGGCCATTGGCTCCAGCTTGCCGGCTAAATGCACTTTGTTCGCCGGAATGACCATTCGCCCCGCCGCCACCTCGTCGCGAATCAGCTCCGGCGCGAGCGTTTCCCGCTTGGCGACGAATTCCATTTCCGGCGTGATCTGGCCAGCACGAGCGGCGAGCAGTTGAGTGGTCATAGCGGAGGATTCCGGTGCATCACGGCGAGTGGCCGCGTCGAATAGTAGGTGCTACGAGTCGTCCAAAGCCTGAAGTATAGAGCAGAGTGCCCCCAAAGTCGTCCCCTCGTGGCCGTCTCCAAGGCAGCAGATCGGCTACTCGCGGTTTCGCGATTTATCGGTTTGCTCTTGAGTTGCAGATGGCTTTGGCGCTACGATATCGCCGTTCCGCGAAAAAGGCCGGGCGTGCCTTCGCGGCTTCTCACGCACCTCTCGTCTTTGACGTTCACCGAAACGACGTTCTTCACCGAAACAGGAAGGGATGACCTTATGAGTACCTGGACCTTGCTTGCGCAACAAGATGATGCCGCCGGCGCTGCTGCCGCCGGAGTTGCGGGAATCATTCTGCTCATTGAGTTGGCGATTGCGATTGTGGTAATTGTCGCCCTCTGGAAGGTCTTTGTGAAAGCGGGCAAGCCCGGATGGGCCGCAATCATTCCCATCTACAATATCATTGTGCTGCTTGAAATCATCGGCAAACCGATCTGGTGGATCATTTTGTTTCTGATTCCCTGCGTTAATGTTATCGTTTCGATCTTGGTCTCGCTGGAAGTTGCCAAGTGTTTCGGTAGGAGCGCGGGCTTTGGCGTTGGCTTAGCTTTCCTGCCGTTTATTTTCTACCCGATCCTGGGATTTGGCGACTCGCGGTATCAGGGACCGGCGGCACAACCCACGTATTGATGCCCGAGCACGATTGGCCGTGCGGCGCTCGATCGATGCGCCGCCGGCTATGGCGCGTTAAGTCGCGCGAGAAGCAATTGCCATTGCTCGGCAACGCCAAGCTGCGTTGCCATGCACAGAAAGTAATTCAGTCCGGTAAAACAGTTCCAGGCAGCATTCTTCGCGTTATCTCACGACGGATTTCCGCATCGCTCCATTCAGGATGATCGGTGCGGAGCATGTGGTCGATCGCATTGCGAGCCGCAACCCACATGTTGTTGGCAACCGTTAACCGTTCCTCTGGCGTCATTCGACGCAGTACCTCGACCATCGCGTCATCAGGAATGTCAAAGGGTGGCAGTTCCAGCATTAGGCATTTCCTGAAACTGCGCGGTAGCGACTACTTCCGGTCCTTGAGCGGCACCAAGGTCTGTAGCGTCGGCCCCGCATAGACCTGTCGCGGGCGGCAGATGCGCTTTTGGGGGTTTTGGTGCATTTCGACCCAGTGGGCGATCCAGCCGGGGAGGCGGCCCATGGCGAAGAGCACGGTGAACATGCCGACGGGAATGCCGAGGGCTCGGTAGATGACACCGGAATAGAAATCGACGTTGGGATAGAGCTTGCGTTCGATGAAATACTCGTCGTTCAGGGCAACGTGCTCGAGTTCCTGCGCAATGTCGAATAGCGGATCGCGGATTTTCATCTTGGCCAGCAGCTTGTCGCAGGCCTTTTTGATGATGATGCAGCGCGGATCAAAGTTTTTATAGACGCGATGTCCAAAGCCCATGAGCCGGAAGTTGCTGCGTTTGTCCTTGGCCATTTCGACGGACTTTTTGACGTTCCCGCCGTCAGCGAGGATTTTTTCCAGCATCAACACGACGGCTTCGTTGGCCCCGCCGTGCAGCGGTCCCCAGAGGGCACAAATGCCGGCGGAAATGCTGGCGAACAGATTGGCGTTCGACGAGCCTACCATTCGCACCGTGCTGGTCGAGCAATTCTGCTCGTGATCGGCGTGAACGATCAGCAACAGGTTGAGGGCCGCGACCGCGTCCGGATCGACCTCATACGGCTCGCACGGCACGGCAAACATCATTTGCAAAAAGTTCGCGCAGTACGGCAGGTCGTTTTGGGGATAAACGAACGGCTGACCGATCGACTTCTTGTGGCTATAAGCGGCGATCGTCGGCAACTTGGCCAGCAAGCGATGGATCGAAACTTCGACCTGCCGCGGATCGTTCGGATCGAGCGAATCTTGATAGAAGGTGGAGAGGGCACTCACGGCCGCCGACAGAATGGCCATCGGATGAGCATCGCGGGGAAAGCCGCTGAAAAACTCGCGCATTTCCTCGTGCAGCATCGTGTGCCGCAGGATAATGCTGCGGAAGTCATTGAGTTGGTCCTGGGTCGGCAGGCTGCCATAGATCAGCAGGTGGGCGACTTCCAGAAAATCGCAATTTGCGGCCAAATCTTCGATGCCGTAGCCGCGATAGCGGAGGATGCCGCGGTCGCCGTCGAGAAAGGTGATCTTGCTGACGGTAGCGCCGGTGTTGGCGTAGCCTTCGTCGAGCGTGGTGCAGCCGGTGGTCGCCAGTAGCTTGGAAATATCGACACCCCGTTCCTGCTCGGTGCCCACGATAATGGGCAATTCAATATCCTTTCCGTTCAGGTGCAGGCGGGCGGTTTCGGTGGGCAGAGTTTGCTTCTCCATTACGGAACTCATGTGCGATTCTTGCCTGTGGCGGATTCAGGAGGTGAGTACGGCTGTTTGGTGGGAGAGGTAGCCGCAGTATAGCGGGGCAGGGGGGCGTTTAGAAGCGTCGCCCGCCGCGGTTTACGAGAGAGTAAGACTGGCGAAAAAAAGGCTTCCAGAACGGGCATTCCGCTCAAACAACGAGATTTAGCCGGCCCGTCTGAAAATCAATTGTTAAGACCGATCCACGCAGAAAGTCGAGACCCAGCAAGCCATCGATCTCAGCCGCGGGCGGGAGGTCGTGGCAGATGACCGCAAATGCGGTTTTCACTTGTCCGAGTGCCTCGAATCGTTCTAGCGCGATCAATGGAACCCGCTCAATCTGCGTCGCCGTCGTTACTTCGATCCAATCGGTGGCTTGTGCCGGACTGTAGCCGAGGCTGGCGGTAATGCCGGCGTTGAGCAGCGTTTGCGAAGCTCCCGTATCGAGCGCCAGCCGCAGCAACTGCTCACCATCTGGGCCAGTTGCCTTCGCCAGAACGATGATGAGGCCTTGATCCGCACGAAACGGGACGCTCACAACACATACACCTTGCTATCGGGTGTGCTGCGGGTAAACAGAATGGCGAAGCGGCGGGGAGGCTTTTGCTCCAGCATTGCCCGGTCGATGTCGTCGCGGTTTTGGCTATGACAACGCACTCGCCCGGCAACAACTTCCAGTTGCTCGTTTGTTTCGGGGTCTTGCACTAGCACCCACTCGTCGCGAAACCGCGATTCGATTTCCGCGATTGTCATCGGCTCGTCCATCGGCTTGGCCCTCCACAGGTAATCCATTATAGGACCGGCGGACCACTTTAAGCTACCGATGCTACCGCCGCTGCGCGCCTGCTGGCGGCGGCGTTCCGCTTCCCTCGGGGGGATCGAAAATGGTCCAAACTTTCGTGCGTTTGCGGACGTCGGTCAGATATTTTTGCTGCTCGGCGGAGAGGCGTTCTTTTTCGATTGCTTCGCGAATGTTCGGCTGTTCGTCGCGAAAGGAAAGCTGCCCGGCGTCTTTGCGCTCCAGCACTCGCAGAATGTGAAACCCGTTTTCGTCTTCTAGTACCTGGCTGAGCCGATCGACCTCGATGGTGAACACGGTCTGGTCGATCACCTTGGAGGCGAGGCTGCCGGGCGTGACCCAGTCGTATTGGCCGCCATCCATCGAACGCGGGTCGTGCGAATACTTGCGGGCGACGGCGGGGAGCGGCGTGCCGCCCAGGAGCACCTCGTTGCCCATCTGCTCAATCAAGGCCCGAGCCGCCTGGCGATCTCCGCCCAGCCGCGCGGGCTTGGCTGTGAGAATCTCGAATCGCGCCTTCGCGGCGACGAAATAGTCGGCTTGGTGAGCCTGGTAGTAGTCAATCAAATCCTGATGGGTGATCTCTTTTTTCCCGGCTGGCCCACCTTTGCCCCCTTTGCCTTGGCGACCGAGCCCCAGGTGCGATTGGGCCGCTTCCATACCCATCATGTATTCGCCGTAGTCTTTAATCTGCTGATCGAGCGACGTGCCATACTGCCGCAGAACCGCATCTAGCTCACCGGGCGATTCCAGGTGCCGCTCTTTCATCAGCACCGCCAGCCGGACCATCGTGGAGTCCTGCTTCATTGCCTTTTCGAGATCTTCGGGCGAAGCCTTGGCGATTTTCTCGCGGACGTTGGTCAACGCCATATCGAACGAGCTGCGAATCTGCTTTTTCAGCTTGCCTTCTGCTTCGGCCCGCTTCTTGGCATCGGTGCGGATTTCGCTCGGCATGCCCCGCTCAAATTCCATGAGCAGCAGCTTGTTGAAGATGAGTTGCTCGATGACGTTCTTCGTCAGTGGCTCGCGATAAGCGGCTTCCATGGCCTGACGCTCCGCTTCGTTCCGGGCCTTGGCCAAGATTGGTTCCAGCCGCATGTTCACGGTCGGCGCGACGTCGGCATACAGAATCGACTTATCGCCGACCTGGGCCATGATCTGCCCGGGCGCGAACAAGACGCCTGTCGGCTGGACGGGTTGGGCAGACGCCGCAACATAATTGGTCGCCGGTTGCACGGAGCGCGCGGCGGCTGGCGGCGCGGCTCGCTGAACCGTTTGCGGCGTGACAATCGGAGCTAGCTGACCAGTTGCTTGCGACCGGGCCTGTGGGTTCGGAGCATTCGGCGGCAGCGGGTAACGCAGCGACTGATTCGGGATGTTCTGGTTGGGGGCAGGCTGTTGTGGATATGGCTGTTGTGGATAAGCCTGCTGCTGCGGCGGTTGTTGCGGCAGCGGGTAACGAGATACCACCGGTGGCAGCCCCTGTTGCGGCTGTGCTTGGCCGTATCCCGGCGGGGCCGGGGCATACTGGGGCGGCGCGTACGGATCTTGCCCCATCGCCGCACAGACCGTGAGCGTCAGGATCAAGGCAATCGTAAGTCGCACTCGAAATGGCATGAATTCGTAGGCATCACGCTCCGCGTGATGTTTCTCTATGGCCTACCGCAGCCTGCTTACGCCGAATCGGACGCCAACAATCGTCCTACACCGTCCGCGCAGGCACTTTGGGCGCGGGGATATTAGTGGCCGTCGCCGCTGGCCGCAACACGACTTTTACAATCCGCCAAATTCGGTCCTTGTCGCTAACATCGTGCGGCAACGGCAGATACACGCTTCGGTCGTCCACCAGCCGCAATTTTGCCTTATCTTTGATGACACTATCTTTGCCAAGACTGTCTTTGCCAACGCTGTGCTGGCGAACAAGTTGCTCGATTCGCTGCCGGTTGTCGTATTTGAAGACGACGAACTGACCCTCGATATAAATCGACGAAATGTGCCAGACGGCAGCATCCATTTTCAGTGCTGTCAGATCGAGCAAGCGTTCGACGCAGCGCGGCGGCTCACCAAACCGATCGACCAATTCCGTGCGAAAATCGTCCAGTTCATCGAACCGGCTGACGCGCGAGAGCCGCCGATACAGATCGATTTTCAGCCGCAAATCGGGAACATAGTCATCGTGCAGGAAGGCATCACCCGGCAGGGCAATATCGACTTCCAGCTTCACCCGGGGCGGCTGTTTTTGCAGCGTGAGAACCGCGTTTTCCAGAAGTTGGCAATACAGCTCGTAGCCGACGTTGGAAATATGCCCGCTCTGCTGCGTGCCCAGCAAATTTCCCGCGCCGCGAATTTCCAAATCGCGCATCGCGATGGCAAAGCCCGCGCCAAGCTCGTCAAATTCCTCAATAGCTCGCAACCGCCGGGCGGCGTTCGGCGTCAGATGCTTGTGCGGCTCCACCAGCAGATAGCAATAGGCCCGGTTGCGATACCGGCCGACGCGGCCGCGAAGCTGGTGCAAATCGGCCAGGCCATACCGATCCGCCTCGTCAATGAAGATCGTATTGGCATTGGGAATATCGAGGCCGCTTTCCACGATCGTCGTCGAGACCAGCAAATCGTATTTGTGCTCGACGAAACCGACCATGACTTCTTCAAGCTCGTCGTCGGGCATCTGGGCGTGGCCGATTTGGAGCCTTACCTCGGGAACCAGTTCGCGCAGCCGATTGGCGATGATCTCGATGTCGCTCACACGGTTGTGAACGAAATAAATCTGTCCGCCGCGGGACAGTTCCCGCTGAATGGCATGCTTGAGCAGCCCGTCGTCCCACCGCGTGACTTTCGTTTCAACCGCCAACCGATCTTCCGGCGGCGATTCCAGGTTCGAAATGTCGCGCACGCCGACGAGCGACATGTGGAGCGTCCGCGGAATTGGCGTGGCGGAGAGCGTGAGCACATCGACCATCGTCCGCAGCGCTTTTAGCCGTTCTTTTACATCGACGCCAAACCGCTGCTCCTCGTCGATGATGACCAGGCCCAGGTTGTGAAACTCGACATCCTTCGACGCCAAGCGATGCGTGCCGACGACGATGTCCATTTTGCCGGACTTCAGTCCCTTGATAGCATTTCTTTCATCTTCGGGAGTACAGAACCGGCTGAGCTTGGCGATGTCGAACGGAAACTCGGCCATCCGCTGGCGAAAGCTGTGAAAGTGCTGCTCGGCGAGAATCGTCGTGGGAACAAGCACGGCGACCTGATAGCCGCTATCGACCGCCTTGAACGCTGCCCGCATCGCGACTTCGGTCTTGCCGAAACCGACGTCGCCACACAACAGCCGATCCATCGGCCGCGCACGGGACATGTCGGCTTTGATCGAGGCGATGGCGGTGAGCTGATCGGGCGTTTCGCGATACGGAAACGAAGAATCGAATTCCCGCTGCCACTCGCTATCGGGATTGAAAGCGATGCCCGGCCGGGCCCGCCGCAGGGCCTGCATCTCTAGCATCTCGACGGCCAGATCGACGACCGCCCCTTCCGCGTCCGCCTTCTGCCGCAGCCAGGTTTTCCCGCCCACCTTCGCCAGCGTCGGCCGCGTCTTGGCCCCGCCGACATATTTTTGCACCAGATCGATCTTGATCGCCGGTACGAAAATCTTCGTCCCGCCGTCGAACTCGATCTCCAGATGCTCTTCTTTTTGCCCCTGCTTCTCGATCAGCTTCAAACCGCGATACCGGCCAATGCCGTGGGCCAAATGCACGACCAAATCGCCTTCTCGCAAATCGAGAAACGAATCGATCGCCTTGCCCAGCCGCCGTCGCGGCAGCCGGCGGAGTTCACCGCGATGAAACAACTCGCTCGCCGTAAGAATCAGCGTGCCAAATTTGGGTAAACTTGGCCGAGCGACGGTTCCCTCTCCCTCTGGGAGAGGGTTAGGCTGAGGGTGTTGCGATTTCCTGAGCCGAAACCCCGCCTGAAGCGTCCCAATCGGATAGTGCAGCCGTCCCGCCCCCGCCAATTTCGTGGACGACAAAATCTCGCGTAGCCGCTCCACCTCCGCCTCGGTCGGCGAAACGACAAACACCTCATCGCCGTGGGCAATCGTGTCCAACTCATCGCGCACGCGGGCGATATCGCCGCTGAACCTTTCGACCGATTCAAACGGCAGATGACAATGCCGGCCCGCCATATCCGCTTGAATTTCCGCCGTCGTCGCCACGGCAAATCGGCCACACTCGGCCAGCACCGTCGGCAGCGAATGCATTTCCACCGGCTGATCGCACCGCAGCAGATAACTCTTCCCCTCGTCTGTGATCCGCTGCGGATCGACCAGCATGATCCAACTATTCGGCGGCAGGTAATCGGTCAGGTGGCCGGCATTGCCCGTTCCGGCACTCAGCACCGTTATCTCAATCTCATCCAGCGTCTCCTGGCTCCGCTGGGTGGCCACTTCAAATGACCGGAGCGACTCAATTTCGTCGTCGAACAGCTCAATCCGCACCGGTAGCAGCCAGTCGGTGGCAAAAATGTCGATGATCCCGCCGCGATGCGAAAATTCTCCCGGCAACTCCACCGCGCTCGTCGCATGAAACCCGCGTTCCACCAGCCACCGCAGGAATTCCTCAACCTCAATCCGCTCTTTCTTTTTCAGCACTCGCGTCGCAGCTCGAATCGCCTCTTTTCGAGGCGACGGCTGAAGGAGGGCCTGAATCGACGTAACCAATAGCGGTCGAACACCGCGCGACGGCTCCCTCACCCCTTGGGAGAGGGTTGGGGTAAGGGTGTTCTGATCCTCCGACTCCGCTTGCCCTTCCGACGTTTTTTTCTTGATAAATCGCGCGAGCCCCGTTCCCTTTGGCGCAGCCACCTTCCCACTATTCTTTATCACCTCACTCGCCTCGCCGCCCGCGATACTCTCTCCCGACGCCCCCGGCGCAAAAAGACTCTTCAACACCCTCAGCCGCTGCCCAAACGTCTCATCATCGACGGCCCGCTCGCCCGGTTCCCCATCCCCCGCCGGAAAAAACTCGGGCTCAAGACTGGCAAAGAGTTCGATATCGACAGCGGTATCTTCCGCTTCTCGCTGGCTGGGCAAGACGATTACCAGCGGGCCGGGCGATTCACTCGCGAGGGCGGCCGCGACGAGCGCGCAGGCCGATCCCCAGACTCCGTCGATCGCGGCGGGGCGGCCCGCGGCCAGCGCCCCCACGATCTCAGCAAAGCCCGCGTAGTCCTTCAGCGAATTAGGTAGCTGCCGCAGCCCTTCAGCCGCCGCAGCATGCGGTAAAACCGCCGTCATAGCTCAAGAATTCTAGCGGGCCGGCCCACGCTGGCCATAGGCCGGTTTCTCGTGGGGCGGGCCTCCGGCCGGCCTTTGGGAAAGACATATCTATGGCCAGCCAGAGGCCCGCCCCACGTCACTCTTCCCCCGCTGCCCGTGTCCTTCCACTCGCCATATCAAACTCATTCAGTGCCGGCACCAGCATCGCAGCCGTCGTGAACCCATACGTGGCCGCGGTCACAAAAAACGCGGCGGCGACGTGATCGACGAGAAAATTCGTGATGGCGAAGAACGTGGCGAACGGCAACAGCAACGATGCCCAGCCGATGGCGCTGGATGAATTGCGAATTCCCAATGCCGCGAATAATCCCACGCTGCCGCCGACGATGAACGCCAAAAACGGCGCGAGCTGCGTCTGAAAATTTCCGCTGAAGCTGATCATGAACAAAATCAGCGTCACAACACCCAGGAACAGGAAGAACACGCTCCCGAGGCTCACGCCAATCGCCGTCCGCGAGTTGGCATAGTTCATCCCGGCGTGCACGCCGAGCGTGATGACAAACACATCCATCACAATCAGCCCGGACAGCAAATAAACCAGATTGCTGGTCGTCAACGCTCCCGCGGCACGCAGCACCACACACAGGACCAGCGGCGCAAGCACCATCTCCCACGTCACATACGCCACGCCTAGCATTTTGCCAAACAAAAACTCCCGCGGCGTCAGGTCCGTCACCAGCAAGAGATCGAGCGAGCCGCCATCGCGTTCGTTCGTGATCGACGTCACCGCCAGGGCATTCACGATCACGAGGCTAATGAGAAAAAACGGCGTGAGCGAATTCGCCACCGCGGGGATGATCGTCTCGCTCGCCCGCAGATAGGCCGCCTCGCTCTGAATGTTCCAATAAATCGACACCGCCGCCATCGCGAACAGCAGCCAATACACGGCCTTGATCACCAGCACCTTGCGGCCATAAGCCCACGTACACGTTTCCCGCCACAGCACCGGATTGTCCCACACCTTGCGGCTTTTTTCGTCAATCGTTCGCACGCGGGCATCCACATGCCCCGCCCGCGCCGCTTCAGCCGTCCGCTCAGCTCCTTCCTGACCGTCATCGCCCTTCACCAGCATTTCTCGCCCCGGGTTCCACACCCGCAGCTGCCAGATCGCCACGCCATTCAGCAGTGCCGCAATCCCCATCGACGCGATCAAAAACCACGTATCCGCCGCTTCAAAAGCTGGCGTCACATCTCGATCGGGCTGCGCCGCGACCAGAATCGCACGAATCGGGCTGGCCGCCGCTGCGATTGAAGCCAGCGGCACGCCGCCAATCAACGTGTCGCCCGCCAATGCCCCCACGGCTTCCCACGCTCCAATCCAAATCACCAGCACC
>JANNTN010000258.1:0-5127 GCA_031394445.1 Anatilimnocola sp.
CGCCATGAACAGCAGCAAGTTGGTCATCACCATGTACCGCAAAAAGCCCATCCTGACGAACAAATTCTGAAAGAACCGGCTCATCACCACCAACAGCGGTGGCACCAGCGTGAAATAACCAATCGTCAGCAAAATGCCCGGCGACTCTTTCAGCAAATTGTAAGCAATCTTGGCCCCGTCGCTCGATCCCTCCGGCGCTTTCGGCCGGCTGGACCGGATCAAATCCACCCAGAAAAACTCCGAGAGATCGCGACTGTTCAACGCCTCCACCTTGTGCGGGTCCCATGTTTCATAAGGCCCAAAGAAGTTCCAGTTCGGCCCACGCAAGAATGTTCCCATCACGATCAACGTGACCCACAGCACCAAAAAGCCAAACTGAAACGTCACATAAGCGAACTGCCGCTGGTCGATCGTGTAATAACCGTTGCCCGTCTTGTTGAAATCGATGTACGGAACCGCCATCAACCCCGCCACCACCAAACTCGGCAGCACCACGCCCGCCATCCACGGGTCAAAATAGACGAGCATCTCCTGCAAACCCAGGAAGTACCACGGTGCCTTCGAGGGATTCGGCGTCTTCACCATGCTCGCCGGCTCTTCGAGCGGCGCTTGCAGGGCTATCGCCCAAAAGATCAACACCGCCGTCAGCACCACCATGCAAATCAATTCGGTATAGACCAGATCCGGCCACACCAGCACCTTCTCGCTGTCGAGCTTCTCCATCGGCTCCAAGCCCTGCTTCAGCCGCTCGTCGTTAATCACCGCCTGATAAGTCGCCAACCACGTAAAGAAGCCGAGCAAATAGATCATCGCCACGATCGGCACATTGTCCGGCTTCGTCACGATGCTGGCAAAATTCTGATCGGGAATCGACATTCCCATCAGCAGCAGCGACAGGTTCAACATGCCCCAGGCCACCGCCGGCTGCGAAAAGAATCGCCGAAAGATGTAGAAAAACAACAGAACGACGAACGTTCCCACGATGTAAATCGTCGGATTCATCAACCAGTTCACGAACGATCGAACAGCAATCGGCACAGTGATGTACGGGATGATTCCCGAATCGCCGCTATAGGCCAGCGGAGCCAGTAGCAAAAACAGCAGCGACACCAGCAGCCAGCCCAGCGCCCCCGTTAGAGGCACCTTCTCTCCAGGCGATGCATGGTTCTTTTGTTCGGCCCGCTGCCACAGGAAAAACGCCGCCACTCCGTTCATCAGCGACAGCACGAGATAATACGACCCCAAAAAACCGGCAATGCTATTCAGAAAGACGGGATAGGGTACGTGGCCGTGCATAATAAAAATCAAATGACGAATGACGAAGCTCGAATGACCAAAGCGATACTCGCCAGTGGTTCATTCGTCATTGGTCATTCGGATTTCGTCATTTCCTTAAAGTGGTCCGCTAATTCCGCCGTCTTTTCTCACTCGCCAAAAGTGAATTGCCAACAGCATCGCCGCCGCCAACGGAATCGCGACGCAGTGCAAAACGTAAAACCGATTCAGCGTCTCTTCGCCAACGAAACGCGCGCCTAACAGTCCAAATCGCGCGTCCGACGCGTTCGTAATCATGTCGATGCCGTTGATCGAAAGCAGTTGATTGCCCGGCCCTTCATAACCCAAAAACGGCGTCGCGCGGGCCATGTTTGAACCGACCGTGATCGCCCAAATCGCCAACTGATCCCACGGCAACAAGTAACCCGTGAACGACAGCAGCAATGTCAATAACAGCAAAATCACGCCGACGACCCAATTGAACTCGCGCGGCGGCTTATAGCTGCCCGTCAAAAAAACGCGATACATATGCAACCAAACGGTAATCACCATCGCATGCGCGCCCCATCGATGGATCTCGCGCATGATGCCGAGACTCGTCACATCGCGCAGCGCCGTAATATCGGCATACGCCCATTCCAGCGTCGGCCGATAGTAAAACATCAAGAGCACACCGGTGATCGTTTCCACCAAAAACAGGAAGAACGTCACCCCGCCCATGCACCACGTAAAGCTCAGCGCGATCCCTTGCTTCTTGATCGACACCGGGTGCAGGTGCAGAAAAAAGTTGGTGAGCATCACCACCACGCGGTTGCGGCGGTCCACCGGCGCGGGATGCCGGATAACACTCTTCCAAATCTGCGACTCTCGAATTATTTCGCCAAGCGTTGCCATCGCGCTGTATCTAACTATTGACTAATGACAAAGACCACAACTGACAAATGATTTCACAGTTACTTATGACTACACAGTCACATACGAAGCCGTATCTTTCCACTGACCCAACTCTTGCTGAAAAGTCCGGCTTTTATCAACCAACAACTGCCCATCCTCGGCCAGGCTGATCGCATAACGCTCCAGCGGCCGCGGCGCGGGCCCTTCAAAATTGATCGCGTCTTTATAGAACCCGCTGCCGTGGCACGGGCACTTAAATTTCTGCTCCGCCTCCAGCCAGTTCGGCGTGCATCCCAAATGCGTGCAAACTGCCTTGATCGCATAGATCATCGGAGCGCTGTCATATTCATACCGCACGATCCACACACCAAACTGCGGGATAAATTTCGTCTCAACTTGCCCAGGAGACAAGCTATCGGGAAAGCCAACCTTAAAACGTGTTGGCGGCTCGATCAAAATATTCGGAAACATGAACCGCGCGAGACCCAGCAGCCACATCAAATTCACGACCGCCAGCGACGTAAACCCAATCGCCAGCGATGAGCCAAACAGCACTCCCGTCGCCGCCGCAAAGAACGACCGTCGTGTCGTGCCATCGTTCGCAACCGCTGCCGGCGAACGGGCATAATCCGGCTTAGCCGGCATCGGCGGAACTTCGATTTTCTTCTTCGTCGCAACAGGTGCTGCTACCGATTTCGAGGCCGCTTCAGCCTTCGTCATCGGCCCTGGTTTCGCGCCCTTGCGCGCCGCCGCTAGAATGCTGGCCGTATCTTTCGCCACCGCCACCGCGACAGCTTCCTTAGCTGCTGGCTTTGCTGCCGCCGGTTTCGCAGCAGTCTTTTCCGCCGCAGGCTTCGCGACTGCCGCTGCTCCTGGCTTGGCTCGCGCCGCCGCCAGGATATCCGCCATGCTCATTCCCTTGCCGCCAGGGGTGACTTTTCCCGAAGGAGCAGCAGGAGCGGGCGACCCTTCGTTGACTTGTCCTTCATTAACTTGTGCTGCCGCTACCTCAACTGCAGGGGCCGCTGCCGCTTCTGCGGCACTAGCTTCCGCAGCGGGAGAGGGCGCATCGGGGCTTGGAGACGCAGCGCCCCCCTTGTTCTTTTCCGCGCGTGCCGCGGTCAGGATTTCCTCGACCGACAGTTTCTTCGCCATGTTTACCGCGCTCGTGAACCCGCCGGCTGATCACAAACCGTTATCCCTCATGGATTTACGGCTGAAAAAAGCTCTCGGACAGGCCTTGTGATATTTTTCACGAACCCACTGTAGTTGTATCCAGTTCACGACTTATGTCAACTACCCATTCCTCAGCCGCTCCCGTCCAGCCGTCCGAAAACGGTCCTTCCAGCGCGGTCGAATAGCCCAGATAGCACACGAGAGGCCGAAAGATTAACGCGCCACCAATAGATTGGCTAGCAGCCCGTGGCCCGTACGGTGGGACCAGCGAGCTTGCTCGCGCCGGCCCACCATATACACCCAAATCCGACAACTACCGACTCTTCGATTCCCCCGCCCGCGCCGTCTCCGCCACTCCCGGCTTCACATACACATTCGTCGCCCCAATCGCTTGCGAAGCCCCATCCGCCACCGCCAGCCGCAGATGGCACGGCCCGCGAGTATGCTCCGGTACGACAATTTCCGTCGCAAATTCCCCGCCAGGCAACTGTAATCCCCACCGTGCCCAGCACCGATCCAGCGTCTGTTCATACACCGGCTGATACGCCGCGAGCGCCTTATCCGTCGGATCGTATCGCTCTCGCGGCAAGGCATCCTGCTTTTGGCAATCGCGCCGGCAAACCAGCTCCAGCACGGCCGCTCCAGCCATCGGGCTCCGCCCAGACACGCGAATTCGCTCCCCCGGCCGCGCTTCATGCACCGCGTTGAGTTCCAACTCTTGCGGATGCATCAGCGTCAGCATTGGGTCACCCAGCAAATTAAAAATGTGTAAGTGTTCCCGTCGCTCAGCCTCGAGATCTTCCTTGTTCGGGCTCATCATCGCCGCCACGCCGTCCAGCAAAATCCGGTTCAGCCCCACCGGATGCTCCGGATCATCCACTCTCGCCATCATTTTTCGCTTCGCCGCCAGCACCGTCTCCCCCAGCGTCGCCCGGTGCTGGTGAAAATACTCGTCCATCATTGCCGTCCCCATCACACCCATCGCATACGGCATCGTCACCCGCGACCCGCCATACACGGCCACCGGCCCACCCTCGCTCTTCAGCAGTTGCTCCGCCAAACAATCCTGCGGCTGATCGAACGCCGCCGTATAGCACGCCAGCATGATCGCGATCGACGCTCCCCCCTTCGCCCGCATCTTCCCGCAGTCATTCACGTTCAGAATGTGAAACCGCTCCCCGGGAATGCTCACCTTGTCGAGCTCCGTCGCCTGCCCATGCCCGATATACACCCAAAACAAGCATCCTTCGTTGTGCCGCTGCACCGTCACCGCATGAAACAGCCGCGGATCGGGACAATACGGACTCCGCCAACTCCCATACGTCATGCTCGTTTCGTAGGTCGGCGGAATTCCACTCGTCAGCAGCTTGCTCGTCGCCGTTTCAATCACCGTATCGACCAGCGGACTGAATCCACCCACGCCCGCAATAAAATTCACCCGCTGCCGCCACGCTCCAAAATCGTTGTTTCGTTCATAAGCCAAAATCTTCGCGACAATCTTCGTTAGCTCCGCCGGCGAATCTGCCGGAAGCCGCCCAATTGCCACATCCGGCAACTGATCGTCGTCCAAATCCGCATACCAATTATCCGACGCAATCTGCGGCTCACTGCCATACTTCACATTCACCACCGCCGGCACCAACTGCGTCGGCACACTCCGCGCCGCCACGGTCGGGTTAGCGCGCGCTGCCGGCTCCGCATCACCCACCAGCAACACAAACTTCAACTCTCCGCCACTCGCCACATTCCGAATTGCCGCCCGAATTTCCTCCGGACGACCCA
>JANNTN010000287.1:0-3995 GCA_031394445.1 Anatilimnocola sp.
GGGATTCATTCACGATCTGAAGCGGATTGTGGCTCGCGTCCCGCGCGAGCGGCAGACGCTGATGTTCTCGGCCACGATGCCGCAGGAAATTCGCCGACTGGCCGATCAGTGGCTGCGCAATCCGACGGAGCTGAGCGTTGCCCCCCAAGGGACACCGGTCGAGCGCGTTGAGCAATCGGTCTATTTTGTGGAGCGTGGCAATAAGCCGCGACTGCTGGCTCACTATTTGGGCGGCGAAGGCGTGAAGCGTGCCATTGTGTTCATGCGAACGAAGCATGGGGCTGACAAGTTGGTTCGCAGCTTGCTGCGCGACGGCATTCGTGCCGAGGCGATTCATGGCAACAAGAGCCAAAACGCGCGGCAGCGGGTCTTGGCACAATTCAAGTCGCAGCACCCTCCCGTGCTGGTCGCTACCGACATTGCTGCTCGCGGCCTGGATATCGACTCGGTCTCGCACGTCATCAATTTTGATTTGCCGATGTCTCCTGAAATTTATGTTCACCGCATTGGCCGTACGGCTCGGGCCGGCGCGGCGGGAATCGCCGTTACCTTTTGCGATCGTGAAGAGCGTTCGATGCTGCGTGATATCGAACGGCTGACGCGGCAGCGCTTGACGATTGCCAAGCATGAGCTGGCGACGGGGAGCGAGGGAGCGGGAGAATTTAGAACACAAGACGCCCGTTCTGCCGGTAGCAATCGCCGGCCAGGCGGCAGCCGTCCTGCCGGATACGCGCCCAACAACGGCGATAAACGAGGCAGGCGCAGCAATCGGCCTTTCAATGCTGGAGAAAGAACAGCCGGCCCGACGAATCGGTTTAAGCGCCGCGTCGCCGCTGTGTAGTTGTCGTCGTCCAGTTATTGACTGTCAGTTTCTGAACATCAGCTGATGGTCTGCGCATTGGCGGTATTCCTGCTTGATTGACACGCCAGGGATCGGCACAATCGGGTTGCCGATGGTGAAGATAGTCGAGCAAGGAATACGCCAGCCATGCGAATTGCAGCGAACAACCGTCCCTTGGGGCGTTCAGCATTCAGCACCGTGGCCGCATTTTTTGCGGCCACGGTGTTGCCGTTGTTTCTTGGCGGATTGACGAGCAATGCGCAGGAGACGTATCCGGCCGATCTGCCGATGCCTGCTTATACGCTGCCCGAAGCGCTGCGATTGCGCGATGGCACGCCGGTGACGACGGCCGAGCAGTGGAATGCAACGCGGCGTAGCGAGATTTTGGAACTGTTCCGCACGAATGTTTACGGGCGTGTGCCCGCGACGCGGTATGAGCAGTCTTTTAATGTGGTCGAAGAAGACGCGAAGGCACTGGGTGGCGCTGCCACGCTGCGACGAGTCGAAGTCCGCATCGCTCGCGGCGAAAAATCTCTAACGATTCACGTCAACCTGTTTGTGCCAAATCAGTCGGCCAAGCCTGTGCCGGCTTTCGTGCTCATTTGCAATCGCGGCGAGGAGAACATCGATCCGACGCGGCAGATGAAGAGCGAATTTTGGCCGGTGGAGGAAGGGGTTGCCCGTGGCTATGCGATGGCCGCGTTCCTGAATGCCGACGTGGACCCAGACCGCCACGACGAATTTAAGAACGGCATTCATGGGGTGCTCGATGAAGAAGTTCGGCCGGCAGATGCATGGGGAACGATCGCCGCCTGGGCGTGGGGTGCCAGCCGCGTGCTGGATTACCTTCAGACGGTTCCGCAGATTAATCCTGCTCAAATCGGGGTGATCGGGCATTCTCGCGGCGGCAAGACAGCTTTGTGGGCTGCCGCGGAAGACCCGAGGTTCGCGCTGGCCGTATCGAACGACTCGGGCTGCGGTGGTGCGTCGTTAAGCCGCCGGCGCTTCAAGGGAAAGGAGCAAGTTGGCCGAATCGTGACGGCTTTTCCACACTGGTTTTGCTCCAATTTCTCGAAGTTTTCGGAGCGCGAGGATGAATTGCCGATTGATCAGCACGAGCTGATCGCGCTGATTGCCCCGCGAGCGGTAGCCGTCGGCAGCGCGAGCCAGGATGTTTGGGCAGACCCTCGTGGGGAATTTTTGAGCGTAGTGAATGCCTCGCCGGTTTATTCCCTGCTCGGTCATCAAGCGTTGGGGACCGCTGAGATGCCTGCGATTGGCAAAGCGATTCATGGCGATCAAGTGCATTACCATCTGCGGGCTGGGAAGCACAATTTGACGCTTGAGGACTGGCAACATTACTGGGACTTTGCCGATCGGGTGCATTCTCGCCCGTCCACCAACCGGCCATCGGCGCGCTGATGTTTTTCGGTAAGCTCGCTATTTACACCGTTGCGGCAGCCTGCACGAGTTCGCAGATGGCCGCTTCCAAAAGTTGCTGGCCGCCAAACGCCATTCCCAGTGCTTGCAGCTTTTCAGCGATGATCTGGTTGGCGGCGGAGGTCTGCTGGCCCAGGATTTCGGATTGGCTTCCCGAAATTTGCTTTGCTAAGTGGGCCACATCCCATTCGGAAACGTAGCGGTCGTAGCAGTTGAAGGCTTCGCCGGCGATTTTTTGCTTTGGTGCGTTCAAGAGCACATCGACGGCTTTCGCCACGTCCGCGGCATGGACTTCTTTGCCACCGCGTTGACACGTTACGGATTCGCCGTTGACGATTCTTTGCACGAGATCGAACCACTTGCTCTCTTGCGGCGGCTGAGCGAGGCCATAAACGCCGGTGGGCCGCAGCGCGCAGATCGGATAGCGCATGCCCAGACCGTAACTGTGGACGAACTGCTCGATGGCTGCTTTGTGCGCTCCGTAGTGGCTGGTGGCACAGGTGGGATGCTTCTCGTCGAGCGGCCGGTCGTTTAAAATCTTTTCATGGACGGCGCAGGTCGAAATGAAAATGAAGCGGCTCACACCGGCGTGGCGAGCTGTTTCAATCAGTTGCAGAGTGCCGACGACGTTCTTTTCGACGAACTCAACGAGGTTGCCTTCCGCGCCGCGGAATCCTTTTCCGGGTCGAAACAGAGCGGCATGCACCACGGCGTCGCAGCCGGCAACGAGCGATTTGGCCGCGGCCCCATCGTTGAGCTCACCAGGCAGCCACTCGACGGGGACGTCTTCCAATCCCGAGCGGTCGCTCGTGGGCCGATACCAGGCCCGCAGCGCGTGTCCTGCATGGCTCAACCGACGCAGGATGTAGTGCCCGATGAAGCCAGGGCCGCCGGTAACCGCGATTTTCATGGACCGCTCGATTCAGGAAATGATGTAGGCATCAGTCGGAGTGCGATCGATCCGATTTCAGGGAGTTACAAGAGCGTCTGTTAGCACGCGGCCATCCGTGGCAAGCTCGCCGAGGTCCAAAAGTTTGGCGACCGTGGGGGCAACGTCGATGTTCTCGACGTTTTGCAAGCGAACGCCGGGTCGAATGCCGGCTCCTGATGCGATGCAGACGGCGTTCATCTTGCGTTCCGTCGAGATAAAGCCATGAGCTCCCTTGGCAATTTTTGATTCGATTTCAAATGTTTCCCCTTCGGTCGTGCCGGAAACTCCGTAGCCGTCTTTGGCCACGATCACCAAGTCAGGCGCTTGCGAATATTCGCGGGGATGGGGCAGGCCGTAAGTGGCAAACTGCTCCGGCAGGAGTACGGCGGCCACGCCTTCCAGGCCGGTAAATAACTGCTGAGCCTGCTTGCTGTTCTCGGGCGCGGTGCCACGATGCGTGCAATAGACGAGCCCGATTCCGCCTTCGGGCACGACATGCACGCGGGCCTCGATGATCTTGCCACCGGTTCCCACTTTGAGCAGACCTTGTTGCCGCAGCAGGACATTCGGGCGGATCGATTTCGGCGTGAGTGTAAAGCCGTGATCCGCGACGACGAACACCGTTGTCTTCTCGCGGATTCCAGCCTCGTCGATCGCGGCCAAAACGCGCGCCAGGCACATATCAGCATAGGCGTTCGCGGTGTAACCCGGTGGCGACTGGGCCCCTTCGGCATGCTGGGTCGAATCGCAATTGAGGAGGTGCAGCACCAGCAGGTTCGGCTT
>JANNTN010000385.1:0-9260 GCA_031394445.1 Anatilimnocola sp.
G
The DNA here is from genome assembly GCA_031394445.1 of Anatilimnocola sp. Taxonomy (GTDB): domain Bacteria; phylum Planctomycetota; class Planctomycetia; order Pirellulales; family Pirellulaceae; genus CAYLLN01. The sequence continues at coordinate 2 of JANNTN010000385.1, forward strand.
CGAGGCTCCCGCCGAGCCTTTCGCCGGGCAACATTTCGATCATCCACTTCAACGACCTCTTACATCGCGGCAACCCCGCCGACGGCCAACACCTCGAGCAACTCGCCCGCGACCACATCACCGCCTCCTCCCTCGCCACCATCCTCTACACCTCCGGCACCACCGGCGAGCCCAAGGGCGTCATGCTCACTCAGGGCAACCTCGCCTCCAACGCCTGCACCACGATCGAAGCCTTTGGCTACGAAGACAACGCCGTCCGCGTCGCCTTTTTGCCCCTCAGCCACATTTTTGCCCGCACCTGCGATTTATATGGCTGGATCGCCGAGGGGTCCCGCCTTGCCCTCGCAGAATCGCGCGAAACGGTCCTCGCCGATTGCCAGGCGGTCCATCCCACTTGCATCAACGGCGTGCCCTATTTTTACGACAAGCTCTATCGCGGCCTCTGCGCCAGCGGCAAGCAAGACAATCCGGGCGCACTCAGCGCCGCGCTCGGCGGCGCGATCCAGCGCTGCTGCGCAGGCGGTGCCGCCCTCCCCGACCACCTCTACGACTATTTTCATGGCCAGGGCGTGTTGCTCCTGCAAGGCTACGGCCTCTCCGAATCCTCGCCGGTCATCACGATTTCCACGCCAGCGCACTTCCGCCGCGGCTCCTGCGGCCGGCCCATTCCCGGCGTCCAAGTCCGCATCGCCCCCGATGGCGAAATCCTCACCCGCGGCCCCCACGTCATGCCCGGCTACTACAAAAACGACGCCGCCACGCGCGACGTGATCGAAGACGGCTGGCTCGCCACCGGCGACCTCGGCCGCCAAGACGCCGACGGCTTCCTCTACATCACCGGCCGCAAAAAAGAAATCCTCGTCACCCTTGGCGGCAAAAACATCGCCCCCGTCTATCTCGAAAGCCTCCTCACCGAAGACCCCCTCATCCTCCAAGCCATGATCGTCGGCGACGGCAAGCCCTACCTCTCCGCCCTCATCGTCCCCAACCCCGACACGCTCAAAACCGAAGAGCAAAACCTCGGCCTCGCCGCTCTCTCACCAACCGACGCCCTCACCCACCCCCAAATCCTCGCCCTCTACCGCACCCACATCAACCACCGCCTCGCCAACGTCTCCCCCCACGAGCAAGTCGGCCAATTCCTCCTCCTCGAACACCCCTTCACCATCGACTCCGGCCTCCTCACCCCCAAACTCACCCTCCGCCGCCAGCAAATCTCCCACCACTACTCCACCCAAATCGCCGCCCTGTACGACACCAAGAAGTGCTGAGCGTCCAGTATTCGCCATCCCGAAGGGATTTCAGATATTAGCCGGGGGTCGAGCGCAGCGAAAACCCCCGGATCGCGTCTTTGGCCAAGCACCACTCCTCATCGCCCCACCAGCCCCAACCCGCTCCCCATCTCCTTGCCCCAACGGGTCAACCTTCGTCAGCCCAGGGCAACGCCCTGGGTCACCAATCCCCAAACCAACAAACAAGCCCCAACGGGGCGGAATTTCACGCCGCAAAGGTGAGTTGTCAAGGATTCCTTGACAACTGACGTAACTTGTAAGGATTACTTACAAGTTCGCCCCCTGAGTCTCAAAACGAACACTTCCACGCGCCCCGAGGCACTGTCTCTCGCCGCGAAGCGGCACAGGAATACAGCCTGGGACTTCAGTCCCAGGTTCACGTTCCCCATTACATCTCCCTGAGGGCCGAAGGCCCGACAGGTCCCCCGCCAACGCGGCTAGATAGCCATCGATCTTCTCGTCTCCAGCCTCCACCCTCTCCACACACTACCCAAGCCTCCCGCCTCGTCGCCAAGAACCGCCCCTGCTCGTAAGCACCCTCCGCTGACCCTGCCCCGCGCCAACCAAAAAAACTTAGCAATTCTCGCCCGGTTTTTCGCGCAGATTGCAATATAGATATTGGGCGACCAACTTCGCTCCTTACTCCGCGGCCTCCGCGCCTCAGCGTGAGGAATCACCCCCATTGCGCGCACTCCCCAAACTTTGAACTTTGAACTGTGTGCTCACCCCTCCCTAACCGCTCACCCAACCTCACTAATCGCTCACTAACTCCTCACTCCAGCCTCCCTAACCGCTCACTAACTGCTCACTGTGAGCGCTAGCAAAATTCTCCAATCAGCCGAACCCCTTTCACATCACACACTTACAAAAAACGGACAAACATCGGCTCACAGAAAGTGAGCGCTTCGCCAACCAGCACGACTCACCAGGGATCTATTTCCTTGCCTCATACCGCGCCAAAAAATCCGCCGCCCCCTCGCCCATCAACCGCTCTAGCGGCAAGTACGGCCGCCTCCCCCGCGCCCGTCGCTTTTTCTCCGGCGCGGGATGCCCTTCATAACCACAAACATCGCATCGGCCGCGGCCATTCGCCTTCCAATCCGCTTTGCAGCGCACGCAGTGCGGAACGAGTCGCCACCAATTCCCCTCCACAGAGCCGCGCGGATAAAAACTCGCATGAAACGGCAACCGATTATCGCGCGCCGCACACAATCCAGCCTGCAACTCCGTCAGTTGCGCACCGAGATTGGCATCGCTCTCGATTGCGCCCAAAACATTCGCCAAGAAGCCCACTTGATCAAACGCCAACGGCGACGACACCCAAAACCCATTCCATCGCGGCTGCGCGCTTGGAAACAACCTCGAACACTCCTCCGCCAAACCTGCTTGTTCGATCGCCTCACCCACCCGCCGATAAAAATCCCCCTCATCCTCCGGCAACACGAACATTCTCACACAACCCGCCAACTCCCCCGGCCACATCCGTGCCAGCCCATTCGCCGAACACCCTCCGCACGTCCGCTCCACCATCTCCAACCCGCCATAAATCGCCAGCGCTTCCTCAATCCGAAATCCCAATGGCGGATCGACGCAATAACCTTCCAGCACTCGCCCCTCGCGCCGCGCCGCACTCAACGCCATCGCCGCGCGCAACTGCCGCTCGGTATGGTCCGGGTCCGAACCATTCTGAAACCCGCGAATCGGGCAAGAATATTCAATCGCCCACAACAAGAACGCAGGCGTATTGATCGGGGCGCTCTCCATGCCCCCAAGTTTACTCTGACCTCTGACTTCCGACCTCTGCCACTCTGCGGCTTCGCCGCGCTACGACTCGTCCATTGCATCCGCCCAAAATTCCTCATTGCTAATCACCACATCGATCGCCGCAATCTGCTGATCGACATCGCATGCCCGCGTCTCGTCGATGCGGCAGCCGACAACATACAGCCCGTCCCACACGCGGCAGCACCATCGCACCTCGGCCAATTGCATCGATTCGTTGAGCATCAACATCAACTGCTGGCCCGGCACCAATTTCGTCTTATGCAAAATGCTGACGCCGCCGCGCGACAAATCGCATGTGACAACTTCGGAGTCCTCGATCGTCCCCGTCCCCAAATCATCCGCCGCCGGAAAAATCACCGCCATCGCCCGGCCGCGAAACGGAATCCGCGGAAACTCCCGCTTCTCCTCAAACAGCTTCTCCAGCGACTGCTCTTCCTCGCCCGCTACCACAGAATCCTCCTCGCACACGATCTGCGAGAAAAACTGCTGCTCCCCCCCCGGCTGACCTTCCACCGCCGCAAAATTGCCACCCTGCCGAAAAACCGTGTCTTGTTCGAAATACATCGGATTGGCCATATTCTCACGCCGCGAAAAAGGGTCGCCCGCAAAATTCCTCCCCGCCGCCAACTGCAGCCAAACGGGGCATTTCCATTCCCAAACCCTACGCCGATTCCGCCCACTGGCACTCGCCACATGTCCCTACTTGCGGCCAAAATCCACCAAAAGTGCGATGGCACTATCGTCACCAGCCGCATAACCGATTCCCTGGTTCCACCTGTCCGAACGCTCGACGATCAACCACTAAGCCACAGCCAAAATGACAAACTTCTTTCCAGACGCTTGAAGATTATTTTCACAGCCGGTAGGCTGAAAACGTGTTTTGGGGGGATTTCGCGGTTGGTGAGTTCTCACCGTGTTCGGCCACATTCAGCCGGCCCGCGAATAGAGTTCTGATTGGGGAGAACCGCTGTTTTAGCGGTATCGTTATGAATTCGCGCATGTCTTGCAGTTCTCGTGCTCGGTTCCCTCGCGGCAGAGGTTTCACGCTCGTGGAATTGCTCGTCGTGATTGCGATCATCGGCGTCCTCGTGGCCCTGCTCTTGCCGGCTGTTCAAGCAGCCCGCGAGTCGGCCCGGCGAATGCAATGTCAGAATCATCTCAAGCAAATTGGACTGGCGTTTCATAACCACAACGACACTTTTCAGCACTTGCCCACCGGAGGCTGGGGATGGTCTTGGGTGGGTGATCCGGATGCCGGACAAGGCGTGATGCAACCGGGAGGCTGGGCTTTCAATATCCTGCCCTTCGTCGAGCAAAAGGCAATCTACGACATTGCAGCAGGCAAGGTCGGGCAGCCGAAGCGAGACGACTTAGCGCGGATGGTGGCTACGCCAGTGAAGTTTTACAACTGCCCCTCGCGGCGCAAGGCGGGAGTGTATCCCATCACTTCCACTGCGCGGCTGAATTTCGAAGCCGTGGAGTTAGGGGCCAAGACCGACTACGCGGTCAACTGCGGCGACCAGCAGTGGAACGAATACAATTTAGGCCCTCCCAACCTCAACGCGGCGTCACCTGCGCCGCCGGAGAACGTGCCCGCGGGAACGGCAAATGGTCCACGCACGTACACAGGCATCTCCTATGCCTGCAGCAGAGTACGGATGGCCCAGATAACGGACGGAACCTCGCAGACGATCATGGTCGGCGAGAAATTCCTCAATCCCAACGGCTGGATTCTGGGCAACGATGCCGCCGACAACGAAAACCTGTACGTCGGATTCAACAACGATCATTTCCGTTCTTCCCACGCCAACTACTTTCCTCCACGGGTCGATAACAAGACGCAGGCCAACCTACAGGTGTACGGCAGTGCCCACTCGTCGGTGTTTAATATTGTGCTGTGCGACGGCTCCGTGCGCAACATCAGCTACAACATTGGGCGCGATCCTTTCCGGCAATTAGGCAACATCGGCGACGGGCAGTCGATCGATTGGAATTTCTGAGGCGGTTGCTGCCTTCAGTTGTAGGGTGCATAAGCGCCGCGCAATGCACCTTCATTCGCATCGCGCTAACAACTCAAATCGCCCTATAACCCAGCCGCCCGCAGCTTGCTGGCGTTACCTGCCTGGCCAAACGCCGTCATCCGCGCGATGCATACCTTCTTCATCGCCTCGCGAGCCGGCTTCAAATAGTCGCGCGGGTCGAACTTTTCCGGCGTGGACATCAGCACCTTCCGAATCGCGGCCGTGATGGCAATTCGGCAGTCCGTATCGACATTAATCTTCCGCACCCCAAATTTAATCCCGCGCTGAATCTCTTCGACCGGCACGCCCCACGTCTGCTTCATCTCTCCGCCATACTTCCTCAACTCATCTTGCAGTTCTTGCGGCACCGATGAGCTACCGTGCATCACCAGATGGCAATTCGGCAGCTTCTTATGAATCGCCTCGATCCGATCCATCGCCAGCACTTCGCCATCGGGCTTGCGGGTGAACTTGTACGCGCCGTGACTGGTGCCAATCGCCACCGCCAGTGCATCGACGCCCGTTTTCCGCACAAAATCTTCCGCTTCGTCGGGATCGGTGAGCAATTGATCGCGCGATAGTTGCCCTTCGGCCCCGTGACCATCCTCAGCTTCACCGTGGCCGCTCTCCAGCGAGCCCAAGCAACCCAGCTCCCCTTCGACCGAGACATTTTTCGGATGCGCCAGCTTCACCACTTCCGCCGTGACGCGCACGTTGTAGTCATAGTCGGCCGGTGTCTTGCCATCTTCCTTCAGCGAGCCATCCATCATCACGCTCGTAAAATTGTTCGCGATCGCGCTGGCACAAGTCGCCGGACTGTTGCCGTGGTCTTGGTGCATCACGGTCGGAATTTCCGGATACAACTCCGCGGCCGCCAACATCAAGTGCTTCAAATACGCGTCCTGCGAATAGGTCCGCGCCCCGCGCGAGGCCTGAATGATCACCGGCGAATCCGTCTCCTTCGCCGCTTCCATGATCGCCTGAATCTGCTCCATGTTGTTAACATTGAACGCGGCCACGCCATAGCCATTTGCAGCGGCGTGATCCAAAACCTTGCGAAGCGGTACGAGCGACATGGAAATTCCCCGGACAAATCGATAGACGAAGCGCGAAAAGCGAACGCACAGCCGGATTATCGGGCGGATTTTCCGCGCTCGCAATGGCTCACCGCCTGCCCAGCGACACCACGCCGCGCAAGGGGAAACACTACTCCCCAGGAGTCGCCAGTGGGGCGGATGTTTGCTCCCGCGTAAACAAATCGTCGAATTGCGTCTGGGCAAATCGCAAGAGTAGCAGCCGCCGGTGGGGGTTCCCGCCGCTATTTTGCGAAAAGAAGTACTCGCCCAGCCCGCGATTATCCGGCGTGCCGCTCACCAGCATCGATTCGCCGGGACGCAGCACCACCTCCCACTGCAAGCGATCCAGCACCAGCCGTTCCTGTCCCGTCTGCTGAATCATCATCCCTTCGCTCCCCATCCACCGCGTCTTCGTCTCGCCATGCTCGATCTCGGGAGTCAGCACCACTTTCACCCGGCCATCCCCCAGCGGATGCGCCTTCAGCGAAAACACGCACCGTGCATCCTTTAATTGCTGCCCCCGCACCGCGCCATCTTCGCTGATCAGCACCGGCAGATTCTCGAACACATTAGACGCTTTCACGATCGAGCGGTGCCCGGCCCGTAGCGGCATGTGTTGCCGCCCGCCGTCCAATTCCAACTCGTCCGCGTTCCCTTGGCTAATGCTCTCCAAAAGCCGCGGCTTCGCATCCAAGATCGTTCGCAATTCTTCCGGCAACTGCTGGCCAAAAATGCCCACCCGCAATCCGTTCGTCGCCAGACTGCGCCGCAATTCCGTCGGTAACGACTGCTCGTCCGCAGCCTTCCAAATGTCGGTATAGGCGTTCGCCTCCGCCCCGCGCAGCGAAGCAAACGCGAGGTCCATCACCACCGCATCCGGTGCCAGCCGTGCCGCGGGCAAAGCATTCGACGGCTTCATCGACCCAGCGGGATGAATCGGCGCGCAAGCGCCCACAACCGCCATCGCGAGCGGCCACACACAGCTCGACCGCACGCAGCGGCCCAGCCCACTCAGAGTTGGAGCATTAGGGCGCATCACCGCCGCAAACAGTACCGACGGCAGCCAACGCAGGCAATGCGATTGTCGATTCAGCCGTGCGAATTTAGCGAAATTGCCGAATATGCAGCCGCCTGCCAGACCACGACAGTCGGCGCGGCCTCACTCACCGACCCGTCAGCCGGCAAATGACGTACTTTTTCTGTAAATCACCGCTGATATCGCATATTCTCGCCGTAACCAAGGAGCATTCGATGGCACGCCGCAAAATCCGCCGGGGAGTCTCATTCGTTCAATACGCCGTCGTCGCCTCGCTCTTATCGCTCGTCGTCGTCGCCGGAGTTACCCTCATCGGCCCCCGAGCTAGCACTAAGCTCAGCCAAACTGCTACTGATGTCGCCAATCCCCAATCTCTCACCACGCGCTTCGGCAGCTAGCATCACGTCTCTCTGGGCTCGTTCGTGTGCCACTGGCCTCCCGCCAGTGCTCGCCAGAACCAAGTACCGTCGCCCCTCAATCCCTCTTCCAACGCGCCTTCGTACATAAGGTCGCGTCTCCAGCCAACATTTTTTTCCTGGTTCCCAAGCTCCCGCTTGGGAACCCACGTCCCGAAGCTCCGCTTCGCTATTAATCAGCTTTGCCGCTCACTTTCCGGCCTTCGCCTTGTTTTTCCCCTTCTTCGCCTTCCCCGCCGGAGAATCCGGCGCGCTCGGCTCGGCCTGCTCCGCGCTCCAAGCGGTATAAAGCGCCTGCAACTGCTTCACCTTGTCAGGCTGCGCCGCGGCTAAATCCTTCGACTCGGCCAGATCAGCCGCCAGGTTATAAAGCTCGGGCTGACCACTACCGCCGCGAGAAACCACCAGCTTGTGATCACCATGCCGCACGCCCCACTGCGGCCCATAACGCCAATACATCGTCTCGTGCGGACGAGCCTTGTTCGTACCGGTCACATAGGGAAGTAAATCGACCCCATCCAAGTTCCACGACGCTTCTGGCTTGCCGCCAGCCGCTGCCACGGCAGTCGGCAAAACGTCAAGATTCATCACCGGCAAGTCATACACCTTGCCGGCGGGAAATTTAGCTTTCCACTGCGCGATGAACGGCACGCGCGGCCCGCCTTCAAACGTCGTCATCTTGAAGCCACGCAGCCCGCCGTTTTGCGAAGTCGTACTCTCCGTCGGGCCGCCGTTGTCGCCAATGAAGAAATAAATCGTGTTGTCTTCCTGGCCAATCTCACGAATTTTCCGCTGCACTTTGCCAATCGCCTCATCCATGCCGTACATCATCGCCGCGAAAATTCGCCGCTTCTCATCGCCAATGCTCTTGAACTTGTCTAAATAAGCCGGCGGCGCTTCGAGCGGCGCGTGCTGCGCGTTGAACGGCAAATACAAAAATTTTGGCTTATCGCGATTCTTCTCGATCCAGTCGAGCGAGCGCTCGGCGTAGGCATCGGTCGTATAAAACTTGTCGTCGGTGATCGCGCGCACGTCATCCGAAATCCTCGAATCCACGAAATTGGTCGGATGGAAGAAGGGCGTGTTGGCCAGCGTGCCAAAAAACTCGTCGAAACCCCGTTTGGTTGGCAGATACTCCGAACTTCTCCCCAAGTGCCATTTTCCCACGCACGCCGTGGAATAGCCCAGCGGCTTCAGCCGGTCCGCCAGCGTCTTCTGATCCAGCCGCAAGCCCGTCACGTTCGCCACGCTGTTGAACTCGTGCCCAAACCGTGTGGGATAGCGCCCCGTCATCAAACCGGCCCGTGACGGACTGCAATACGTCGCCGCCACATAACCCTGCGTGAACCGCACTCCATTCGCCGCCAGCGCATCAATATTCGGCGTCGGAATATCTTTGCAGCCAAAACAACCCGTTTCGCCCCAGCCCAGATCATCCGCATAAAAAATAACCAGGTTGGGCTTATCCGCCGCAACCATCGTCGTCGTCAGCAAAATCAAAATCCCCCAACTCGCCGCCATCAAGTTCTTCCGCATGAAAATTCTCCCTCAATTGTCAATTGTCAATTGGTCATTGGTGCTTGGTCATTCGTCATTAGTCATTAGTCATTCATTCCTGTCGTCGGTCTTAATG
>JANNTN010000397.1:0-22790 GCA_031394445.1 Anatilimnocola sp.
AAACAGCAATTTCCGCAGACGAGCGATTGTCGTGTTCTTGTCGCCCACCAAGCTAGTCAGTTGGAAATACGACTCGAACACGACGCGAATCGTCTGATAGCGCCCAGGTCCGGCTTGGGCGTTTTTTCGTTGGCGGACTCCTTTTCCGCCCTCTTGCCCAGCGCTCCCGACAGCCCTCGGCGACCGGCCTGTGGCACTTCCCGCGGGAATCTCCGCGCCCTGGCAGCTAAGCCTATTTTGGACAGTCTTTTGAGCCACAAGCTGCGACTGTGTCGGGACTTACGACACAGAGAATTAACTTGAGGAAGTGTGGCCCCCGAGCGAAGGTGTCCCCTGTCCAAGGGATACGAACACCACCACAAGGGAGCCACACGCCTACCAGCTCCGCTATCGGTGCCCTCAGAAGAACAAGGAAGTTCGCATCTCAGTGGGAAGCCGTAACGAGGCTGACGCATGCTCGCAAAAACGAGAACTGGAGGCCCGCTTATTGCTCGGACTTAAGCCCACTCCTCCATCGCCAAAAATAGTTGGACCCGACATGCCATGGAGCGACTTCCGCGAGGAATACCGAACACTCCAACTGGCGACGCTCGGTACGAAGTCCTCCATCGATGCGGAGAGCCGGCTCGACATTGCCGAGCGAATCATGAGGCCGAAGAAACTGGGTGATCTCGCTGTTACGGACACACTGCATCGGCTTCAGGCCCGACTTCTTGCGGGGGCCGAATCAAGAGAAAATCGGCCTCGCTCACCATACACCGTCAAGACCTACATGGCAGCGGTGCTTGCGGCACTCAACTGGGCTCACTTTCAGGGCTGGCTCCCGGAGGCCCCGAGGATTCGGCGGATCAAGGTTGCGAAGTTTAAGGCCATGAAGGGAAGGCCGCTGACCGCCGATGAATTTAAGCTGATGCTTGCCGCAGTCGCACCTGTCGTGGGTGAAAAAGCGGCCACGTCGTGGAAATACGTCCTGCGAGGGCTATGGGACTCGGGTCTACGAATGGACGAGTTGATGCACGTGTCGTGGAGCAATCCGTCCATGATCATGCCGACCTGGCATGAGAGCCGTCATCCGGTACTGCACATTCCACACGCGATGCAGAAAAATGCCACCGAGGAGTCGATCCCACTTTTGCCGTGGTTCGAGAAGCTTCTTTTGGAAACGCCCCAGGAACAGCGACAGGATTGGGTGTTTAGTCCCATGTCCCTGGAGCTAAAGAGAGGCCGAGAAGCCAGCTTCGACCGGCCTGACGCCGAGTGGGTGGGAAAGATCATTTCCCGAATCGGCGAAAAAGCCAACATTGTGGTTCGCCTCGCTGATCCGACCACCAAGAAACCGGCGAAATACGCCAGTGCCCATGACCTTCGCCGTTCCTGTGGTGAGAGGCTGCTCGACGCCGGAGTACCACCAACGATCATCTGCCGCGTGCTGCGACATTCGAGTTGGGAAACGACCCGGCGACACTATGCCCCGGGCGATATCCAGAAGGAAGCCGCCGCGTTGAAAGAGCTCTTGAAGGCGGACCTGCCCCAAGAGAAAACGGAGCCCGAAAAATAAGCTGCTCCTCACCTGTACCCATGTTTTAATGGGTACACTTTTCGATCACACCCATCGGTCGCTCGACGTAAGTCCTTACGTAGCAAAGTACACCCAGTAGGGCTCGAACCTACAACCTTCGGTTCCGAAGACCGATGCTCTATCCAATTGAGCTATGGGTGCGAATGAGCCGTCAGAATATCACACCCCCGCCATCCTTGAAATCCTGTACCACATCTGTCAACTGCCCACTGTCAATTATCTTTTGGCAGCACCCGCACCGTCACCGGCCGGCTGGCATAGGTCCACTTCATCACGAAGTTCAGGGCCACGTGCGCAACAACCACGCATTGCTGCTCCTCACACGGCGGTGCGTCCTTTGCCGCGGTGAGCGTCAGATAACCTTCGCTGGCATTCCCCGAGAGCAACGACTTGGCATCTTTGTCGTTCACCGTCACGCCCGGCGGCAGCGTGTTGGCGTACGTCGTGTTCAAATGCCGCATCAGCATGTCGAGCGTCACGTTCACGTTAATACCCGGCGAGCGATCGATCGTGATCTCGATTTTCTTCGATTCACCGGGTTTCAGCGTCACGTCGTAAGTGCTCAGCGAGACGCCGCGAATATCAGCCGGGTCGGCGACAGCCAGCGTGTGCGTCGCCACCGGCCAATGTCCGCGCCCGCCGCCAGGTAGATAGATTTCTTGATAGCTAGTTGCCACCGCGGCCAAATTTTGCTCGCTGCTGGCGGCGGTCTTGTTCACTGCCGTTCCCGTGATCCGAATATTCGCCACTTGCAAATTCGCGTCCGCATCAGCCGCTAACACGATGCAGCCATCCTGCCCCTTGTCGGCCAGAATTTTCCCGCACGACGCCATAATGCCAGACGGCAACCCATCCACGGCCAACTGCACTTCACCCGTGAAGCCATTCTTTCGCTCAATACGCACAAACAGCGCCGCCGAGCCACCCGGCGTGACCAGCGTCTTATCCGAATCGAGATACAGCTCAAAATATGGCTCGCTCCGCGTGAGCTTGATGAAATAGGGATACATCGCTCCGCCCCGCAGATGCACATCTCGAATTTCGATCACGTACTTGCCATCAGCGGGCGCGGCCCAATTTTCAATCCACGAATCGGCGTGGTTTCGCTTGCCCAGCCGCAGGTCGTCGTTCAGAACAAGCTGCTTCCCTTTCTCATCGATAATGCGAATGGTCGCATCCAGCGCCGACTGCGCCCGGCGAGCGACGACTTCCACCGACAACGCCTCCCCTTTCTTTGCCTCGAACACAAAGCAATCCACATCCGCTTCGCGGTCGATGCGGCCGTTGATGCCGCTCGGCACCGCCACAAGCTGCGCGCCGAGAACAAGGTCGTTTGCGGCATCCGTTTCGCGCACCAGCGGCAAATCGGAAACAACCACCGACACTGGATTCGTCACGCCACTAACCAGCGGCAACTCAAACGCATGAATTCCGGGCGTTAGAGTCGGCACCGGCCAACGCGTTACCGGTTCATTGCCAACCAATTCTCCGACCAACTCCAACGATTCCGTCTGCTTCGCCGCCACCGTCAGCGGATAAACCGTTTCGACCAGCGGCCGCCCGCTGATTTCGAGGCAATATTCCCAATACTGATTTCCCTGATAGCGAATATCGCGCACCTCCAACAGATAATCGCCCGTCTGGTCGAAACGAGAAGCCAGCGAGGGATCGGCCAAATAATGCCGATTTTCCGCGAGAGCCAAAGTGCTACCGTCGGCTCGCCGCAATGTCATGATCGGATCGGCGTGCGTCTGCAAATCGTGAATGCGGTCTTCCAAGCGAGCGCAACGGCAGCGAAATGTCAAAACCTCCCCCGCATTCACGTGAAAGCGAAAATAATCGACGTCCTCATTCTTCTCGATCGCCCCACACACCGCCGCCGGTAACGTAATCTCCTGAGCCTTCTCGACCGTATCGTTCCCCGCCGCTTCCGCAATCACCGGATCGAGCACAACCACCACCTGCCCGACCGTGCTCACTCCCGTCGGCGTCGCAATCCGGAAATCCCTCACTCCCGGCTGAGCATCTTTCGCCACCGCAAACTTCACCTTCAGCTTCTCCAGCGGCTTCTTCGCATCCTCCGACTTCGCCTCGCGAGCCTCCACCTCCCCCTTCACCCCCTGTCCGCTCACCAGCACCTGATACGCCCCCGCCAGCGAATACCGCGAGCCCACCACCGCCTCCGCCGTCGTCCCCACCTGCACCGCCACCGGCTTCGTGCTCATCAGCATGGGATACGCCGTCTGGGCCAACAACAACTGATCGCTACAAATCTCAATCAATGTCGCCGCAATGACCAGACCGAAGCTTTTCTGACAAGTATTCATTGGTTTGTTCTCTGTGGCTCCGTGCCTCTGTGTCTCTGTGTTAAATCCAGAAAACGATACCTACCGCACAAACAAAAACTGCTTCGAGTTGAGCAGCGCCCACAGCAAGTCCTGATAAAACTCCGTCTCACTCTTCGAGTCGGCTAACAGTTCTCGGCTTGCCTGCCGCTCTTCATCACTCGGCAACCGCGACAAAGCAGCCAGATAAAGCTCTTCCACGATCTCATCCTGCGGCTTCTTCGCGGTGACGAGTTTTGAAACACGGCCCTTCGCGTCCTTAATCTTCAGCGCCACCACATCGCCGTTCAGCGTGTGTAATGCCTGCGCCAGGCTCGGATCGGGTGCCCGCTCGCATTCACACACACTCGCCCGCCGCGGTTTCGCGAACGTATTGAGAAAATAGTCAGGATACTCCGCATCGGGCAACTCAATCGCCCGCGTCCCCAGCGGCAAGTTCCGATACTTCGTCGGAATCTCCGTCACGCGGTCGATCGCGTCGATCAGCGCCTCCGCCGGCATCCGTTTCACCTCAAAGTGGCTATAAAACTTGTCGTCCGCCGCGTTCGCCTCCGTCGGCTGCGAATCAAGTTGATACAGCCGCGAAGTCATGATCACGCGAATAAGTTGTTTCAGATCGAATCCACCTTCCGCAAAATGCCGCGCCAGCGCATCGAGCAGCGGCGGGTTCGTCGCCGGATTCGTCGAACGCAAATCATCAATCGGCTCCACCAGGCCGCGTCCCAGCAAGTAACCGACATAACGATTCGCCACGCTGCGAGCAAACTGCTCGTTGTGCTTATCGGTCAACCAATCCGCCAGCGGAATCCGCCGATCAAACGGATGATCGACTGTCTTCCCATCCAGCGGCCGCGGCTGCAGCACCTGATTCGTCCGCGGGCTCTTCACATCACCACTATCGCGCACGATCACCGCCTGCTCGCGGCCAAACAGCCCAAACTCCTCGCTGTTCTTCGTTCCCGTGCGAGCGAAAAACGCCGCCAGCCCATAGTAATCGTCTTGGCTGTACTTCTCGAACGGGTGATGATGGCACTTCGCACACTCAATCCGCACGCCCAGGAAAAGCTGCGCCGTCGCCTCCGCCAGCATCGACGAATCTTTATGCACGCGATAATAATTCGCCGGCCCGTTCGTATAAATCGAGCCCCTCGCTGTGATCAACTCCCGCACAAACTTATCGAACGATTTATTGGCGAGCAGCGACTGGCGAATCCAGTTGTGCATCGCCCACATCCCCTGCTCGCCCAGATCCGTGCTGTTGTTCCGCAACAAATCCGACCACTTCAGCGCCCACCACGCGGCATACGCATCGTTGAACTTGTTCTCCGACGCCTCGGAACTCAGCCCCAACAACCGATCCACCAACTTCACCCGCTTCTCTGCCTCTTCAGACGCCAAGAACGCCCGCGTCTCCTCCGCCGTCGGCAGTGTCCCAATCGCATCGAGATAAGCCCGCCGCACAAACGTCGCATCGTCACACAGCGGCGACGGCTCGATTCCCAGCTCGCGAAACTTCACCACCGCCAACTCATCGATAAAATTCTGGCTCTTCCACTCCGCCAGATTCACCTGCTCCGCATACGGCACCACAATCAGACTGATCCCCGCCTGCCCCTCGTACCGCACCATCACCGCGCCCTGCCCTTTGCCGATCGCCGTCACATAGCCGGCCGGCGTCACGCGCACCACGCCATCATCTAGCGAGTCATACTTGGCCGACGCCGTCACATCGCGCCGCGCCCCATCCGAATACGTCGCCAACACTTGCAACTGCTGCGTCAGCCCCGCCCGCCCCACTCGCTGCGGCGGACTCACCTCCAGCTTCACCACCTCCGCATCGTCCTTCTTCGGTGCCGGCGCTCCCGCGGCAATCCACGCCAGAAAAATCTGATAATCGACGCTCCCTTTCTCCAGTCGCTTGCCCCCCGCGTGCGGCGTTTGCATCGTCGGCTTCAGCACCAGCAAACTCTTCTCCGGCTCCACAAAATCGGCCCGCCGCGACAACGCATCACGAGCCATCGCATCCCGGTCCTTCTCCGGCTCAAAGCCAAACACCGACAGCTTGAAGCCCCCCTTCCCATGCTGCGCCGCATGACACGCCGCCATCGCGCACCCCGCCTTATTCAAAATCGGCCGAATGTCCCGCGTGAACCCGGCCAACGGCTGCGACTCAACCCCACGCACCGTCACCGGCACGTTCACACTCTCACCATCCACCGCCACCGTCACCACCGCTTCCCCATTCCCCTTCGCCAACAACTCTCCCGCCGGCGTCACTGCCACCACCGCCGTATCCGACGATTGATAAATCGCCCGCCCCGTCAAATCATCATTCTGTGCCGCCGCGCCTTCCTTCACCCCCTTCGCCACCAACAACTGCGCGCGAGAAAAGTTCCCCGCCAACTCCAACTTCGCCGGACTCACCGCCACCCCCGGCTCGGCATCCGCACGCCCAGCCGCCGATGCAACAACCGCGAAAACAAAAAACGCGTTAATCAAGCGAGAACACACGCGCATGGCGTAACCCTGTAGGGTGCATAAGCGCTAGCAGCAATGCACCAGGACGGTGGGACAGTGTTGAACACTGCAATCAAGGCGGGCTTCCCGTCGCTCCACCTCTTTAGGGCGAACCGAATCAGGACTTACCCATTATGACCGACCCGCCCCAAAACCACAACAATTGAAACCCACCCCCTCCCACTGCTACACTCAACTACCCCACCGCTCCTAACCTCTTGCGAGCAAACCAGATGCTAACGCTTCTCGGCCCCAAATCTGCCCGCCACCACTGTGACGGTATCTCCCGCCGCGATTTCGTCCGCATCGGCGGCCTCGGACTCGGCGGCCTCTCCCTCGCCCAACTCCTCGCCCTCGAAAGCGCCACCGCCTACGACAACACCAAACCCCAAACACCAACCCGACGCGTAAGCGAGGGAACCAAACGCCACAAATCCCTCATCATGATCTTCCTCTGCGGTGGCCCGCCGCATCAGGAAATGTACGACCTCAAGCCCGACGCCCCCAGCGAAATCCGCGGCGAATTCAACCCCATCAAAACTGCCGTCCCAGGTATCGAAGTCTGCGAGCTACTCCCCAACATCGCCCGCAGCATGGACAAGCTCGTCCCCATCCGCACCGTCGTCGGCTGCAAAGACGATCACGCCGGCTATCAATGCTTCACCGGCCACCTCAGCCAAAACGCCCCCGCCGGCGGCTGGCCCCACATCGGCTCCTCCTCCTCGCGACTCCAAGGCCCCGTCCTCCCCGGCATGCCGCCATTCGTCAGCCTCGCCTACGTCACACAGCACAAGCCCTACAACGAACCCAGCGCCGGCTTCCTCGGCCTTGGCCACAACGCCTTCCGTCCCATGGGCGAAGGCAAGGGCGATCTCGTCCTCCAAGGCATCACGGCTGACCGCCTCGGCGACCGTCGCGCCCTCCTCTCCTCGGTCGATCAATATCGCCGCCAATGGGACGGCAGCCGTACGATGGAAGGCCTCGACACCTTCACGCAGCGCGCGATGGGCATCCTCACCAGCTCCGAATTCTTCGCCGCCCTCGACATCACGCAAGAAGACCAAAAAACCCGCGACCGCTACGGCCACTACGACCCCAGCAAGCCCAAAGGGGACGGTGCCCCCCGCGTCCCGCAAAATCTGCTCCTCGCCCGCCGGCTGATCGAAGCGGGCGTCCGCGTCGTCACCGTCAACTACAGCTTCTGGGATTGGCACGGCCAGAATTTCAAAAACGCGAAAGACGAACTCCCCATCTTCGACAAAGCCGTCTCCGCCCTCGTCGAAGACCTGCACGACCGCGGCCTCGCCGACGATTGCACCGTCATCGCCTGGGGCGAATTCGGCCGCACGCCCAAAATCAACAAAGACGCCGGCCGCGACCACTGGCCCCGCGTCTCCTGCGCGCTGATGGCCGGCGGCGGCCTAAAAACCGGCCAAACCATCGGCACCACCGACCGCCTCGGCGGCGAACCCGAATCCCGCCCCGTCACCTTCGAAGAAATCCACGCCACCCTCTACCACAACCTCGGCATCAACCTCGCCACCTCTCCCCGCCTCTTCGACTTCCGCGGCCGCCCACAATACCTCGTCGATCCCGGCATAAAGCCGATCAAAGAATTGGTCTAAGGACTCACTGCCACTGCGGAGGGGATTGGTTGCGGCTTCGCCCCGTCAGGTGAGTGGTGAGTGGTAAAGATAGGCCCGCATCACTCGCTTATGTAACAGCCGAAGGTCTTTCCCATGTCGTGGCGTGAATTGTTCGTGTCTCGGTTTGGTCCCGGGATTTTGTGTGGGCCGACGCTGGGCGATTGGTTCAGGATGTTGCGAGACAACGACTTCGTTGTCGATCCGCCCTACTGGTTGCGGGCGGCGTTAATTACGGGTGGGTGCGTGCAGAATTCGCTGTTCAGCCTTTGGGAGCGGTGGCGATACGACGCCGCCATTCGAGCCATCAAGCCCGCGCCGCCGCTGTTCATTCTGGGCATCTGGCGGAGCGGCACGACGCACCTGCACAATCTTTTGGCGCGCGACGCGCGGCTGGCCGCTCCGACCTCGTACGAAGCGCTCTTTCCGCACTCGTTTTTGACCACGATGTGGTTCAACGCGCCTTTTGTGGACTGGATGATTCCTGACAAGCGATTGCAAGACAATGTGAAAATGTCGATGCACGAGCCGCAGGAGGACGAGTTTGCTCTCAATTGTCTGACGCAACTTTCGCCTCTGATGGGTTGGGCCTTTCCGCGCCGCGCGGCGTACTATGACCGATTCATCACACTGCGTAACTGCAGCCATGTTGAAATCGAGCGGTGGCAGGCGACCCTGTACTGGTTCGTGCAAAAGCTGACGTACAAGCATGGCCGCGGGCTGGTGCTGAAATCCCCTTGCCATACCGCCCGCATCCGTCGCCTGTTGGAAGTATTTCCCGATGCCAAGTTCGTGCATATCCACCGGAATCCGTATAACGTGTTTTGTTCGATCAGACACTTAATGCAGACGGCAGCGTCATGGGCCGCCCTGCAACATACGGATCCAACCGGCGTCGAGGAGCGGACGTTGCACCAATATGAGCAGGTGTTCGACGCGTTTTTCGCCGAGCGCGGCCTGATACCGGCCGGGCGATTGCACGAGATACGCTACGAGAACCTGGAAGCCGACCCGATTGGCCAGTTGCGCGGAATGTACGATGCCCTACAGATTGGCGACTTTGCGGTTGCAGAGCCCGCGATCCGAATGTATCTCGATTCGATCAGCCGATACGAAAAGAATCGCTATCACGAGCTAGAGCCTGCGTGGAAAGCGGCCGTCGCGAGCCGCTGGCGGCGGTGCTTCGATGAGTGGGGGTATGCGGTGTAGCCGCGTCAACGCTCTCGCCGCCAAGGCCCGCGCCGGCACACTCACAGCCGAAGAGCGGATCGAACTCGACGATTACGAACGCATCACCGCATTGCTGGAAATCATGCAATCAAAAGCAAAAATCTCGCTCCAGCAAGCCGACCATACTCATTGACGATCAATTTCAATTTCGCCCGACTTCACCGCTATGGTTAACGGCATTGTTCGTCGTGACGCTTGCCGTGCAGCGGCGCGGCGGTAGCGATATCACTTCATGTTCGCTGCTCCCTTGGCGTTGGCGAACATCCGCCGCGATACGACGTACGTCGTTGTCAAATTTTGCCGCGAGACGCCGCTTTATCGCCAGTATCTCATCGTTTGGGTCAGGAATCATCTTCGGTCACTTTGAGTTGCTCGGGGGTGCAAATGACGGGTGGAATGAATCCCGCATCTCGACAGGTTGCCGCAATTTGAGCTTGCAAGTGGGGATTAAGAATATGCTTAAAGTTCCAGGTAGCAATAAATTGTACGCCGTTGGCAGCGGCCGTCGCAATGTGCAGCGCGTCGCGAGGTTCGGATGCGGGCACCGCTTTTCGGTCGATCAGTAGTTCAGCCAGCACTTCAGCCTCCTCAGACTCGTTCAATAGGGGAATACTCTGGAGTATTTCCAGTCGTTCTGCAGCCGCGGACGGGTCGCCGTCGCCGCACTCGTCAAGGGTGAGTCGTGAAGAGACAATCCGATAGCGAGTGGTCGCCGTAGCCCACCATTCACGAGTAATGCGTTGTCTCGATGCAACATCTGGGTTGGGATGAATTCGACCAGCGATGTTACCGACGACAGTGGTCTCGATATAAACAATGTCCATTGAGGCATCCTATCACGACGAATGGCGCGGCGGCTGCAAGCACTTTTTCAAGACGGCGAAAAGTGTACTCAGCCGCGTAGCCAACCTACGCCTCCACCCGCACCAACTCCACCTTCAGCCCCAACACCTCCGCCACCGCCCGCAGATTAGAAACCTTAACGTCTCTCCCCATCTCCATATCGCGCACCGTTCCCTGATTGGGCAAACCAGCCCGCTGCGCTGGTAGCTTTCGAGTGGCAAGAGTAAACTGACGGCATGAGCCAACGCATCGATGCCATTTTCGTGAACGGTGTTTTCCAACCCCAATCGCCGGTCGATTTTGCCAACGGCCAGCGCGTTTCGTTAGACGTTGAAGCCTCAACCTTGCCGACCGACGATCTGAGTGACCTGCACGACCTGCTGGATAACCAATTCATCGCCTCCTGCCGCGAGCATTCAGAGCCAGCGCCGTCACTAGAGCACGTGCGGCAAGTGCTCGGCACGTTCCAAGGGTCGCTTTCCGACATGATCTCCGAGGAACGGGACGAGCGCTGACATGCCCCGTTATTTCCTCGACTCGAGTGCCCTCGGCCGATTTAGAATAAAAATCAACGCAGCTCAAGCTGCAATTCGCGCCCCACCGCATGGGCTGCACGCGATAACGCGTCGAGTGTCACATGGGCATTCTTGGGATCGAGCAGGCGGTCCAATTGTGAGCGGCTGGTCTTGAGTTTTTTGGCGAAGGCCGTCTTGGAAAGCTGCTGCTCTTCCATCGCGGCCACCAGTTGGTAGGCGATGACCCGCTTTATCGCCTGCTGCGTACTGGCTTGATGACGCACTTCTTCCCCAGCCGGATGTTCATCCCATAGTCGCAAAAAAACGGCGGCTGCATCCACACGTCATCGCCACCTCGCCAAACAGCCGCTTCAAAATCTCCCGCCGCTTCTCCTGCTCCCTCTCCCGCGTCGCATTCAAATCTTGGCACAAGTCGCGGGCGAGTCTCTCGGCCCACAACCAATTCAGCGTCCAGCGGGTTGTACAACTCCCCAGCCAACATCTTTTCCCGCTCGCTTCGCATGTCCATTTCTCCCCGGCTGGCTTCGCCATTGAGCCGCAATCGCCCAATTTGCCCCACCAGCCGTTCCTCTCAAAAAATTTCCAAGAATCTGGCCCGGTTTTTCGGCCAAATTGCAATATAGATATGGGACGACCAACTTCGCCCCTTACTGCAAGCTCCGCGCCTCCGCGTGAGTAAACGCACCCACTATGCGCCCGTACAACAACTTTGAACCTGGAGCATTGAACTTTGAACTCCGCACTTCCCTCACAAACCGCTCAACTACCACTCGCTGACCGCTCAATAACAGCTCAACTTGAGCGTTTTGCCGCCAACGCCATTGCCCGAACTCAAAGCACTCCAACCACTTGCAACTTTCCAACCCTTCGCGATTCAACCCAGTTGAGCGTTTGCCATCTCCCTCCCTCCCCAGGCCAATTGCCAATCTCCACCCCCTCCCCGATAATTCGCGACTCACCACTATTCACCTGCTGACTATTCCCGACTGCCAACTCCCTTCCTCGTATGAAAATCCACGAATACCAAGCCAAAGAACTCTTCCGAAAGGCCGGCGTCGCCGTCCTCCGCGGCAAGGTCGCCGCCACCCCCGACGAAGCAGCCGCGGCTTTCACAGAACTGAACTCCCCCATCGCCGCCCTCAAGGCCCAAATTCACGCCGGCGGCCGCGGCAAAGGCACCGTTCAAGGCAACCCGCAACAGCGCGGCGTGCAGCTCGTCAAATCGGCCGACGAAGCCTCGAAAGTCGCCAAGAACCTGCTCGGTAACAAGCTCGTCACGATCCAAACCGGTGCCGAGGGCAAGGTCGTCAATCGCGTCTTCCTCGAAGAAGGCTGCAAGATCGCCCGCGAGCTCTACCTCGGCATCGTCCTCGACCGCGCCGCGGCCAAGCCGGTGCTGATGGTCTCCACCGAAGGCGGCGTCGAGATCGAAAAGGTCGCCGAAGAAACACCCCACCTCATTCACAAAGAACACTTCGATCCGCACGTCGGCTTGCTGCCTTATCAAGTCCGCAAGCTCTGCTACAAGCTGAACTTGAAAGGCCCGACTGTCGCCAGTGCCGAAAAGTTCATGCGGGCCCTCTGCCGCCTCTCCGTCCAGCTCGATTGCAGCCTGGTCGAAATCAATCCCCTCGTCGTCACCGAAAGCGGCGAGCTCATCGCCCTCGACGGCAAGCTCAGCTTCGACGACAACGCCATGTTCCGCCACAAGGATCTGGCCGAACTCCGCGACCTCTCCGAAGAAGACCCCGCCGAAGTCCGCGCGTCGAATACTGGCCTGTCCTATGTCAAGCTCGACGGCAACATCGGCTGCCTCGTCAACGGTGCCGGCCTCGCGATGGCCACGATGGACATCATCAAGCTGCACGGCGGCGAGCCGGCCAACTTTCTCGACGTCGGCGGCGGCGCGAACGAGGCCCAAGTCACCGAAGCCTTTCGCATCATCCTCTCCGATCCGAACGTAAAGGGCATTCTGGTCAACATCTTCGGCGGCATCGCCCGCTGCTCGACGATCGCCGCGGCCATCGTTGCCGCCAGCAAAGCCGTCGGCTTCAGCGTTCCCCTCGTCGTCCGCCTCGAAGGCACTGAGGTCGAAGAAGGTAAAAAAATCCTCCGCGAAAGCGGCGTCAAGCTAATCACCGCAGACGACCTCACCGACGCCGCCAAAAAAATCGTCGCCGCCGTAAAAGGATAATCCCTCTCGTTTCCACGCTCCGCGTGGGAACGCCGCCGCGGACGCTCTGCGTCTTCTGCAGCCAGTGACGCAGAGCAT
This sequence comes from Anatilimnocola sp., assembly GCA_031394445.1. Classification (GTDB taxonomy): domain Bacteria; phylum Planctomycetota; class Planctomycetia; order Pirellulales; family Pirellulaceae; genus CAYLLN01. Next base: position 12,966 of record JANNTN010000397.1, read on the forward strand.
CGAGCCACGAATTTCCAACATCGGAATGTGGCAACAATACAAATGACAAATGACCACTGACAAGTGACAAATAACCAATGAGCATTTTGATCAACAAATCCACCCGCGTCCTCTGCCAGGGAATCACCGGCAAGGCTGGCGCGTTCCACACCAAGGGCTGCAAAGACTACGGCACGCAAATGGTCGGCGGCGTCACGCCCGGCAAAGGCGGTGAGACGGTCGAAGGACTGCCCGTCTTCGACACCGTTGCCGAAGCCGTCGAAAAAACCGGCGCGAACGCCACAATGATCTTCGTTCCCGCCGCCTTCACGGCTGACGCCATCCTCGAAGCGCTCGACGCCGGCATCAAAGTCATCTGCGCCATCACCGAGGGCGTCCCCGTCCTCGACATGGTTCGCGTCTATGAGTTGATTCGCAACAGCGACGCGGTGCTCATCGGCCCCAACTGCCCCGGCGTCATCACGCCCGGCGAATGCAAAATCGGCATCATGCCCGGCTACATCCATCAGCCCGGCAAGATCGGCATCATGAGCCGCAGCGGCACGCTCACGTATGAAGCAGTCTGGCAAACGAGCAATCTGAAGCTGGGCCAATCGACCTGCGTCGGCCTCGGCGGCGATCCCATCGTCGGCACCAACTACATCGACCTCTTCAAGCTCTTCGAGAAAGACCCGCAGACCGAAGCCATCCTGATGATGGGCGAAATCGGCGGCACCGCCGAAGAAGAAGCCGCGGCTTACGTCAAAGCCCACGTCACCAAGCCCGTCGCCGCCTTCATCGCCGGCCGCACCGCCCCTCCCGGCCGTCGCATGGGCCACGCCGGTGCGATCATCTCCGGAGGCAAAGGCACCGCCGCCGAAAAAGTCGCCGCCCTCAAAGCCGCCGGCATCGAAATCGCCGACTCCCCCGCCGACATGGGCCTCGCCGTACAGCGAGCGCTGACGAAGGCCAAAAAATAATCGTTTGCTTCACAACCTTCGGCCATTAGCATGAAGGTAAGGTGCCCGGCTATGGAAACTACAGATATTAAAGAGGAAGCTCACCGCCTGGTGGACAAGCTGGCCAACGATGCGACATGGGACGATCTCATGTACGAAATCTACGTCCGGCAGGCCATTGAGCGCGGAATAGCAGACAGCGACGCGGGCCGCGTTACTCCGATCGAAGTAGTCCGTGCCCGATACGGTCTTCAGCCGTGAAAGTTCATTTCACCGACGCTGCGATCCAGCAACTGGACGGAATCTACGGCTATATCGCCAAGGATTCGACGAAGTACGCTCAGCGTGTCGTCGATCAAATCATTCAAAAAGCACACCGCATCGCAGTGCTGCCTCGAGCAGCGACAATTGTGCCTGAGTATTCGAACCCTGACGTGCGCGAAGTTTTTCACTACAGTTATCGAATCATCTATCGTCTGATAGCCAACCGAATCGACATAGTCGCAATCGTTCATGGTGCGAAGCCGCTGCCGCTTTCACTGGAAGAGCTTCTTCCTGATCAATAACACTTCCAGATTGTCTCACAAGACAAGGGTCTGAGGGAGTTGCTATCCCTCACTCCGCGCCTTGCACTAAGTCGGATACTCCCACGGCTTCCGATACTCGCGACTCAACAACTTATTCGCCTCGTCATCGCCAATCACGACTTCCTTCTCTCCATCCCACTTCAAACTTCGCCCGAGCTTCATCGAGAGCATTCCGAGCAGGCTCAAATTCGTCGAGCGATGGGCCACCTCAATATCGCACTTTGGCTTCCGCTTCTCCTTGATCGCTCCCAGGAAGTCAGCAAACAGCTCTTTGATATTTTGGTTGTCCGGTGCGTTGAGTTGCGGGTCTTGATGCTGCACCTGCTGCTTGTCGTTCGACGGATAAAACGTCCAGCCCTTTTGCCACGCCTGATGGAACGTGCCGTTGGTGCCATAGAAGTAGCAGCCGACGTTTTCCCCTTTCTCGGCGTTGTTTCCGGCGAACTGCCGATGCTCCCACACCGCCGTGAACGACTCGAATTCGAACTGAGCGATCTGCGTATCGGGCGCGTCGGTCGTTTGACCTTTCCCATCGTTCACTGCCGCCCCTTTGATATGCCGCCCGCCGACTGACGAAATGTTCTTGGGAAACTTCTCGTCCGTCCACCACAGAATCTGATCCATCCAGTGAATGCCCCAGTCCCCCAGCGTCCCATTCGCATAATCGAGAAAATTGCGAAACCCCTTCGGATGAATCTTGGAGTTGTACGGCCGCAGCGGACCCGGCCCGCACCACATGTCCCAGTTCAATCCCTGTGGAGTTTCCTCATTCGATTGCGGCTGCTCCGGCCCATTGCCGGCGTAATGCACAAACGCCCGCACCATGCCGATTTTTCCGGCTTTACCCGATTTTAAAAACTCTATCCCCGACACATTGTGCGGCGACACACGCCGATGCGTGCCCACCTGCACCACCTTGCCCGTATCACGCGCCGCCCGCACCATCGCCCGCCCCTCGCGAACCGTATGGCCAATCGGCTTCTCGACATACACATTCGCTCCCGCCTTCACCGCCGCGATCGTAATCAGCGGATGCCAATGATCGGGCGTCGCCACAATGCAAATCTCCGGCTTCTCCTTGTCCAGCATCTCGCGAAAATCGGCATACCGCTTCGGCTGATCGCTTGTCTTCGTCCCCAGCTTCTCCACCGCTCCCTTGAGTTGGCTCTCGTCCACGTCACACATCGCCACCACTTCGCACTGGTCCGAGGCCACTGCCTCGCCAAGAATATTCATCCCCCACCAGCCCGTACCCACAATCGCCGTCCGATACTTCTTGGCTTTCTCCTGAGCATGAACGGCCGGCGCGGCCAGCACCGCCGAAGCAGCGGCCCCAGCAGCCAACGACGAAGACAGAAAATCGCGGCGAGTGGACAACATAAAAAACTCCTCGAGAGAGAAGGATAGAATCCAGCAAAATATCAGCCGTCAGCCTAGCCGTTGGCAAAACGTGCAACAAGCTGCGCCAGCACGAATCACTTCGCTACCTGACCCGGAAAATCCCGCTCGTACCGCTTCACTAGCAGCGGCACGTCCGCCGGCACGATGTAGATTTTGCCTCGAATTTTCTTCGTCTCGCCGGCCTCCAGTCCGCCGATGCGAAAATCGCTGTGGATACAAGCCGCTACGCCCTGAAAAATCTCCTGGTACGGCTCCCAAGCAACCGCCATGATCTGCTTCTCATCCGCCGAGAAGCAACCGCACAAGCCGCTCGATGGAACAATTGAACTCAACGGCCGCGGGTTCACATCATTCCGATCGACGCCCGGCGCGGAGTACACCTGCCCGGGCACGTATCGCGCCCGCTCGGCCCACGGCTCCGTCGGCAGCCGCGTTAGTTGCCCCTTCGCGAAGAGAAAGCTCTTCCGAGCATACAGCGGCACCAGCGACCGCGCGTCAGCCTTCGTCGTTCCCGTGAACTGATCGACGCGAATGCACGGCTGCGCCCAATGTGCCTCCGACGCTTTACTCGTTGAATTATGAGCTATCAGCCGGAAATCAACCTCGTCACGGCCAGCGGTAATCAGATGCTCCACGACAACTCCATCCGCCAACTTGTCACGCAGCTTGATCGACTTGCCGTCGCTCGTCGCCTCGATCTTTTCCACCGTGTGCGGTATCACGGTTTCACGCCACTCGCGGTCCGTCGATCCCGGCCGGCAATACGCTTCCAGGTAATGCGTTCGCAGCTCGTCACCAGGAAAATCGCCGTGAATCGTTAGGTAGTTTTTGTCCCAACTGATCGTCAGGCCTGCGGGTTCGGCGGCCTGCAGCGAAAGGCACGCCAGCACGCTCAAAACTGCAAGCGAAAGCACGCGTGGCGACATGACGTCCTCAGATGGTTGGGGTAAACGCAGATTACATATACGGCCGCGTCGCAATCACGCCATCTTCCGGGCTCGACGCGCTGGCGTACATCCGCTTCGGTATGCGGCCAGACAGATACGCCAGCCGGCCCGCCTCGGACGCGGCGCACATCGCACGGGCCATACCCAGCGGATCGCGGGCATGGGCAATGGCCGTGTTAAGCAGTACGCCATCGACCCCCAGTTCCATCGCGATGGTCACGTCGCTGGCCGTGCCCACGCCCGCATCAATGATGACGGGATAGTCCGGATCGTCATCCTTGAGATATTCCATAATGATGCGAATGCTGTTGGCGTTGAGCACCCCCTGGCCAGAGCCAATCGGACTGCCCGCCGGCATGACGGCCACCGCACCGGCCTTTTTCAGCCGCCGCGCCATCACCGGATCGTCGCTGGTGTAGCACAAAACTTGAAAACCCTCGGCCACAAGTTGCTCGGTAGCCTTCAGCGTCTCGATGGGATCGGGCAGCAGTGTCTTCGCGTCTCCCAAGCATTCGAGCTTCACCCAATCTGCGCCGGAGTTTTCCAGGCTCAGCAGAATTTCGCGCCCCATGCGGGCCACGCGCACCGCGTCCGTTGCGCTGTAGCAGCCAGCAGTGTTGGGCAGCAGGGTGTACCGCGACAGGTCGAGAAAATCGAGAATGTTTTTGCCGCGCCCGTCGTAGAGTCGCTCGCGGCGCACGGCCACAGTGATGCAGTCCGCCCCCGAAAGGGCCAGCGACTCTTGCATCATCTCGTAGGTGTCGTACTTGCCCGTACCGACAATCAGTCGGCTTTGCAGCGTGTGCGCACCGATGCGAAGAGGCTTGTTAGCAGGAACAACAGGCGGAGATTCGGCACTAGACATTCACGTGATTTTACATCGCCGGCCCAACCAACGCAGGGAGGGCGCGACAAAGGGCTGCTCACCCACCCCCAACCAGCGACACAATCTCCAACCGATCACCGCGAGCCAGCAGCAACTCGGTATGTCTCGCGCGGGGCACGATTTGCCCATTCACTTCGACCGCCACGCCGCGCAGAGGAATTTCCAATTGCCGCAGCAGCGCATCCACCGTCGTGGCCGCAGCCACATCGCGCGGCTGGCCGTTCACCAAAATTGCCAGCCCCTGGTCAGAAACGTGTTCGCTCATTGGCCGGGAGCGTTTCGCACTTTCCACGGCCCGATGGCTCTCAGTTCACCTCCCTGAGCCTGGCCAGACGTTGCCATGGCTTTAGTCCAAGGGAAAGTGAATGCCGCCGCGCCACCCGTATTTGCATCGACCACATAGCACAGGCAAGCTGCGGGGCGCCCGCCGTTGGATCCGCCGACGGCATTGATCTGGCCCGTGACCATCAGATAGTTCGGCTTTTTCCCTTTTTCGGAGCTCAAGACCCCCGCCACGTTTGTTTTGAACCCACCACCAAACGAGCCGGTTCGCGAGTTGATCACAAAACAAGAAAGATCGCCGGTGAGAAAATCGAGCGTGTACAGACCCTCGACTTCGTCGTCGATGGGGCCGGTGGCGATGGCAAAGGTGTCCGAACCGTGGGAGGCCGCCGCTTTAAGCCGGAGCTCAGCCAGCACGCTGTCCGGCAGCGTCGCGGTTTGTTTGCCCACTAGCAAGCCAACGGACAAGCTGCCGCCGATGCCTAAACCGATAAGCAGCCCCACCGCCAGCATTCCCCACATCTTCCCACGTCGTCCGCGCAACATAAGTTGTCCCTTGCGATTGAAGAGTTTTGCCCCGCCATGCCCTTGTGTCTGCTCCAGGGCCATCACAACCGACCGGCCTGACCCCGCAGCATGTCTCTACCTTAAAATTTATCCCATCCCTACCCACAAAGCCAGCATGGCGATGGGCCCATTCCGCTTATCGCGCCTGCGAATTTTTCAGCAAATCGCGAATCTCGGTCAGCAGTTTTTCGCTCGCCGTCGGTTCCGGCGGCTTCGGCGCGGCGGCCTTTTTCTTCATCAGCGTGTTCATCGCCTTGACTAACAAAAAGATGCAAATGGCGACGATCAAAAAATCGAACGACGCCTGAAGAAACTTCCCATAATTAATCGTGGGGGGAGCGAGTTCGACACCACCCACCGTCATTTTCGCAAATTCATGCTTCAAGTCCTCGAACTTGATGCCACCGGTTAAGAATCCAATCGGAGGCGTGAGAATGTCGGCGACCAGTGAGCTGACAATTTTCCCAAATGCCCCCCCGATGATGACGCCCACCGCCATATCCACCACATTGCCCCGCATCGCAAATTCTTTGAATTCCTGAATCAAGCTCATCGTGCGGCTCCTCGTTAGACTCGTTAGAAAAGAATGCACGCGGCACATCGAACGCCTGCCGGCCGCGTGGTTGCTGGCGAAATCCTAGAGCAAGTCACCCTGTGGCGACCAGCCGAGTATTGGGCCCGACCTGTGCCAGTCAGAAGCGTCTGAGTAAGTTAAAGGTCGTCGTGGGGCTCAGGTTGCCCTCCGCTTCCTCACTTTCCAGCCGCTACTTGTTCCGTTGTCTGCCGCTTCACAGCCCGCTGCCGCGCTCCACTCCAATTGGGGGCTCATTCGCCGGATGCTCGGCCTGGGCTGGCGCTATCGCTGGGGCTGCGTGCGCCTGCTGGCCCTGCAATGCGTGCTGTTGGCGACGGCGCTCGGTGCCTTGCGATTAGTGGGCCTGGGCATCGACCTCATTCGGTTCCACTCTGGCAACGCCGCCAGGCCGCCCGATTTCTTTCTGATGCAATACGTGGCCGACTGGTCCCCTATGGCTAAGATCGCCTTGGTTGCTGGGCTGGTGCTCGCCTTGGAGTTGGTCCGCGGCGGGCTCAACTATTTCTACGCCCTCACTGCGGGTTACCTCGTACATACCCGCATCGTTCCCGAGCTTCGCAGCCGCGTGTACGACAAACTCCAGCTCCTCTCGTTCCGTTTTTTCGACGCCAACGCCACCGGCACGATCATCAATCGCGTGACCAGTGACGTGCAAAGCGTCCGGGCCTTCATCGACGGCGTGCTGATCCAGCTCGTGCTGCTGCTCGTTTCGCTGGTGTGCTATTTGGCCTATATGTCCCGCTTGCATGTCGGCCTGACGCTGGCGTGCCTGGCTACCACGCCCATCATGTGGCTTATCACGGTGGTGTTTTCGCGCTCCGTCCGCCCGCTCTACGACCGCAATCGCGAACTGGTCGATCGCGTCATCTTGCGATTGGCCGAAAGCATTCAAGGCATCCAAGTCATCAAGGGCTTTGGCCGCGAACAGGAAGAGATTGCCCGTTTCGCGACCGATAATCGCGCCGTGATGGACCAGCAACGGGATATTTTTTGGCGAGTCTCGCTGTTTGGTCCCGTGATTGGCTACATGACGCAAATCAATCTCGTCATCTTGCTGGCTTACGGCGGTTGGCTCGTCACGCAGGACCAACTCGCGCTGGGCAGCGGCCTCGTCGTCTTCGCCGGCTTGCTCCAACAATTCTCCAGCCAGGTCGCCAACCTCACGAACATCGCCAACAGCGTGCAGCAAAGCCTCAGCGGTGCGCGGCGCGTTTTTGAAATCCTCGATACGCCGATTGCGATTCACAGCAAGCCGAATGCGGTGCGGCTGGAAAGTAGGCCCCTGACGCCGTCAGGGCCTGGTGCGTCGAACTTATCTCCATCGCCGAACGAGCACGCGAGACCGCTTGCCGCTCCAGTCCCTCACGGAGTGAGGGGACAACTTTTCGGTCGTATCGAATTCGACCTCGTCTCCTTCGAATACTTGCCCGGCGAACCGGTGCTCGATGATGTTTCATTCGTCATCGAGCCGGGCCAAAAAGTGGCGATTCTCGGCGTTACTGGCGCTGGGAAAACAACATTGTTAGCGTTGCTCTGCCGTTTTTACGATCCTACCCGCGGCAGAATCCTGCTCGATGGCCACGACCTCCGCGATCTCGACCTGGACGACCTTCGCAGCAACATCGGCCTGGTGTTTCAAGAGACTTTCCTCTTCAGCAACACCGTCGCCGCCAACATCGCCTTCGGCCATCCCGAGGCAACACTGGCCCAAGTGCAAGCCGCGGCAAAAATCGCCGCCGCGGACGAGTTCATCACCGCGCTCCCCAGCGGCTACGATACGGTTCTCGGCGAAGGCGGTCTCGATCTCTCCGGCGGACAACGGCAGCGACTGGCCATTGCCCGCGCCGTGCTACTCGATCCGGCTATTCTGCTGCTCGACGATCCCGCGGCCGCGATCGACCCCCACACCGAGCACGAAATTTTCTCCGCGATGCAGCTCGCCATGCGCGGCCGCACAACGCTAGTCATCGCCCATCGGCTCAGCACGCTGCGGCAATGCGATCGCGTGCTAGTCCTCGACCAAGGCCGCGTCGTGCAGCGCGGCACTCATGCTGAACTCATGGAAGCCGACGGCCACTATCGCCACGCCGCCGAATCACAGCTTGCCGGAGCGGGGCATTAACAGGTTCCGTTAATCGCAGCAGCGCGGTTTTGTGATTCGACCAGATCTTCCCGCAGTCTAGCGACGAATCGGGCTATCCCGCGCGACCAGCGGCTGGCCATAATGTGTGTACCGTTCGGCATCCAAGAAATCGGCTCGCACTGGTTTACCGCAAAAAATGTCCGCTCCGCCCAATCCTATCGAACCTTCCGCCGCGAGTTGGACGGCTCAGACTGTGGGAATGAGTTCCGCTATCCTCGACCGCATGGAGCGTGCCGTGGCCAAAGTCAGAGAACGCCTGGTACGAGCAACGAAGGCCCTCGACAAGGCCGGCATTCCCTACGCCGTCGCGGGCGGAAATGCCGTCGCTTCCTGGGTGGCAACTGTGGACGAGGGCGCGGTCCGTAACACGCGCGACGTCGATCTGCTTGTCCGGCGCGTGGACTTGCCGTCGATAACCGAAACGCTTGAGCGTGCCGGATTCGTCCACGGCACATTGCTCGATGTCGTCATGTTTCGCGACGGCGAAGACGGCAAACCCAGCGAAGCGATTCATCTGCTGTTTGCCGGCGAAAAGACCCGCCCCGACCATCTGCTGCCCGCACCGGAAATCCAAACCGTTCAAGACCCGGATGATTTTCGGGTCGTAACGCTCGATTCCCTGGTATTGATGAAATTGATGTCGAATCGGCGCAAAGACCAAGTCCACGTTTTAGACCTAATCGGCGTCGGGCTCATCGACTATTCCTGGCTGCCCAAACTGCCTTCCGAACTGGCTGCTCGACTGAAGCAAATTCTGGACACGCCGGACGCGTAGCCGCGAGAGCCTCTATTTTTTACGCGTCTTTGCAGCCAAGAACTCAGCTTTTGCGACGGCACAAGCAAGTTGCGCAAGTGGCAAGGCGCGGTCCTCCGGAGCCTCAATCGTTGCAATCGTGTGGTATGCTTCGCCAAGCTGACCGCCAAGAACTTGCATGCGAGCGATCCAGTGATGATCGAATTTCGGATCATCGTTCGCATTTGAATAAGCAATCGCCCGTTCAAAAACCTGCTTGGCGAGCTCGTTTTCTCCGGCCAGGGCAATTTCCGCGGCAGCTCTGGCCATATCATTCGCGATGAATGGTTTGAATTCGTTTGTCAGAAAGGTTTGCGCTGCTTGGCGGGCAGCCAACTTGGCGGTGTTTCCATCACCGCGTTTCCGGGCGTGTTCGCAAATCTTTCGCCAGCAATTCGCAGCAGAACGTGCGCTGGCGATGCGTTCGATGGTCCGCATTGCCGCTTTCGAGTCGTTGTTTTCGAGTTGTGCGTCAACGATTTGTTCAAAACCGTAGAACCCATATTTCGAAGGCACCACCAGCCACGCGGTTTGGCACGCTAATTCATAAGTTTCGCGTGCAGCCTCAATTCCAAGCGCAGCCTCCGTCTTCGTTGCCAGCCTTGCGAGATCTACGGCGCGAACGATTAACTTGAACGGCTGGTTGGGATCGTCTTTGGCAGCTTGTGCCTTGTCCAGCCAACCTT
>JANNTN010000402.1:0-3917 GCA_031394445.1 Anatilimnocola sp.
GCCAAAAACTGTTCCCAGCGGCGCTACCCAGCCCAAGGGCAAGTGTCGAGCATCGGCTAACATCAGGGCCGTCAGGGGCCCGTCCCAAATAACGTTGGGTTGATGGCCGGCCTTTCATGCCATTTGGCCGGCGATCACCAAATCGAGCGCGATTCCGATAAAACGTATGGCTTCTTGACGCGAAAAAAGCGTCCCGTCAAAGGCACGGATATCCCGGACGAACCCGGCGGCGTGCGGCACAATTGGGTCGTTTTCTGATGGGTATCGGAAACTTGTCGGTCCGATGAGTTCTCGAGAATAAACCGCGATGATTGCAGTGCAAAGCGGTGTCCGACAACGAAACGGCGGTGGAGAACGTGGGCCGCTCGCCTTTAATTGCAGCGGATTGGAAGTACAGGGGCTGCTCCGGCCAAAGCGTGCCTTCGCTGTCGAAAGTAGCGATACGTTTGGCCGGTGGGACGCAGTCCGACGACCTGGATCGGGTGACGTTGAAAATCACGACTTTGTCCAGCCTGGGGGCCGAGATTCGACAAACAATTGCCACCGTTATATTTTTAGGTTAACCTACTTCGCTGGTGGCAATTATCCGTGAGAGTGGGATCATTCTCTCGTTCACTGCATCCGGAACAGGTAAGGAACAGCTGTGTTTTCAAAATCCAACCGCGGAAATCGCTCCCGTTATCGCCGGCTGAGTTTGGAACAACTCGACTCTCGTATTTGCCTGGCTGTCGATACTTTACAAAACGGCGACGTGCTAAATGTCATTGGTACGCGCGATGCCGATATCATTCTCGTGCGCGACGATGGCCGTGGCACCATCCACGTCCAAGACGGCAGCTCGGGCGAGCGACACGAGTTTCGTGGTGTTGAACACCTCGTCATTGACGCCCTAGGCGGTAATGACATTATTCGTTTCACTCGCACCGGCGGCGACATGCCACTTCCCGAGTTGGATATCACGGCTGGCGAAGGAAACGACGATGTAGCCATCGGACTTCTGCTACCAGCCGTGCAGAAGGTGCGTGCGGCTGCGGCACGGATGAACATTGACCTGGGTGAAGATAATGATCGACTGCAGATAAACACAAACGGTTTCAACAACATCGATTTAGGCCTTTCGGCGGGGACTGGCGATGACAATGTCCTGATCGGATTGCTGCTGCCTGCCGTCCAAAAAGTTCGCGAAGCGGCTGCTCGCACGTCGATGGATCTCGACCTCGGCGACGGCAACAACAAATTGAATGTCAATTCCACTGGCATTCCAGATGTCGGACTTGACATTAAGGCTGGCGAGGGTGACGACAACATCCTGATTGGACTGCTCCTGCCAGCTGTTCAAAAGGTGCGCGAGTCCGCCGCGCGGGTGAACGTGGATTTTGGAACAGGACATGATACGGCCAATGTCGGATTCACCGGATTCAGCAACGTCGATCACACATTCACCTCCGGGGACGGCGATCCTGAAGTAACAGTCCGCACTGCTGGTCCCCGCACTCTAGTTCGAGCAACCTCGATCTAGTGAGACGCTTCGACCTGAGCACGCAACAGTTCGTTCCGTAACCGCTTTACCAGAAGCGGGCCACGCATGGCGTTCGCCAATTCCCTGGGCTACGACGAGACGCCTTACCCCAGCGCTCCTTATCCGTATTCAAATCCAGACCATTTGGCGATGGTCGCCAAGCTGTTTGGCATCGAGCCTGCCAGCGCAGCCAATTGCCGCGTTCTGGAAGTGGGTTGTGCCGACGGTGCCAACTTGATCCCGATGGCCCTCACATTGGCCAACAGCCAATTCGTCGGCATCGACCTTTCCGAACGGCAGATCGCGACCGGCCGCGACGTGATCGCCCGACTTGGGCTGACGAATATCGATCTGAGTTGCCAAGATCTGTCGGAATTTACAGCCACTGGCACAAACTTTGACTACATCATTGCGCACGGCGTGTTCTCCTGGACATCGTCCGAGGTTCGCACTCGACTGCTTGCGCTGTGCCGCTCATGCCTCGCGCCGCAGGGCGTGGCTTTTGTCAGCTACAACGTCTATCCGGGTTGGCAGCAGCAAAAGTCCATCCGCGAATGGCTGCTCCGGGCAATGCGCGGCGTTGCTGATACACCCGTTCGCCTTCAGCATGCGAGGCGTTTGATGAGCGGATTGCGCGGGCAGCTTCGCTCGCATGGCAGCGAATCACAATCTGCGATTGCCGACACTTTGGAGCGATTGGAATCGTGGACCGACAGTTACCTGCGACATGACCTGCTCGAAGACAGCAACCAGCCGCTTTTCTTCTCCGAGTTCGTGGACCAAGTGAATGCTCACGGCCTGAAGTTCTTTGCTGAAGCGGATGTGGCCAGCATGGCGGGTACCGGATTGTCCGCCGAGCTGGCTGCAGGCGTGACACGACTGGGCGGAACGCTCGTAGGACGCGAGCAACTTCTCGACTTGCTTACCCACAGAGCTTTTCGCCAGTCGCTCCTTTGCCATTCCGAATGTTCGGTTCGGGAGCGACTGAACGAGGCCGTTGTTCGTTCCGCCTACGTGATTAGCACTCTACGGCATCGGTCTAGCCCAGGCGGCGGCCCACAGCGTTTTGAATCGCGCGGCGGTTTCGCCGTGGATATTGCCGAGCCGGCAGTCGTTCAAGCGCTAAGACAACTCCAAAACAGCTGGCCGAGCGGAGCTTGGTTCGGCGACCTCATCAACTCCACGCCAGCAAAGCTGTCGGAATCCGACGCGCTTGCTGCGGCAAGTGCCGAGCTTGAACAGCAGCAACAATCGCTTGCCAACGTGCTCCTGGCCGGCTTTGTCGAGAGGGCGGTTGAACTCCATAGCATTATTCCGGCGTATGCTTCGTGCCTCAGCGAGCGACCCCTCGCTAGCCCGCTTGCCCGGCTGCAGGCAGAGACCGAAAGCCTGGTTACGAATCTGCGGCATGATCTGGTTCGCTTGGAGCCGGATGCCCGCGCGGCGATTCGCTACTTGGACGGTACTCGCAGTCTTGACGAGCTCCGTCGAATCATTGCCCCCGTCTCCATTGACCTCGCCAATCGTTTCGACGTCGATGCGCTGCTCAGCTACTTCTTGCGCAACTGCCTGCTATCGAGGCACTTCCTATAAGTTCAATTTAAATGCCCTTTTTGCCGGCACGGTTTGAGGTTTATCGGATTGGCATCCATTGCTCATGCGGCGCGAGCAGCGTTCGTGGCCAATCATGGCTGGCGGCTACTCTTCCGCCCGCCTTACCGCCTCGTACCAACTCCCCATGTACCTTCGGGCCGCGTTCACGAGCGTCATGTTCTCCCGGCAGACATCGCCAACAAGATAGTCAGCTGAGGCGGCAACGCCAAAAAATGCATCCCGAATCGGCCTTTCAGTGCGCTGCAAAGGGTGTTTCAGATAACGTTGGATTGATGCGTTGCCTTTCAAGCCATTTGAACTCCAAGCGACCGGCTATCGCCTAATCGAGCGCAATTCCGACAAAACGGTTGACTTCTCGGCACGAAAATCGAGCGTCACAAAACGTCATCGAGGAAGTATCTCGGACGATTCCGGCGGTCATTTAAGGGTCGTTTTCTGATCGGTCACGGAAACTTCCTGTCTCGACGGCTTTTTGACAGACCTACCGCAGAATTGCGCAGCTCTACTGGAGCGCCTCGGAGTGTCGGGCCCGGGGCAGGTTCCATAGACGCGGATTGCCGCTTCGGCGGATGAGACCGACGCAGTTGCGCTAGTCTGCTCTATGGCCTCGAACGATGTGGCCGACGCGCTTTACGGTAGGACGATTTTGCTCGCTTCAATTGCGCCAAAAGCTAGGCGATTCCCATTGAACCGCTTGAAGAACTCAGTGCCCGCAACGGGGCCACCAACGGGAATAAACGCGCCGATCGCCAGGCGAGACCAGCAGTTTCTCTTAAGCATTATG
>JANNTN010000038.1:0-2451 GCA_031394445.1 Anatilimnocola sp.
TTATGATCGTGCTCGTTTGCACCGGCAATACCTGTCGCAGCCCGATGGCCGAAGTGCTCCTGAAAAAGCGGATGGCGGCTCGCCTGGGCTGCTCTATCGAAGAATTGGACGACCGGGGCGTTGTCGTCATGTCAGCCGGCATCAGTGCTCCGCCCGGCGGACGCGCGGCAGCCGAAGCGATCCACACGATGAAAGAGCGCGGGCTCGATTTGACGCAGCACGAAAGCCAGCCCCTCTCGGAGCGGCTCATCAAGTTCGCCGACTGCATCATCACCATGACGGGTGGCCACCGGGACGCCATTTTGCAGGCCTGGCCCGAGGCCGCGCCCCGGGTGCATTTGATCTCGCGCGGCAAGGGGGACGTCGCAGACCCGATTGGCGGCCCGCTCGACCTGTATCGCCGCTGTGCCGAACAACTCGATGCCTATCTGGAGGCCTGGGCGGCGGAATTGCCGCTCGACGAGAAATAAAATCATCGCCTGATTCATTCCGATTGGCACGAGCCATATCGACTGCCGTTTGAATTACAATACAACCACATCGCCACCACATAATCGCAGCCAGGAGTCGGGCGTCATGAGAATTGCAATTGGAGCGGACCATCGCGGCGTTCCCTTGAAACAGCAACTGGTTCCCTGGCTCAAGTCGCAGGGTCACGACGTCGCCGACGAAGGCCCCGCCTCCACCGCCAGCGTCGATTATCCCGACTACGCCGCCAAAGTTGCACTGAAGGTATCGAATGGCCAAGCCGACCGCGGCATTCTGATCTGCGCCACCGGCGTTGGCATGTGCATCACCGCCAACAAGGTGCATGGCGTGCGAGCCACGACCGTCCCCGATGAATACGTCGCCCGCCTCTCGCGGCAACACAACGACGTCAACGTCATCTGCCTCTCCGGCGACCGCCTTGACGAGCCCGCCGCCCAACGCATCGTCGATACCTGGCTCGAAACCGAGTTCGAAGGCGGGCGGCACGCCATCCGCGTTGAGAAGATTGCCCAGCTTGAGCATCAAGAGTGCGAGGCGGTGGAGTGATATGCTAGAGTCCGAAACCTCTGGTGTAGCCCCGAGACCATTTTCGGCTTCCGCACTTTGGGCACCGTTTCCAGCAGAATGCGAGCCATTCGAGCGATTGAAATGCGTAAGCGGTCGGAATAATCGAAACGAGCCCTACAACAACTGACAGAGGCGCAATAGCCAACCACCACCATCCAAATCCGTCAATGTTCAGGTGTTTCTTCTGGGACACCAAACCTATCCCAATCAACCATGCGGGAAAAACCATCAACGAGAAAAGGTAGATGCCGCACGAGACGCCGGGAATAAGTCCACGAGCGTCTTCGTGGTCGCAGCTTCGGCAGTTGTACCACATGGCAGAATTTCGATTCTCACTGACATTAAGGGAACCACTCCTGCGTTCACCTCTTCGCCCCCACCAGCACGCTGCTATGAACCAGCGTCGGTACCGGCTCACCAAGCGTTAAACCAGCACCGCGTAGCCAAGCCTTGTATTCCGCCCCGCTGTAGTTCCGTCCTTCGGTAATGACCATCAGGGCGACGGAAAAGAGGGCGGCATAGAGCGGCCCGGAGTGGTCGTCGTTCAAAAAGACATCGTGGATGAGCAGTCGGCCGCCGGAGGGTAAGGCGGCGGCGGATTTTTCGACGAGTCGCCGACACTCGGGAACGTCCCAGTCGTGCAAAACATTGGAAAGCAGGGCTACGTCGCACTCGGCGGGCAGTGAATCGGCGAACATGTCGCCGGCGACGCACTCCAGCCGATCTTCCACGCCGTAATTGCGGGCGAATTCGGCGGTAACCTTTAGCACGGCGGGACTATCGAAGACGATGGTCCGCAAATTCGGATAGCGCTGTAAAAATGCGATGGAATAGACGCCAGTGCCGCCGCCAATATCCAGCAGACACTTGGCCTGAGACAAATCGACCTTTTCGGCCAGCACGGGGGCGATGTTTTTGGCTCGGCCGGCGAGCATGAGCGTGAAGTGGCGGGCGAGGTTGTCTTCTTCCATCGCCGAATCGAGCCCGTCGCGGAAAATGAACACAGCCCGACTGTCGTCTTTCGACGCTCCAGCCAGCGTGTTCTTCCGCATGTGCTCGACCAGGGACAGCACGCCCGGTGAATCAGCCGCGAGGCGAATGTAATCGCTCACATCCAGCGGCTGACCCGGCAACAGATGCTCTTGCGCGACGGGAGTGGCTTGAACAGTGCTGTTCTTTTCCTCGACAAACCCCAGCGCCTTCAGGCCAGTCAGCAGCACGGTGAACTGCCGTTCGCCCAAGCCAATCGCGGCCCGTAACTCGCTGGGTGGCATCCCTCCGGCCGCCAGCTTCTCAAACAGACCGAAATGGGCGACAGCGGCAGTAAGCAGCTCCGTCGCAAAATTGCCGCGAAAGGCCTCAAAGATGGGGGCTGGATCGAGCTGGGGACTGACG
>JANNTN010000471.1:0-16456 GCA_031394445.1 Anatilimnocola sp.
GTCCAACCACGCCTTTTTTGCGGAGCATCTGTGTGACACGCAGAACTAAGTCGGTTGCGGTCTCACCTTCTTTCAATTTTCCGGTGAGCTTAAAGCCAATGACTTCTGGCAGCAGCATGGATTGCGGTTGGCCAAGCATTGCGGCTTCGGCCTCAATGCCGCCCACACCCCAACCGACAACACCCAAACCGTTAATCATCGTCGTGTGGCTATCCGTTCCCACGAGCGAATCAGGAAACGCCACCGGGCCCAGCTTGTCGGTTCCGCTAAAAACAACCTTCGCCAGATATTCCAAGTTGACCTGATGCACGATGCCCACATTCGGCGGCACCGCGCGAAAATTCGCCAGCGACTTCTGTCCCCAGCGGAGAAATTCGTATCGCTCGCGGTTACGGTCAAACTCCATCTCGACGTTCTTGTCGAGGGCGTCGGCCGTGCCGAAGAAATCGTCTTGCACCGAGTGGTCGATGACCAAATCGACCGGAATCAGCGGATTGATCTTTTTCGGATCCCCCCCCAGCCGCTTCATCGCCGACCGCATCGCCGCCAAATCGACGACACAAGGCACACCCGTGAAATCCTGCAAGACAACGCGCGCCGGCTTAAACGGAATCTCTGCCTTCGCCACCGCCGTCGCCTGCCAGGCGGCCAGCGACCGCACATCGTCTTCCGTCACCAAATACCCATCACAATTTCGCAGCACCGCCTCCAGCAGCACCCGCATGCTAAACGGCAGCTTGCTAATCGCCCCCAGCCCCTGCTGCTCCAAGCGGTCGAGGCGATAAATGCCGACCGGCCCACTAGCGGTCTGAAAAGTGTCGCGGGCCTTGAACGGATCGAAAACGGTAGGCGTCGTCATGGGCAAATTGCCAGTCAAAACATGAAATACGGAAGAAATGCCAGCCGGTTCCAAGAGAGGGCAGCTAGCGTCAAAGCCCGGATTTTAGCGGACGAAACACCGGGTGTCTGCGGCTGCCAACCTGTTGCTCGCCTGGAAACAGCCGAGGCACTCCGCCCACAACAGGTCCCACTCCGGAGAAAACGGCGGCCCCACAGTCATGCTGACGACAGAATTAATCCCCGCGGCCCTCACAGCCATTTTCATGGCCGATGATCGACATCCGCTTCAACGGCGCTCCCATCCGATGGGACGATCGGACTTTGGTAATCCCGCCGCAGGACGAGGTAATAATTGTGCAAGGAGAAGTGGGCCGCGGTTGCCGCATCTTCACAGCGGAACCAAAGGTAACCCGCGCACGCGACAAACTGCGATTCACCGCGCCCTAATTGACCAGAAAAGCGAACGGCGGCAGCCGAAACTGAGATCAGGCTGCAAAATGATCCGAGACAGAATAACAGCCAACCGAAATACAGTCGTCGTTTCATGTTTCGACTCTCTCGTACCTGGTTCGCGCTCCCGCAATTTACTTCGCCCGCGTATAGTCCCCCTCGAGCATTGGCTGCCAGTGGACACCGTCACCAGCTTCCATACAAAACCGATTGCGATCCCCCGCGATTTCCCAACTGCACCGGAGTTGTCCTTCGGGCATGACGCAAGTCATCGAAAGCTTGCCCCCCGCGAACTGGCCGCGAAACACACTGGGCGGCAATCCACCGGAGTCGAACCAGTACATTTGGTAGCACTTCTCCTCTGGATCCCAGCGGAAGATGCCATGCCCTTCATAACTTGGTCTGCCCGCTCGCTCCTGCCGATACTCCTGAACGACAGCAAAACCGCTGCATGTGAGGTGATTTTCCACCCAGCCAACGGCCGGCCCGCCCTCCGCATCCCAGGGAGCTGGGTAGCACATCTCCGGACCGTTCCAACGGCCCAGCAAGATGCTCAATGCTTGATGTTCCGCAGTCAGAATTGGTCCTATCATTGTTTCTCCAGGCGAGGAAGCGCATCAGAACGGTCGCAAGCTAGCACACGATCTTTACATCGTCAAGATTTGGCCAGGAAAAAAAGGATGTGTATGATAAGGGCACCATGAGCACCTCAAAACGGCGAAAGCTGGCCTATCACCACGGCGATCTCGAACGCGCTCTGATTGACAGCGGTTTGGCGGTCGTGAAACGGAGCGGCATCGAGGCGCTATCCTTACGAGCTGTAGCGCGACAAGCCAAGGTTTCGCACTCCGCTCCGTACCACCATTTCTCAAGCAAGGCGGAACTCCTCGCTGCCGTGGCGGCGGCCGGTTTCGACCGAATGGTCGAGGGAATCCGTCAACAAACCACGGGTATCGGGCTCGACGATCCGTTAGAGGGACTCCGCGCCATTGGACGCGGTTATGTGATGTTTGCCGTGTGCCATCCGTCGGTCTTTCGCCTCATGTTCCGACCGGAATTGACCCGGCCGAGCAAGCATCCACGGCTGCTAGCAGCGGAGACACGCGCGTTTCGAACGCTTTTGGAGACAATCGTGGGAGCACAGCAATCCGGTGCGATTGTTGGCCAAGATCCGCGTCCGCCAGCCGCATTCGCTTGGAGCACCGTGCATGGGTTGGCCATGCTTCATCTGGATGGAGTTTTCGCCGAAACTCCTGTTGGGCAGATAGATATTCAGATCTTGGCAAGCCAGATTAATGAGTCCATTATTTCGGGGCTGAAAGCACATCCTTGGCAATGAAGGGCAGCGAGAGCTAGAGGACGCGAAATTATCGATAAATTTTCTCGTAGCCAGTTGATCGGCCATCTGCGAGAGGGGCATTTTTCTCGTGTAGTCAACTCTCAGATGCTCGCCGTCTGTCTTTCCCAAATTTCTGAGTATCGCTATGGTTCCGCCGCGTAAAGGCCTTTGGCAGAAAAGCAGTGTAGCGAGGACTTGCAGCGTGGAGTCGAGGCATCGTGGAATTACGGCTCTGCAAACGGCTCGCATCTTGGCGGTTATTGTGCCGCTGATGGCCGTTTCTGCCATTGGCGAAGACCAAAGCCGCTGGCCCGACGAGCGGCAAGCCGGGCCATTTTTGTGTCACGCCGATTTCCCGCTCGCCCCGCAGCAGGCACTCCTCGAAGAGCTATCGCAACTCCAGCACGACCTCCGCGTGAAGCTGGGCGCCCCCCCGCCGCGCGAGAAGATGCATTTCTTTCTGTTCAACACGAGAGAAACGTATCAGGAGTACATGAAGACGCATTTCCCGCGGGTGCCCTACCGTCGGGCGTTGTTCATCAAAGGCCGCGGCCCGGGCATGGTGTTCGCCTACCAAGGGGCCGATTTTGAGACGGATGTGCGGCACGAATGCACGCACGCTTTGTTACATACCTGGCTGCCACAAGTTCCGCTCTGGCTGGATGAAGGGTTGGCCGAATATTTTGAAGCTCCACGCGACAAGCGAGCGAGGCAAAACTCCCATCTGCCAACGGTCGAAGCAGCCGTGAGCATTTCCCAGTTGCCGCGGCTGGAAGAATTGGAATTGCTTGACAATCTCGACGACATGGGACGCGACGAATATCGCGACGCCTGGGCCTGGGTGCATTTCATGTTGCACGGCCCGCGCGAGGCTCAAGACGAGCTGAATCGCTATCTCCAAGATTTGCAGCAAGGCACCGAGCCCGGCCGGCTCAGTCATCGCCTCCGCCGCCGCATCCCCGACCTCAACCGCCGCCTCGCCGAACATTTCCGGTCGTAGTTAACCACAACTAACGCCCGTATTTTTGAAACGTGAATTCCAACGCCGCCAGATCGGTCTTCAGTTTCTGATTTGATCGAGCCCGGGCAAGGATCGTTTCAATGCCGCTGAACTGGGTTTCGAACGCCGAATCGACGATCGCACCATAATTGCTGCGGCCATAAACCGACGCCGTTTTGCCGGCGGCATAGTAATCGATGTAGTCGTACCCACCGCCGCCCTCGAACAGAGCGTACTGAAAGTTGTAGGTGTAAATCTGGACGCCGCTGGAGAACAGATTGCGATTGTTGAGGTACAGGCTGAGAGAATCGTCTCCGGTGGAGCCGATCAGATTGAGCCGATCGCCGCCGCCATACGTCGCGACCGCCGCGATGTATTCAAAGCCTTCCGCGCGGACACTGTAACTGTTGCCGCGTTGCCAGGCGTAAGCCGCGGAGACATCGAGATAGTCGATCGCCGGGGAGTCGTAGAAAACAGCCGTGTCAAATCCGCCTGCGGTAGCCGCGACAATGACTTCATCAAAGCCACTCGCTTCGGCCGAATAACCACCGCTCACGATTTTGGCAGAAGTCGGCGTGGCGGTCAGCGTGTCGTTGGCGGCCGAGTCGTGCAGGCGGGCCACATCGACCCCGCCGCTGGTCGAAAACGCCGCGATGTTCTGAACGCCCGATGCCGAATTAGAAAAACCACCGCCGGTCATTCGAGCCCACTGCGGCCGGGCCTCGAACACGTCGGCACCCACCGAGTCGTAAAACGTGACTCGATCGGCCGCGTCGCCAGAGAATTGAATCGCTTCAAAGCTGCTCGCATTGACCTGGCTCGTGGCTGAAGTCACTTCAGCAGAACCTGGCCGGAAAACAACCGACTCGGCCCCCGGACCACCGGCGAGCGTCAACACGTCGCTGCCACCGCCGCCGTTGAGTGTGATCTGTGTGACGCCGGCCAAAGAGTAATTAACGCCGTTGACCGTAAGTTGACCGCCAGCTTGCCACTGAACCACATCGGCGGCATTGGTGCCGTTCACCGTGGCCGTGTTGCCTACGATGGAAACCAAGTTAGTCAGCCGGAAATCAACTTCAGAGTTATTGCCACGCACGCGGAGATAAAATGTTTCGCCAACCGCGGCGTTCACATCAATCCGTTCACTCCCGCCCGCACCATTGCTGGAAGAGAGCAGCCGTTGCTGGCTGTCATAAAGTTCGATGTCGATATTGCCATGGGCGTTAGCAAAAAACGCTTCCGCGGTGAACTTGCCAGCCCGGCTGGCGGTGACTTGAAACCAGGCTTCGCCGCCGCTGATGGCGATGTTGTCGATCTGGCGTTGGTCGATCGTGCCCCAGTTGGTCGGATTGAATGTCGGGGCGGGCGACGAGTTCCCATTGAGCTGCATATCGACGGCGAACTTGCCGATCGAAGCTCCGCCGCCGCCAACGCCCACGATGTAGGTCTGTCCCGCGACGACATTCAGCGTGAGCTTGTTCCCCGCGACTTGTCCGCCGGCCGCCGCCTGCCATTTGGCACCGAGTTCCTGGTTGCCAGTGAGCGTCAGAGTGGCCTGACCGCTGCGCGTGGCAACGAATTGAAAGAAATCCTGGTCGGACGTCGCACCAATCGTGCCGCTAACTTGCAGCTTGGTGCTCAGTTGGCCGACAGCGGAGGCCGTGCCGACGGTCGAGCCAAAGTCGTCCGTGCCAACCAGCGTGCTGAGCGCTCGGCCGACATTGATCCGGTCATACGTGGCATTTGTGATCGCATCAAAAACCTTATCGGCAGTGCGATGAAACAGTTCTTCGATCGAGGATTGCGTGATCTGCGTATAGCCCAGATCCTGCATCGCCTCGCGTACCAGCACGCTCGCGCCCGCGACATACGGCGACGCCATGCTCGTGCCCGAGGCCGCTCCCCAGTCGTTCTTGTTGCCGTCGCCGCCATAAAAAGCGTCCGGCAGCGTGCTCATCACTCGTTCGCCCGGTGCAGCGAGCACATCCTGATTGCGTTGGCTAAAACGGCTCAGGTTGCCGCTGGCATCGACGCTGGCAACGGCCGTTACGTTCGGGCTGACGGCAGGATAGGAAACGCCGACCGCGTTGTACGTCTGAAATGAGTTTCCCGCGGCAACCGAGATGAAAATGCCATCGTCGGCAAGTTGCTTTAGGCTGGCCTCGAGCGTCGCCCATTGCGGCAACGTGTTGGCGTTCCACTCCGTTCCGAGCGACAGATTGATCGTCGTGATTGGAAATTCAAAGTTGTTGCGATTCTGATGCACCCACTTCAGCGCCGAATCGACCCAGGTGAAATAACCGCTCCATGGTCGTCGAACACGCGGAGGGCGACGAGATCGACATTGGGGGCGACGCCGGCATAACGGCTATCTTGCGAGCCGACGATGCCGGCGACGTGCGTGCCGTGAAAGCCGGCTGGTGCGTCGTCGTAAGGGTTCGCATCGTTCTCAGCAAAATCCCAGCCACCAACGACTTTGTAAGAACTGCCCAGGCCGCCGCCGAGGGCGACATGGTCGTAAGCAATGCCGCTGTCGATGATCGCGACGGTCTGTCCACCGCCGCGCAGGCCGTATTGCTCGCGGGCCGCGGCCAAATCGGTCCAGCC
The DNA here is from genome assembly GCA_031394445.1 of Anatilimnocola sp. Classification (GTDB taxonomy): domain Bacteria; phylum Planctomycetota; class Planctomycetia; order Pirellulales; family Pirellulaceae; genus CAYLLN01. The sequence continues at coordinate 6,237 of JANNTN010000471.1, forward strand.
GTGCCCTTCGGTCGTAGCCGACGGCTGCACGTTGGCGAATGGCTGGATAAGCGCATGCGAAGGCTCGGCAATCGCATCAAGCGACGTGTCGTACCAAAAATCGGCCACGCTCTGCGCGGAGAGCGCCAGCCGATCTTCTAATGTTTCAATTCGCCAGCCGCGAAAGCCAGCATCGTCGGGACGTGACATCGAACCTGCCTCGTGAAAGCGGGGCTGTCCGGTCCGGACGACGGCGCGACATCAATGGCGCACCAACGCAAGCGGCAGAGGAGCTGTATGAGGAGCTACAAGACATTTGGCGGCGCAACGAAACGCCGGTACCAACACTCGCGAGCGGAAAATCCGCGCGCAGCGCCAGCGCAAAAATGTCTTGAAGCCGCACCGCGGCCGCATTCGCCCGGAGACGGGCACGAGGGGACTAGCAGCCGAAAACGTCCGTGCGGCTGGAGCGAGAAACTGTACGTCAATCCTACGGGTTACCGGGCGGGGGAGTTCACAAGGGCGTAGGTTGGCAAGCTCTGCCGCCTGCATAAACGGAATCAGCGGCGCAAACTGTACGGTTGGCCTGGAGAGAGGATTGGGTAAGACGCGCGAAGTTTGCTGGCCACTGGCTGCCGTTGCATGCGTCAGGCTTGTTCTAGGAGGTATCTGCCAGCGGGTGCTGAATTTTGCCAGCAGCGGAAGCCGAAAGACTAGGGGATAGATTTCGTGGCCGCAAAGGAATGCGACCTTGGGCGCTGGCAGCTTTCTACGCAGGACATACCTGCTCTATTTTTCCCAGCCGGCCGCTGATCGCAGCGTGCTGCAGGCCGTTCGCAAGCGGCCCATCCGCTCAATCGTGGAAATTGGCGTCGGCCCGCTAAGCCGCACGCAGCGAATCCTGGAAGTCGCGGATTGGAAAGCGGGCAGCGAGCCGCTCCGCTATACCGGAATTGATCTGTTTGACGCCCGGCCGAAAGATTTGCCTCCACTGTCGCTCAAACAGGTTTTCGCCACGCTGCAAAAGCCGAATACGCGTGTGCAATTGGTGCCCGGCACGCCCGAGATGGCGCTGCGGCGGGTGGCCAATTCACTGGCCGATACCGATCTGCTGCTTATCGACGGCAGCCAAGATGCGGAGTCGCTAGCAGCGGCTTGGTCGTGGATTCCCCGGATGCTGAACGCCCAGTCATTGATATTCTGGCAGCAAACCAGCGGACCGGCCCAAAAGACGCAATGGCAGAGCCTGACGATCGCTGAGATTCAGCAATTTGCCGCCACGCGGGGCAAGGAAGCACGCCGGGCTGCGTAAATATCGGTCTGTAGCATGGGTTTGGGAGTATTCTTGGCAGTTGAATGGTGCCGACCAAGGACAAATCTGCTCAGCGGGATATAATGCCTGTCATGCAGCGAACTGCTCTAGCCTTGGTGCTTGTTTTGACGGCGCTTTGCCCGTCGCTATCCGCGCAAACGGGCAGCCTCGTGCAAACCGCGCTCAATTCGCTGGGCTCCGAGCAGATTTGGAGCGATCAGTTCGTCTATGGTAAATGGCGCATTCAACGCAACGAGCTGACCGGCCACTGTCGCCTGCTCGACCCCGACAACGTGCGTCGGTCCAACGGAGACGACGAGCAATGTCGCGCGGCTTTCGCCGTGCTCAAACGCAGGGAAGGATTGCCGCCTCTGACTGGCAAAGCAGTGGTCACGCTGCACGGCTTGGGACGGACGCGCGACCACATGAACACCTTGGGCCAGCACCTGCAAGACGCCGGAGACTACACCTGGATCAATGTCTCGTATGCCAGCACGCGGTGCTCTCTCGATGAGCACGCGGCATCGCTTGCGCGCGTCGTGAAGGGACTGGAAGGCTGCGACGAAATTCATTTCGTCTGCCACAGCCTGGGCAACCTTGTCGTGCGACGCTACTTGGGAGAGGCCAATCAGCCCGAGCCTCGCTGGAAGCCTGATCCTCGAATCGGACGCATGGTCATGATCGGGCCGCCGAACAACGGGGCACAGCTCGCGCGTGTGGCGGCCAACTTGTTGAACGACAATCAATACGTGCGGCTGATCATTGGCCCCAGTGCCTGGCAATTGGCCCGGCAGTGGGACGATGCCCAGAAATCGCTGGCCACACCGGGCTTTGATTTTGGCGTCATCGCCGGTGGCTTCGGCGATTGCGGCCTCAACCCGCTTTTGAACGGCGACGACGATCTGGTGGTCACCGTCGCGGAAACGCGGCTCCCCTGCGCTGCCGACTTTCGCGTCGTACAATGCCGCCATGGCGGATTGTTGCACGACAAGCTTGTGCATGAATACGTGCTGCGCTTCATCCAGCATGGCTACTTCACTGCCGCCGCCGAACGCCAGCCGATTGCTGCTCCCGACATGGCCATTCCAGTGGCCGCGGCCGCCAGCCCATAACAGTGACAAGCCTGACCTTACCGTGAATAGCGACCCCGCCCCCTCCCCCCTGCCCTACCGTGGCCGAATTGCCGCAATCGACTATGGGACGGTGCGGCTGGGCGTGGCGATTACCGATCCGGATCAGCGGCTGGCGAGTCCCCTCGAGAACTACACTCGCCGGAATGCCACGCTCGACGCCAAATGGCTTGCTGAGTTAGCAGCCGGTGAACGCATCGTAGGAATAGTCGTCGGCTTGCCGGTGCATACCAGCGGTTTGGAGAGCCAGAAATCGACAGAGGCTCGCAAGTTTAGTAAGTGGGTCGCCGAGGTAACGAGGTTGCCGGTGGCACTCTTCGATGAACGATACACATCGTCCCAAGCCGAGATTTTGCTGATGGAAGCAGAGCTGACGAAGAAGCAGCGCAAGGAACGGCTGGATAAATTGGCGGCCCAGATATTACTAGCTTCTTATCTGGAATCCGATCGCAGCGGCGCAGCGGCGCTTCCAATCGAAGGTTAGATGCCCAATTGCGCGAGGCCGTCGAGCAGCCGGGTCACGACGCCGGCGAATTGGGGATGCGAGGCTTCAAAATCGGCGAGTCGGCCTTGAATTGAGTCGTCGGCGTTGGACGAGGACGAGGGAGCCTTACCGCGACGCAGTGACGAAGCGATCTCCTCGCAAGCAACTGCGAGTTGCTCCCGCGTGGCGTCGTCGAGCGTGCCGAGCGCCGCGAGTTCGTCTTCGAGTTGGCGGAGCGTGCTGCGGAGCTTGTCCAAGCGGTCGGACATGGAATTTACTTTAAGAGTACTTGTCGAGACGAAACCTTGCCCTGGCTAGAGTAAGATTCTAGCGTTCGTTGCCGGCGGTTGATTTTCGATTCGCCGGCCTTTCTTCGGCGGGATGCGAAATCAACTCGGTCCGCAGCATCTTATCGACCGCGTCTCGCACGGTAGCGGCGGGCAACGCATAGCTTTCCACACGTCCGGCGCGGGCGATATTGAGGCCAATCACTTTGCCGTCGAGATCGACCACCGGACCACCGCAATCGGCCGGTTTCAGAACGGAATCGTGCTGAATCGCCATGGGAAAGCCCGTGCGGCGCTCGCTCAAGGTGCCACCCAACGAGTTTTGAAATTCCGATCGCTCGTCGCGCGGCAAGACCTCCGTCAGGCTGCTCAGCGTAGCTTCGACGGTGAGTAGCTTGCCGTTTCGCTCGAGGACGATCTTCACTTTGTCCCCCGGATAGTGCCAGCGAATCGTTTTGCGTAGGTGTTCGCTGCCAGTAATGTCTTCCTCGCCGAATTTGCGAATGATGTCACCGTCTCGTATGCCAGCCTGTGCGGCAGCCAAGCCATCGCTCACCCCACTCACCTGGGCGGAACCGTCGTCGTTGCCCAGACGGATCCCCAAAGCGCCGTTGGGCGGCAGCCGCCGCACGGCCACGCTCACAACGCCGACCGACAAAGGATCACGCGTCATACCTGGAGTAGCCAACCAGCTTCCTACGCCGGGCACGTCCCCTGGTGCCCATTGAACGACGGGCAGGTCTTTCGCATTGACTCGCAACACCGCCAGATCGCAATTCGTATCCTGGGCAAATATCTTCGCTTCGCGCTTTGTGCTTTCGTGCGAGAACTGGCACTCGATTTTGCCTTTTAACTCGCTGGCTTTCGTCACGACATAGCCGTCCGACCGCACGATCGCGCCGAGTGCCGCTCGAAATCCGTCACAGTAGATTTGAACGGTGCTTTTGGACGGCTCGCTGATGACCTCACGAAAGGCCACCGTAACGGACTTCGGCAGCTTGCGCCGCTCTTGCTCCTGAGCCCCCACATAAGGAGATAGCGCGGTCACCAGCAACAGCACCAGACAGCCATTCGTCGCGCCGTATTTCATACGAGTTCAACTCCTCAGCCGCAAACTATATTTACGGTTTCTTTTCCAATCGAACGTAGGGAATCTCAAGCACTTTTTCGCCGCGTCGAACTTTGATCTTCACACTCTCATTCACAGCGCAATCAAAGACCGCTTTACTCAGTGCGTCGAAATCCGAGATTTTCCTCTCGTCCAGTTCCAAAATAACGTCGCCAACCATCAAACCTTGCCGCTGCGCTGGAGACTTGGCCGGGAAGCCGCCAATCTTTGCCTCTTTCGACGTTTCGTCTTTTTTAACGCCGAGCCAGCCGGGATCGTCGTTCATCATGCGACCCCAGATGCGGCCTTTGATCATGCGTTGCCAGTCGTCAGTGTCTTGGAAAATGCCAACCGGAACATGCATGTTCGTGTAAAGGTGTTCGCCGATCCGGCTGTTGATGCCGATGACGCGGCCAGTCATATCGAACAGAGGGCCGCCCGAATCGCCACCAACCAGCGTGCAATCGGTTGTAATGGCGTCGGGTGTTACTAGCAGTACTTGCCCCAGCCGCAACACCGACCCACGCTCGCTCTGATAACCACCAGGATGGCCCATTGATAGGCACCATTGCTGGTCTTTAACTGAGTTAGCCAGGTCTGCATATGGATACTCACCGGGGTCGGTGATTTTCATCATGCCGGCGTCCGTCGTGCGATGCATCCCCAGGGTTTTCCCCTTTACTACCCGACCGTCCGACAGCGTGAACTCACACGGCTTGTTCGGTTGCCCGGCGACATGGGCTGCCGTCAGTACGTAACCATCCTTGCTGATGATTACTCCGCTACCCCAAGCATTGCCCACCTGGACGCCAATCGTGCATTTCCGGAGGGAATCGGAAATTTGTTGCACATGCGTCTGCATCGCTCGAAGGTCTGCGACGCCAGAGATCGGTGCCCCTTCCAGAACCTTCCTAAAGCTCTGTGAAATCGCTTCGGTGTTAGCGGCTGCTGCTGAAAGCTTGGCGGCGTCTGTAGCGTCGGCCGCGAAGCTGCGAGGAACGGCGACTAGCACCAAAAAAAACGCCAGCGAAACGCCGGCAACTTGGCCAATCCAAAACGACCGCTTCAGACGCATGGCGATCCTCCGAAAACCGGGAGCCAAACGGACCAGGTCAGGACATGTCAAGATTAACACAAACTCAGGCACACTGCACACCTTAGACGCTGGGACGGGAAAATAGTGCCCCATTCTGTATCGATCCTTTAACCCGCCAGAAGCCCTCAAAGTCTCGCGCCGAATGCCGCTTTAGGCGATACAATCGCGAAACTAACGGGATTGTCAGCCTGGCGACCCGGGTAACTTTCCTATTATCACACAATCGCCCTCAATGGCAAAACTGATCTTCGGCTGTGGATACTTGGGACTTCGCGTGGCCCGGCTGTGGGTAAACCAGGGGGAGACAGTGTATGCCGTGACCCGTTCGGCCGAGCGGGCCGGCACCTTGGCGACTGAAGGCATTCGTCCGGTCGTTTGGGATCTGCTCTCTGGCCAAACAACGCCGTTTCCGCAAGGAATTCGGACGGTTCTGTTTGCGGTGGGGTATGAGCGGGGGGCTGGCCGGCCGATTCACGAGGTGTATGCCGGTGGGGTGTCGAGAGCCCTGGAATGGCTGCCCGGGAGCGTCGAGCGGTTCATTTACATCAGTTCGACAGGCGTCTATGGCAATGCGACGGGGCAGGAAGTGGACGAGGACACGCCCTGCGAGCCGACTCGGGAAGGTGGAGTCGCTTCGTTGGCGGCTGAGAATCGTTTGTTGGCGAGCCAATTTGGCTCCCCGTCGATCGTGTTGCGGCTGGCGGGAATTTACGGACCGGGGCGCATTCCTCGTGCGGCCGATTTGCTGGCCGGCAAGCCAATCGATGCTCCGGCTCGTGGTTGGCTGAATTTGATTCATGTGGAGGATGCGGCGCGGATTGTGCTGCTGGCCGAGGAGCGAGCGCCGCTGCCGCGGACCTATGTCGTGTCGGATGGTCAGCCGGTGGTGCGGGCGGAGTACTACGCTGAGCTGGCCAAGCTGCTTGGTGCGCCGCCGCCACAGTTCGTCGATCCGCCGGTTGGGTCGCCAGCCGCTCAACGCGCGGCGAGCGATAAGCGGTTGAACCCCCGGCGGATGCTTGAGGAACTCAAGCCCTCGCTGCTCTATCCCAGCTATCTAGAAGGGCTTCGTGCCATCGTCGAACGGCAAGCTTGATTTGCTGAAGTTGATTCGACCGGAACAGCGGGCGTGATGGCGGGACTGCGCGGGGTTGGGTATCCTCTGAGCCAGGAGACTTCAATCATGCGTAAATTCTTGTTCGTGTTGTTGGCTGGCCTGTTGGTGACGGCAGCAGTTCGTGCCGAGAATGTCGTTCTGGTCGCTGGTGGTGGCGAAGTGGCGGAGAATGTCGCGGCGACGAAGGCCAAGCTTGGGATGCCGTTTGGCGTCGAGTTTGATTCGGCAGGCAATCTCTATTTCGTTGAGATCGATGGCCACCGCGCGTGCCGGATCGACAAAACGGGGTTGCTGACGCGAATTGCGGGGACCACCGAAAAGGGGTTGAGCGATGGCGGTGGGAAACCGCTCGCGGCGCAGTTCAACGCGCTCCACAATCTGGCGATCGCGCCGAATGACGATATCTATCTGGGGGATACGCTGAATCATCGGGTTTGTAAGATCGATGCGAAGACGGGGGTGTTTAGCACGGTGGTTGGCAGTGGCGAAAAAGGCTTTTCGGGTGATGGTGGGCCGGCGGTGAAGGCGAAGTTCAGCGGCATTTACTGCGCGAGCCTGAGCCCCAGTGGCGAGCAGATCTATGTGGCGGATTTGGATAACCGGCGGATTCGGAAGATTGATTTGAAGTCGGGCATTGTGACGACGGTGGCCGGCAATGGTGAAAAAGGAGTGCCGGCGGATGGCGCGGAAGCGGCGAAGTCACCGCTGGTTGACCCGCGGGCAGTTGCCGTCGATCGGTTAGGAAATGTGTTTGTGCTGGAGCGTGGCGGGCACGCGCTGCGAGAAGTCGATCGACAGGGCAAAATCCGCACGATCGTTGGGACGGGTCAAAAAGGAGCGAGTGGCGATGGCGGGCCGGCACTCCAAGCAACGATGAATGGGCCGAAGCATCTGTGCATCGATCGCGACGGCGGCGTGCTGATTGCCGATACCGAAAATCACATCATTCGCAAGTATTGGCCGGCGGACGGGCGGATTACGCGAGTCGCGGGCAGTGGGAAAAAGGGAACGGGGGGTGTGCCGGGGCCGGCGCTAGCGGTTGAGATGAATCAGCCGCACGGCGTGTATGTGCATCCGAATGGTGAGATTTACATTTCCGATGCGACGAATCGGCGGATATTGAAGATTGTGAAATGATTGCGAATCGTTAGCGCGTCACCAACTCGACGGTCACCTTCTCGCCGTTGCGGAGGAAGGTGGCGGGGACTTTGGTGCCGACGGGGATTTCGCTCAAGGCGTAGGCGAGGAGGTCGGTTTCGCGGGTGAAGTCGGTGCGACCGTTGAAGCTGATGAGGATGTCTTCTTTGAGGACGCCGGCTTTCTTGGCGATGTCGTGGGGGGCGAATTGGCCGACGTGCTCGACACGGAGGGCCATGCCGGTGTCGGGCAGTTTTTGCTCGGCCCGCTGAGCGGGAGTGAGCGGCTTCACGAACATCGCGCCGAGGCCCATGCGGCGGAGTTCCCAGCTTGAAACGCGCCAGGCAATGTCGTCACGCTTGCGCCAGCCGCTCTGGAGGTTGAGCGTGACGTTGCGGACTTTGTTCGGTCCGACGACGGCGGCGGTGACGTTGCCGCCGGTGGCCGAAGTGTGATGCAGCACCCATTGCACGTCGGCCAGCGAGAGCATGGGCTGGCCGTTGAGTGATTGAATGATGTCGCCAGCGCGGAAGCCGGCGCGTTCGGCGGGTGAATTGGCATCGACGCTCAGCACGGTCGCGCATTCTTGCGGGTCGAGAATCAGACCGAGCGCTTTGGGATGCGGATATTGGAAAAGAACATGCTGGGGAATCTCGCCCCCTTTCTCGCGATAGAACTGGCGCTGGGCGTCGCCGATTTGGTGGCAATGGATGCAGCTTTGGACGACGTTGCCTTCGTAATTCAGTTCGGAGCCGTACTTGGTGGCGAGTTTTGGATATTTTTCCGGTGCGGCGAAGTCCGGGGCGGGGCCGGTCTTGGCGGCGAGTTGGGCCTTGTTCGCGGGATAGGCCTGGTGCAGAGCCAGTGCCCCTTCGAGGGCTTTCGCGAGGCCGGCGATCGAGACATCGTCGGTCCAGTTGCGTTGGTCGGATCGCGTGCCAAAACGGCCGTAGATCGTGCGGTCGGCATTCAGCAAAAAGACCGCAAACGATTGATCGGTGTCGTATTGAAAGAGCGTCAGGTCCAGGCCATTCGCAGAAATCACCCGCACCCGCACGAATTTTTCCAGCAGCGGCCGCAGGCGCTCGTCTTTATCCACCAGGTCGTCGTCCAGCTTCACACATTGCTCGCAGGGAATGCAGCGCAGCACCACAATCAGCGGCATCCCCGTCTTCTTCGCCTCCGCGAAGCCGCGATTCAAATCGTTGTAAATCCAAAAGCCATCCGCCTCGACTTTTGCCTTATCGCCACGGACCTTTTCATCTCGCGATTTGGCAACAGGGTTTTGGGCGAGGGCTGTGGAGGTGATTGCGAGGAGAAACGAAAGAGCGAGGGAGAGCGGGCGAGACATGGGAGGGCTCCGGCTACTATGGTCCGTGTATGGCCAATTGGCTGAGGTCAATTTCGGCGACGCTCGTGCTTAAAACAAGCGGGGTGGCGACGGCGAATCAGTCCGCGAATGACATCGCCGTCCACATCTTCGTCACTGGCGAGCCGCATTGTTGGCTTCCCGCAAGGCCCGTCGCTCTAACAGCTCTTCCCGCGAGGGGATAGTTCGGTTGGCTTCTATCTGGGACTGAAACGCGGCGGCTGCATGCTCTCGCCGAGTCAAATAGGCTCGCACCTCTTCGCGATGACGGAGGTAATAGGCAATCGCGGCATAAGCGTCGGCTAATTGCAATGTGTCGTAGGCTTGCACCATTCGTTCGGGAGTCATGCCGTTTTCGTACTGTTCTATGACCAGGTCGAGCGTGATGCGGCTGGAACCAATCCGAACAGTGCCCCCTTCATCGAGCCGAAGCGGTGCTGGCTCGGCAACGATTGGCGCACTGGGGAATTGGGTTGGCATGTTGTATCTCCCTGTGAAGGGCTAGGGCGTTCCCTTTGCTCTTAATATACCATCCCAGGCAAGCGATCAGGCAGATTGTTCTGGCCGGCTTCGGGTGGCACTGGCGTGTCGCCACGGTTGAGGCTCAACGTCGGAAACCGCAGTCGCAACTCAGCGACAATCTCTATGGCCGCATCATGCACCAGCGTCAGGTGCGCGACGAGACGCGGCGGTGCCTGCAACTTGTCGCAAAGATCCTTAGCAACTGCCGGCAGTGGTCGAGGCCGGAAACTCATACATCAATCCCTTTGCCCCACACACTCACGACCGATAAACCGGCACAATCCCCAACCGCCGCGGATCGCTCTTCGATCGCCCCAAATATTCTCGGCTCTGCTCCTCTGTCAACTCATCGAAGAACAAGCGAACCCAAGTGCAACTACCTGCACTTGCGAACACCATCTTTCCGTCGTACGCCACCGCCGAAAGGCCCGTGAAGTTCCAAGAAGTCTGGTATCGAAGGATCACTCACCGTCCGTTTCGCTCTATCGAAACCGGATTCGTGCGTGTGATGACATCATCCAGATCGTCACCAGCTTTGACTCGGCGAAAATTGTAGTCCCGCCAAGCAGGATGACATTCGTGCTGCATGGCGTGATACACCAGCCATCCATTCGGGCTATAGATGTGGTAGTAAGTGCAAACCCAGATTCCGAGTGCCGTCACGATGGCCATCAGCACC
>JANNTN010000490.1:0-6067 GCA_031394445.1 Anatilimnocola sp.
GCCTGGAGACCGCCAAGACCACGCGGAAAGCCCCCGCCGCGCCGTCTCTTGCGCCCTCCGCGTCGTGAGCGATCGGACCACTGAATTCCAGCCGGGAAATCTAGTTGTCGCTAAAGCGGAGATCTAATTGTCGCCGAACACCGAGCAGCCGCTCGCCAAATTCAAGGACGCCTATCCGGACATGCCGATGCCGCGCCAGTCGTATGCGCGGGTGATTTCATCCGTGGACGATCACATCGGGCGCGTGCTGAACAAGCTCGAGGCAACCGGCCTGCGGGAGAATACCATCGTCATCCTGATGAGCGACAACGGGCACTCGACCGAAAACTCCGCCGGCATCGCGGTCGAGAATCACAGCAGCGGCTATCCGCGCGGCCACTACTACCTTGCTCACGGCGGTGGCGGAAACACCGGGAAATGGATCGGCCACAAGGGCACCTTTCTCGAAGGCGGCCTCCGCGTGCCAGCCATGATGAGCTATTCCGTCAAACTCCCCCGAGGCCAGACGCGCGACCAGATCGTGACCATCATGGATTGGTTTCCGACCGTGCTGGAACTCTGTGGCATCCAACAGAAATCAGACGCTCCGAAGCTCGACGGCCGCAGCATGACCCGCGTCATCGCCGATCCCAAAGCGTCCAGTGCCCACGAAGTCCTGCACTTTGCGTGGGCCACGAAATGGGCCGTGCGCAGAGGCGGCTGGAAATTAATTAGCACGCTCGACGCAAAGACCAACACGCCGAGCCTCTCGCTCCACAACCTCGCCGAGCCCAATCCCGAAGTGAAGGACCACGCCAAAGAGCAGCCGGAGATCGTGAAGGAACTCACGGCCTTGCATGAGGCGTGGCAGAAGGAACTGGCGTTGAAGTGAACTGGCGGATGGCGAAACCACCCATGAAAGTATTCACTCTCTCCTTCCTCACTCTGTCTCTCGTTTGCGCCGCAGCCGAGAAGCCGAACATCATCGTCATGATGGCGGACGATCTTGGTTGGCGGGATCTTCGCTGTTACGGCAATGCGCAGGTGGACACGCCCGCGCTGGATCAACTGGCTGCTGAAGGCATGCGCTTTACGAGCGCGTATGCCGCGTCCCCCGTTTGCACGCCGACCCGCGCGGCGATGATGACGGGGCAGTCGCCCGCGCGATTGCGAATCACCAACCACGCGCCGGGAAACGCAGTCGGCTTTGCCCTGAAGGACTCCTCTTTGCAGGAGGCGGAAAACATCCGGCATCTGCCGCTCGCCGCCGTGACGATCGCCGAGCGGCTCTCGGCGGCCGGTTACGCCACGGCACACATCGGCAAGTGGCATCTTTCCTACACGGCGCGGGGTGAGCAAGGAGTCACGGAGAAGGATCTTCGTCCGGACAAGCAAGGGTTTGATCTCAACATCGGCGGGGACTCGAGCGGCGATCCACCCAGCTACTTTGCACCGTGTCGCATCCCGGCTCTCGTGGAGGGCAAAGCCGGTGAATACTTGCCGGAGCGGCTCGCCGACGAGCATCTGGTATCAGCTTGAGCAGATCGCGAATTCGCTGCCGCTCGGCAGGAAGCGCGACGGCGACCAGCATCGCAGCAGAGTCTTCATTGGCGGCTGATTGAACTCCTCCGTCGTCCTCTACTTTCTCCACCTTTTCTCCGAGCTTGCGAAGAAGCTTGAAACGAGCATCCGCCAATGTCCGTACGAACTGGGCACGGCCAAGCGAGTCGTTTGCCAGGTTAAACATCGCGTGAAGCAGATCACGAGCGTCGGACAACGCGCGTTCGCGCCCCTCCACGTCAAGATTCTGGTCGCAGACAATGGCCTCGTGAATCGTGAGGCTAAGCAACGTGCTTCGTTGGTTGCTCATAGGTATGCGACGTCGCGAGATACTGGATTTGGTTTGTTTGAACCGCGCTTTGGGCGACGTAAACCTAGACGCCACAAAGAGAAAGCCCTTCGACGTATTCGCCGAAGGGCTCGAAATCAAAAAAAGTCGGGGTGACTGGCATTCGTTTGAACCGTGGCTCCCCGAATTCGTCCAGGTGTTACTCCGACCCGATCCGTATGTCCTTCAATGCGAAGGAGTTACGCGGCGGTGCGCGTAGGCGTTGCCGCTGCCGATTGACGCGACTGGATTTGAACGGCCGGAACCTCCAGGCCGTCGTCGAATTTACTGGGACATTTACAGGGACATGACCGCGTTTGCAGGGACAGGGTCGTATTTACAGGGACATTGCAGGGACACGCTGAACCTCCCCCGCTGATCGTGCCGCACAGTCATTCCTCCGGTCGGTGGTTGTCCGCCGCCGCTTCGTACGCCGCTACCGCCGCCTTCGCCATCATCTGAAAGGTGTGGCGGGCGGGCAGCAGCGGCAGCTTCTTGAGGCCCATCTTCACGATGACCTCGGCAATGGCTTGCTCGATTTTCTCTTGCAGCTTCTCGACGGTTTTGGGGTCCATTTGCTTCACCAATCCGACTTCTTCGTTTTGAGCGTCTTCAATTGAGCAACAATGACTTCGATCATCTTGTCAGCAGCGATCCTAAACTCGGTATCGCCCTTCACTCTGCCCTCTGGCTCGAAAAGGACGAACTGGATCGCCGTCATTGCCACGATCCGTTGCAATGCTTCGATGCAGGCATACTCCCAATTCTTCGACCCGAATTGCGTGGGATGTTTGTCATGCAGCAGGGCTTCGATGTCTGCCTGCAAATCCATGATTTCTTTCAGCTTCTTGCTGACAAGTTCACCTGTCTTTTCAGCATCACGCCGTTCTTCCTCTGGCACGCTCATTTGAAAACTTCGTCGTTGTTCTGTTGATCGTTCCAGTCCCGCCATGCGATCACGGCGTGAACCACGCGTCATCCTGGATAGCCTTCATGCATGCATCCACAGAGAGATTGTCGTATATCACGACCCATTCACCGGTATGACGCATGAAATACAGGGCAAACCTGGCGTTGCCAAGGTATTCCATTCGGGCGAACTTCGACTGGAAAGTCGGTGAGAGGGCATTCGGGCCTGGGCAAGCGTAGGTCGAGAAGAAGTAGAAGTAATTTCGATACCACTTCGACCCGATGTCGATGATGTAGTTGAACCGCTCATCTTTTGGTGGCGGTTTAACATGTTTGGGCTTGAGCGTTTTTTCGATCAGGTCGCCGGCCTTGGCTACCACTTCCGCCTTGACCGAATCAGGCACAGATAATGTTGGCTTCTTCGCCGGCGTCGGCGTCCAAGCTTTGTATTTCCTTGACAGTGTCGTAACTCCTTGGCGATACACGGAGGAGGAATATGGATAGGGCACGGAACGTGATGTCGTTCAGGACATCGTAGCAAATCGCTACGAAGCTCACCCCGCCCTTCGCAGCGTGGCTGACCTACTTGGCCCGATCATTCCGCATTTGCCACAGATGTCTAGCGACGGCTTTCTTCAAGAACCATGAAATCGGCAAAAGACAAATGCGAGTCAGCGACGACCGGGCATTTACTTTGAATGAGCGGGTTACTTCGGTTCCGTGGTGGAGCCGGATGAATTCCCACGTTTCCTCGAAGCCTGTCGCCAGCCAGGAAAGTGGCGGCGAAAAGTCCTTCAACATCATTGTCAGCCGTTGATCGGGCTGCCACTCAACAATCTCTTCGACGTGGCTCGAACCGTCCGTATTGATAACTCGGATGCGTGAGCCGACGATGCCGGGCGTTTGAACCTCGAACTCTGCATGCTTGATGCCGGGAAGAAAGGCATATCCCTTGAACTCAGGCCATTTCGCAACGTCAAGAATCTTGTGGGCGATGTCTTTTGGCGTAAGGCTCAGTGTTTCTTGGCATGAGAACGTGATTGGTTTCATGGAATTGGCACCGCTGTGGCATATTTCCGGTTGTAGTGCTTCAACGGCCTTTTTTCTTTTTCGGCTTTGAGTCACGGTCATTTGCATGGGCAAAGCAGTCGAGCAACTTGCGAGCAACGTCAGGAGGTACTCCTAGCGTAAGCGAGTCCGTGACGCCGGTAGCAATCGCAATGAATGCACTGACGAGCTTCTTCTCTACTTCCGTCGACTGAGGTCGGCCTGAGGATTGCTTGGCGTGGTAGGTCCGCCAAGCTGCTTCGATTTTTGTCCAGAGTGCGATTTCTCGAACCGGGTGCATGTCCTGCAAGAATCCAATCTCGAATTGCTCCAGTGTTGTGCCGAGGTAGGGGCCAAGTGACTTGTAAATAGCAGCGATCTGCTTGAGCAGTTCGTCCGGCAGATGGACATGTTGAATCGGACTGGCTTTCGGCTTACTCGGCTTAACGAGCTTTCTTTTTGGTTTCGCCTTCGTGTTTTTCGCTTTCGTTGCCGTCTTGATCGTCGTCTTTCGATGGGTGTTCGTTGTCGTCGACTTTTTCGCCATAGGGTGACCTTTGTCTCTTGAATCCTTAATGTTAGATCGTGGCCATAATAACCTCAGTGACTCGGCATCGGCCATTTCCTTGAAAGCTGTCAACTTGACACCATTGTCTCACGCATGAGACTTCCAGACGCTCGCACGCTCGTAGCATCATCGCCAGCGATTCGGGATCGGCCTGTAATGGTCGGCTTCATCACTCATCATTTGCATCCTTAAACGCCATTGGCTGCGGCTTTGAATTGCTGGTCGAATAATATGCGATGATGCCACCGGCGACAGCGCCGAAAAAGTGCCCGTCCCAGGAAATGTGCGCCCCCAGTCGAGGCACGATACCAAGTAGCAGACTTCCTCCGTAGAAAAAAATAACTACAACGGAAATGACGAGCGGCACAAATCGCCGTTCCAGTAATCCTGACACAATCAAAAACCCCATCAGCCCGAAGATTAGCCCGCTCGCTCCAATGTGGATTGCAGGTCGCCCAAAGAGCCACAGCAAAGCACCTCCAAGCAAAATGATGGCAACGACGACTGCCCATGAGTTAGCCTTGGAACCTGCCAGCAAGATGAGCAGGATAATAAGCGGTACGGTGTTGCTGACGATGTGTTGGAGGTTGGCATGAAGGAATGGCATTGCCGGAATGCCTACAAGGCCCGTCAACGTGCGAGGAACCAAGCCAAATGACGTTAAACTAAAGAGCAGGGTGAACTCCAGAACGAGTTCCAGAATAAACACCGCCCAAATGGCTCCAATGAAAGCCATGACTCCTTTAATTTCTTGCTGAATCGTGTGCTGCACGGCGTACTTTCACTTGGGGTACAAGTTGCTACGCCCGATTGGCGCAAGAAGTCCGCAACCACAGTCGCTCAATCACGGTAATAGTTTGATCACGATATTCCGATACAGCACCTTGCTGCTTGCGTCGTGGGCTTGGATGGCGATTAGACCGTGTGAAAGGACTCGCTGTTCCCAAGTCTCCGGTCGTTTCGGATTCGGCGGCTCAGTGTAGTCCACGGTCGTGTTGTCGTTCACCTTGAGAATGATTCGCTTGCCAGAAACTAAAACGTGGTACTCGAACCACTCGTCGTCACTCACTGGGGAAGTGTCGTGGTCCTCAACGACGAGTAGGCTGCCGGTCTTCCGAGCGTCCCCGCATGAATTGCAGACTTGAGCCTCGTAGCCCTTCTTCAAGAAGTCCTTTTGCGGTCCGGTATGGAAGAAGATACCGCCGTTTGAGCCGGGTTTGGTCATGACTTCAATCTTCAACTCAAAGTTCTTGAAGTCGTGATTATTGACCAGCCCGACGTAAGACAAGCGAGCTAGTGGCCCACCACCGGCGACAATGGCCCCATTTTGTACCTTGAAGCACTCGCTCAGATCGGCGGCATCCCAGCCATCGAGTGACGTTCCGTTGAATAGGGATTGCCATTGGGGTTCATCCGCCATCACTGGTCGAACGAGCAAAAGGCACATAATGCCGGAGAGGAGTTTTGTAATCATCTTTGCGATAGTGAAAAGCGAATACCGTCTGCCTAGTGCCACGATTCCTAAATGGCGACGAATGGGAGGGCGGACTTGGTCAGTTTGAACTTGGAGACGAAATGCGGTCGGCGGTGGGGCGGGCAGAACGGAGGTGGCCGGGACTTGTCCAAGGGTTTGCCGGTGTACGTCCAGTTAAAAGGATGAGCGAGCACCAGGTTGA
>JANNTN010000534.1:0-6280 GCA_031394445.1 Anatilimnocola sp.
GGCGTGTTGATTGGAGCGAGCAGCGTGCTCACGCCGGCTGAAACCAACGCGATTTGCCCGTTCGACATTGCGGCTGCCGTGCCGCCCGACCAGGTCGATCTGAGCAATGTCGTGTATGAGCAGTTCCGCGTGCAGCGCAAATATGCCCGGCCGCTAGCACAAGCGGGCCTGGAAAATCTTGAACGGCAAGCCTGCATGAAGTTCGTGCCCGGCAGCAGCCGTAATATGAAGGTCAACGTCCGCGTCGAAGGTTTAACGGGGCAGCCGGCGCTCTTGCCGGTGTGGATTCTGGCCTACCGCTATCGCGATCAGGTGTTTCGTTTTCTCGTGAACGGTCAAACCGGCCGCTGCACCGGCACCGCGCCGACTTCGTACAAAAAAATCGCTGCAGCAATCGGCATAGGAATTGCGATTATCGTGGGAATCGTGCTTTGCACGGGCATTTTGACAGCGATGAGTCGCTGAACTTCCCAAGATTTCGCCAAACCGAGCGAAGTAATTGTTTATGGCCACCGCTACGTACACTCTCGCGCCCCGAAATACGCACTCGATTCCCGCCGGCTACCTCGCGTGGCTGTTCGGGTTTTTAGGGATGCACCGCTTCTATTACGGCAAGCCGGTGACAGGGACGATCTGGTTTTTCACCGGCGGGTTGTTTTTGATCGGCTGGATCGTCGATTTCTTTTTTATTCCCACGATGGACGCCCGCGCCGATCGCCGCTATTGGCCCGGTCCGCTCGATTACAACATCGCCTGGATACTTCTGGTCGTGCCATTTTTCGGTCTCATCGGCTTGCACCGCTTCTACATGGGCAAGATCGTCACCGGGATTATCTGGCTATTGACCGGCGGCTTGTTTGGCATCGGCTGGCTATACGATCTGTGGACGCTGAATGAGCAGCTCAGCGAGATCAACGCGCGAGGCTGATTCTACTTTGTACGCGGCGGCTCTGACGTTGTGGCCGGATTGGGGCTGTCCAGCACCAGCCAAACGGCATCTCCCACCGCAACGCGAGCTTTGTCGGCAGGGTCGAACTCAATGTCGAGGCTGCCGTTGGTGCGGTTCCACGTTAGCCCCGTGACGGTTCCCACTTTTTGATCGCCGCGGAAAACCGCATCGCCCAGCGCGACATGCGGCTTACGGCTTGCCAAGCCGCCCGCCCGGCCCATGTGTCCCGGCGTATCACCTTCATACTTGGCATCGAAGCTCTGGACCACTTCGAATTCCAAACGACTCGCGGCGGCCGCATTCTTACTCTTCTCTACCCCCGGCTGCTGACCAACTGACCAGACTTGCCAGCTAATCACCAGAACAACGGCAAATACCGTCACTGCAAAACACTTGATGAGACGCTGCCTCATATCGCACCTTTCTCGTTAAAATGGGTTTTCACGAACATCCAAGATTTTCTTCTGACGAAAGCATACGCGATGCGGCAAGTAATGTGCCAGTTCATGGCTTTGCGCTTGGCCATCGTCGGATTGGGCTTGCTGTCGATCATCGCCGGCTGTTGGTCATCGTCCCAGCCCGAAGTTGTCGTCTATGCGGCGCTCGACCGTGAGTTTTCCGAGCCCGTGCTCAATGACTTTACCAAGGCCACCGGCATTCGCGTCCTGGCAAAGTACGACGACGAAAGCACGAAAACGGTCGGCCTAACGAATGTCTTGATCCAAGAAGCCGGCCGGCCGCGCTGCGATCTGTTTTGGAACAACGAAATCCTTAACACGCTACGGCTGGAGGAGAAGGGACTGCTCGCCGCTTATCACTCGCCGGTTGCTGAAGCGTATCCCGAAATGTACCGCTCGCCCGACGGCACTTGGCACGGTTTTGCCGCTCGCGCCCGCATCTTGATTGTTAACACGAAGCTCGTCGCTGAAGCCGATCGCCCCAAGTCGATCTACGACCTAGCCGACAGCAAGTGGAAAGGTAAAATCGGCATTGCGCGGCCGGTAGCCGGCACCACGGCCACGCACGTCGCCTGCTTGTTCGCGGTTCTTGGCGAAGAAAAAGCGAAAGAATTCCTCCGCGGCTTAAAAGCCAACGACATTCAGATTCTTGGCGGCAACAAGCAAGTGGCCCAAGCCTGTGCCGGCGGGCAGATCGTCTTCGGCTTGACCGACACCGACGACGCGATCATCGAAGTCGAGCGTGCTAGCCCGGTGACAATCGTCTATCCCGATCGTGAGCCTGACCAACTCGGCACGCTATTCATTCCCAACACGCTCGCGATCTTGAAGGACTGCCCCCATCCCGACCGCGCGAAAAAGCTGATCGATTTTCTGCTTTCCCCAGCGGTTGAGGAAAAACTTGCCCTCGGTGCCAGCGCTCAAATTCCACTGAACCCTGCCGTGAAAACGAAAACCCGCGTTGAAACGCCGCAAACCCTCAAGGCAATGCCCATCGATTTTTCCGCCGTCGCCAAACAATGGGACGCCGCGATGAAGTTTGTTGAGACCGACTTTCTGGCCAAGTAAATCAACCATTTTTTTCAGCCGGGACCAAACTTGGTCCCGCCTAATGAAATAGTTGCCTTGACTCTACAATATCTACATGACGAATAGCGGCAACCACGATACCATCGGCGTTTTGGCCAGCGGCGGCCTCGATAGCTGCATTCTAATTGACGATCTGCTCCGCCAGCGTCGCCGCGTTCAGCCGTTCTACATCCGCACCGGTTTGTTTTGGCAGTCGGAAGAATTGCCCGCGCTCGAACGGTTCTTAGCCGCCGTTGCAATGAACGATTTATCAAAGCTCGTAGTTCTTGATCTCCCATTGGGCGATCTCTATGCCGGTCATTGGAGCCTGACGGGCTCGAAGACGCCCGACGCGGATTCGCCCGACGAAGCCGTTTATTTGCCGGGACGCAATGCACTCCTCATCGTCAAAGCCGCAGTTTGGTGCCAACTGCATGGTATTGGTGAGTTGGCTCTCGCCCCGCTCGGCACCAGCCCCTTCGATGACGCCAGCGCAGCGTTCCTTCACGACTTTCAATCGGCTCTCAATCGCGGCAGCCCGCGAACCGTGCTTCTGCTCCGCCCCTTTGGCGAAATGAACAAGCGCCAAGTCATGACACTCGGCCACGGCTTACCCTTAGAACTTACCTTCTCCTGCATTTCCCCGAAGAATCACTTCCACTGCGGCCGCTGCAACAAATGCGCGGAGCGGCAAGCCGCATTTGCCGATGCGGGAATGGAAGATCGAACCATTTATCAAGTCCAAAGTCCAAAGTCCAAGGCCCGAAGTCTTGGAACTCCGACTTTGGACATTGGACCTTAGACTTTGGACTCTTCACCTATGTTTCGCGTCTCCCGAGAAATCGACTTCTGCTACGGTCACCGCCTGCTCAATTACGACGGCAAGTGCAAGCATCTGCACGGACACAACGGGCGGGCGATCATCACAATCGAATCGGCTACGCTCGACGAGCGGGGCATGGTGCTCGATTTTTCCGACATTAAGAAAGTCGTGAGCACTTGGATCGACGAGCAACTCGATCATCGAATGCTGCTCCAACGCACCGACCCCGTCGTGCCACTCTTAGAAAAAATGGGGGAGCCTTTGTTTCTCATGGACGAAAACCCCACCGCCGAGAACATCGCCCGCCTCATCTACGAATTCACAGCCGCAAGTGGCTTTCCCATCGTTGAATGCCAGCTCTGGGAAACCCCGCGCTGTTTTGCCACCTACCGCAAACCGTAGTAGGCACGCTCCGTGTGCCGTCAAAGCCGCGACCATTGGTCGCGGTCTATTCGGGCGAGGCTGCCAGAACCCAGTACTATGTACTCGGTACGTTTATTCCCGTTTCAACGGCGTTTTCTTCTATCGTTGATCCGACTTCAGCCGCGCATTACCCTATCCTTCTCGCCTGAACCACCCTCCCTCCAGTCCACCACCTATTATGTCCCGCCTCCTCTACCTCCTCTTCGTTACATTCGTTGCCTTCTGTTCAATTTTGCCTGTAGCCTACGCCGCCGACCGCCCCAACATCCTCTTCATGTTCTCCGACGATCACGCCTATCAAGCCATCAGCGCCTACGACGCCAGCCGCAACAAAACGCCCAACATCGACCGCCTCGCGAAAGAAGGCATGCGGTTCGATCGAGCCTTCGTAACGAACTCCATCTGCGGCCCCAGCCGCGCCGTCGTCCAAACCGGCAAATACAGCCACCTCAACGGCTTCCCAGACAACAGCGCCCGAGCCTATTTCAACCCGGCCCAGCAAACGGCCCCCAAGCTCCTCCAAGCCGCCGGCTACAACACGGCTGTCGTCGGCAAGTGGCACCTCGTGAGCGACCCCGTCGGCTTCGACGACTGGAACATCCTCCTCGGCCAAGGCCCGTACTACAACCCGCAAATGAAAACGCCCGCCGGCCTGGTGGCCCACACCGGCTACACAACCGACATCATCACCGACGTCGCCCTCGACTGGCTGAAGTCCAAACGCGACAAAAACAAGCCGTTCTTCCTCATGTATCAACACAAGGCCCCGCACCGCAACTGGGAGCCGCCGCTCCGCAACGTCGATAAATACAAAGACGTAACGATCCCCGAGCCGGCCACTCTGTTCGACGACTACTCCGGCCGCGAGCTACCCGCCCGAGTACAGGAAATGACCGTCGCCAACCACATGACGCCGCTCGACCTCAAGCTGGTCCCCATGCAGGACCAAAACGCCGAGCAGCGCGAGAAGTTCACGAAGGCTTACGAGGACGAAAACAAAAAGTTCGAAGAATCCAAGCTCGAAGGCAAAGCCAAGACGCAGTGGCACTATCAACGCTTCGTGAAGGACTACATCCGCTGCGTCGATGCCATCGATGAAAACGTCGGCCGCATGCTCGACTACCTCGACGAATCCGGCCTCGCGAAAAACACCATCGTCATCTACACCTCCGACCAAGGCTGGTACCTCGGCGAGCACGGCTGGTACGACAAACGCTGGATGTACGAAGAATCCTTTCGCACGCCCCTCCTCGTCCGCTGGCCCGACCACACCAAAGCCGGCACCGTCAGCGACAAAATGGTCATGAACCTCGACTTCGCCGAAACCTTCCTCGACCTCGCCGGCATCAAAGTCCCCGAAGACATGCAAGGCGCGAGCCTGAAGCCGATCCTAGAAGGCCAAAACCCCGCCGATTGGCGCAACAGCGTCTATTACCACTACTACGAATTCCCGCAGCCCCACCACGTCCACCCTCACCTCGGCGTCCGCACCGACCGCTACAAACTCATCCACTTCTACACCCTCGACGACACCTGGGAACTCTTCGACCTGCAAAAAGACCCCAGCGAACTCAAAAGCCTCTATAAAGACCCCGCCTACGCCCCAACCGTCGCCGAACTGAAAAAAGAACTCAAGCGCCTCATGGAAAAATACAAAGACGACGGCACCACCGTCGTCAAATACGAAAACCCCAACCCGCCAATGCCGAAAGCCAAGGCGAAGGGCAACAAAGCCAAATCAACGTGATCATCAACACGGAAATCGAGGCGATTATGGCACTGTCGATTCTCGAAAGTTTAAGGGGTGAGATTCTCCCCAGGCACTATCGGCAGAACTTGCAACACAAAGTGGACAACGATTGTCTGCTCTTCAAAAAAGGATCATACGTCGCATTAGCGATGCCATTTAGTCGCGTCCCCAAAGGCGATTATGGCAACGTCTACGCGAAAGGAATTGTTCGAAGTGCTTTAACGTGCATCCCCTTCTTTTTCGAGAAGGGGTTATTTCTTATCTATTACGGCGACAAACAAGAATGGCGTGACTGTTGGATGCGTTTCGAGGTCGACATGACAGCGCTCCGTCCCGTTATTCTCCAGTCGATTCATTTTATCGATCCCCAAACCGGTGAAAACGAGAACACACGCACGCAGTGGGGCCCTATTAAATTTGGTTTCTGCGGCAAACTGATCGATGATCTTGAGAAGCTCGGGAAGAGCCTTGCATGGAACAACGCTTTTTCTCCAAGCCCTTGATATTTACTTAGGGAGTCCGGAAAGCGTCGAAGTGGTTCGCGCAAGCGAACCACGGCTGAGGGGCGGCAACTTACGGCACAACAGTCAAATTCCCAAGCTGCCAAAAATGCTGATCAAGCGTCACCACGGCAGCCTGAATTCCGAACAATCCTCTCAGCCGCGCAGCGGCGACATTTTGTAGCCGTAGGCGAAAGCCCACGGTACGCTGGCCCCTAAATGTTTCTCAGCCCCGGAGGGGCGGCACCTTGGAGTTACAACATGGCCGGCACCTATACCAACCTGAACTACCACATCGTCTTCAGCACC
>JANNTN010000539.1:0-2613 GCA_031394445.1 Anatilimnocola sp.
TGGCCGGGTCGCCCAGGGCGATTGCTCGCCCCGGGCTCCCACAGACCCGGACGTGCGCGATTAACGCATCCGGTTCCTCTGGTCACGATTTGGCTGCGTGTGCGATGTAGGAGTGAACAATGCGCGGAGGAGGAAGCGGGAATCGCTGCTCGATCCGTTCAAAGACTTCCCAGGGAACGCTGGCTTCGCGATTGCGGCGTGAGAGCCATTTTCGCCAGCTACGACGCACCTGTTCGCGAAACGCTTCGAGCGATCGCTGGTTGTTGGTGATGCCGTAATAGGCGTAATGCCCTTGGAGCTGCCGTGTGAGGTGAACATGCTGCTCGCCGATCGGCTGGTGCCGATTTAATCGACACCAGCTTTGGATCGCCAAAAGGCCTCGGCGGAGACGGCTGGATGCCGTCTTCCGTTTGAGAACCCAGTTTCCACGATGCGACCTCCCCCAGTAGTGAGTGAAGCCCAGGAAGTCGAACGTTTCTGGACGCTCTGCTCGGAGTCCCGCTGGAGGCGGGCGAGTAAAGCGAACCAGCCTCGTCTTATCCGGATGCACCGTAAGACCATACTTGGCAAACCGCTTCGGTAGCACATCCATTACGCGGCGGGCATCCTCTTCCCGTGCGAATCCGATTATGAAATCGTCTGCGTACCGGATGAGAAAAGTCTGTCCCTTCAGCCGCGGCTGGACTTCTTGGTGGAACCAAAGGTCCAACACGTAGTGCAGGTAGACATTCGCCAATACGGGTGAAACGACACCCCCTTGTGGCGAACCGGAGTCCGGAAAGCTGAGCCTCCCTTCCTCCATGACGCCCGCTCCAAGCCACTTATCGATCAGCCGGAGTAAAACTCCGTCACGCACTCGACGCTGGAGAAATAATCGAAGCTGGTGATGGCCCAGGTTGTCGAAAAACTTGGAGATGTCAACCTCCAAGACCCAACAGCCTCGCAGGCGTGTTGCCTGCTCCCAAAACGACTGAAGTGCATCATGCGCAGATCGTCTCGGGCGAAATCCATACGAACTGTCGGAGAAGTCCTGCTCGTAGATCGATTCCAGAAGCATCACCGCGGCTCGTTGGAGAACCTTGTCCTCGAAGGTTGGAATCCCGATCGGCCTCGTCGCACCACTGTTACCTTTCGGTATGTGGACGCGGCGAACTGGGGGAGCTTTGTACTGCCCTGATTTGGCGCGGTTAAGCAGTGACTGGAGATTATCCTCCAAGCTCACTGCGTAATCCGCCGCCGTCACGGCATCGATTCCCGTAGCTCCATCCTTGCGGGTACGACGGTACGCCTCCAGCAACCAATCGAGGTCCAAATGATAGGCCAACGAAGTAAAGGCCATCTCCGGCGATTGTTTCGCCAGTTCTGCTATCCGTCGACGTTTCGTTGACACATTGTCCAGATTTCGATGCATCTGGCGTGTTTTCTTTCGACGGTTTCGTAACCAGGCGCTCTGCTTCCCTCCGTCGGGTCCGGTCGAGTCTCGTTCCCCGGCATCCACGGTACTATCAGAGCACTACGACTCCCTGCGGCTTGTCCCGACTTGCTTCTTGGGTTCGCTTGCCGGTACCACGGTTGCGTTCGTTTTCGTTCCCGATTGGCAGAACGCATGCCATCGGGCCTGGAGTTGGTTACCCGGTTCCCCACCGGGAATTGGCCGTGGCGGCCACAGGGCCTCCCACGTTTCTGGACGTCCCCGATGCCGATCTGCCCTGCTCTCCGACCCCGGCGGAGCCGCTACGGTTGAGGTCTTGGTTACCGTGGCGATGCTGCCCTCGTACGTCAAACAACGAAGGCTTCCGCGATTAGAACCATTTCGGGGCTCAATGACACGGCTTTTCGGCTCGCTGTCTACGCTTCGCAGCCAAGGTTACCCCAGGACCACGCAAGACTCGCTTCCAGCTGTTGACCAGACTTTACCGGGCAGGATTGATTACCTGCTGGGACGCGATAAAAGGTTTCCGAGTTGTGTTCTACATCTCTTTCTCCTTTCCCAAACTTCGTGGCGCAATTGACGGCGGTTCAAAACGGGGGCGCGGGGGCAGTGTTGCGGCGGTTGAAATTGGCAGTGCACATTGGTGCATCTCTGGGAATCGGGAAGATTGGGACGTCAGTCCCTATCTTCCCAAACTTCGCAGGGAGGCCCAGGAGTGCGATCCGATATGGAGTTTTGGAAAGAACTTCGTCGGCGTGTGCTGACGAAAGAACTCAGCAAGCGCCGCGTGTGAGACGTACGGCCTCGGCTGGGAGACGTTGGAGAAGATTCTGGCGCACGACGAGCCGCCAGGTTATCGTCAGAGCGAGCCGCGGAAGAAGCGGAAGCTTGCGCCCTTTCTACCGATCATTCACCAGATTCTGGTGGACGATCAGAAGGCACCGAAGAAGCAGCGACATACAGCCAGGCGGATCTTCCAGCGGCTGCGGGAGGAACACGGCTTTCAGGGTGGTGAGACAGTCGTAAAAGATGCGGTCCGAGCCTGGACCCAGTCGCATCGAGAGGTTTTCCTGCCGCTGTCGCATCCGCCGGGGGAAGCCCAGGTCGATTTCGGTGAAGCCACGATCTGGCTGGCCGGCCAAGAGATCAAGGTAGCCTTGTTCGTGATGACGCTACCGTAC
>JANNTN010000596.1:0-2963 GCA_031394445.1 Anatilimnocola sp.
TCGTTGCCGAGCGTCCATGCCATCATCCCTCTTGAACAAAGGAAGGATGGCAGAAAACGCGAGTGCTAGCGAACCCGGTCATGCTGCTAGCACATCAATTTTTCAGTAAGTCCAGCACCTAGAAAACGCTAGAGTCAGGAATCTTACTGCCTTCGGCGACGATTCGCAGGCGCGGTGTTCGGCCGCGCGTCGAGCCGAACCGCTCGATGTCAGCATAACCGAGATAGTTGGCGATGATGAAGAGGATGCAGGATTTTGTCAAAGGTTGACGTGCGTTCGTTGTCCGCACCGCCGTGACTTGCGACGATCTTGCTGGCAAGTGCCGTGGCGGCAAGGATGGCGATGTCTTCGGACCTGTATTGAAACGACAACGCCGGTTTCGCCGGCGTGGCCGTGGCGTCTGCCGCAAGGATGGCCATGCCACCAGCCAGCGGAGCCAGCAGGAGGGCCGTGGGATTGGCGATTCGAACGGTGGTGTTCATATTGATCAGGACTGATTCGGTCTTTGCCGCTCAACGCGATCTATGCTCGCCCGGGACCGGATAACCTCGGGCATGTAGGCAGCCCCGCGGGTAAACGAGCGGCTAACGGATCGACCATTACACTACCCACGAAGGTTGAAAATGTCGAGCTTCGAACGCTGCCTGGGCTGGCAATGCTCATGAGTCAGAAAACATTGATTTGATGCGGTGCCGTTTCACCCAGTGCGAGCGGCCGCCATCCATTCGAGCCCGATTCCGAAGAAACGGATGGAGTTCTCGGCACAAATACTGTGCTTCAAAATCGGTTGGCTATCTCTGACGAGCACAGCCGTCACAATTCGGTCGATTCTTGACGCGTCGCGAAATACGGTTGGGTTCTCGGGAACAAACTGCGATTCCGTGCGGTGTAAAACCGTACAAGAACGATAGAACGGCGGCGAAAAGCATGGGCCGCTCCCTCCGCCAAGCACTCGGCATTTCGTCGCTACAGGAACAGTTGCCACCACCGTCGAGCCACTTCGTCGTCCGACCAAGTTTCCATGACATCCGGCCGGGTTCTCAAGATCACATGCAACTGGTTAGACGTCACGCTGAAACTTAAGCTATCGAACATGTCCGGCAGTTTGTCGATTACTTTTTCAAGTCAAAATCGAGTTTCGCGTCGGCGTCCACAGTTGAAGTTAAGGGTGTGGTCTCCGATAAGCGAAAGTTATTGGGAATGTTCTTGACTTTCTTAAAGGTTTGTCCCGGATCGCTTCCCCGGGTCTCGGTAACCATCGGCGGCTCGACCATGATCTTGTACGTGCCCGGCGCGACGCGTAGTGAATACTTGCCTTCGGGACTTAACACAGCTTGAACGGTGGCATTACTCGCCGCACAGTAGCGGTTTCATGAGAATCTCATGGCTTGACATGTGGAAGCCGGTCGATCAGTGCCCGCAGCCGCACCTTGTCCGTGACCGGCTTCCCGGCGCGTACGTCGTCTTCGCGAAAGGTGGCCATGTGGATGATGCCTTCGGGCGTGCGGTGGTAGTCATAGACGATATAGATTGTGCCGTCCTCGGCCTGCACGCCGTCGGGATAGGTCACGTCGTCGCGCTCATCGATCATCAGGCCACCCAGCCAGGTTTTGCCGTCGTCGTCTGAGATGTAGGCGGTGAGCTGTTCGCGCTTCGTGCGCTGGTCCAAGGGGCCGTGCTTCACCAGCAGCAATGTGCCCGTGCGCAGCCGACGTAGGAAGAATCGCGAAGTGTTGTGCTTGATCTTGATGCGCTCGACGGGACTCCATGTCTTACCGCCGTCGTTGGAAATGCTTTCGGCCATCCCCTGCACGCGCACCATCATCCAGAGCGAGCCGTCGTTGCGCTCGACGATCATCGGCTCGTCGGGGCCGCGAGTGTGCGCTTCGGCAATGTGTGCCGTGCCTCGGAGTTGGAAGGTCTTGCCCTGATCGCTCGAAGCGAGCACGTGGCAACTGTTGTCAGCTTTCCAAACGGAGGCCGGGAGCAACCAGTCGCCATTTTTCAACACTGCCGGTTTGTTCAAGAGTATGCCGTCGCCGAGTCGCCGCGGTGTCGACCACTTCGGCTGGGTGGCATCCGGGTCGTCGGCCACGATGGCCCACACGCCGAAGCGTCCATCCTGCAAGCCGGCGCTCTGGCCCCAGAACAGCCACAGTCGGCCCTGCGGATCGATCCACACGTTCGCCGACATGGCGCGCGTGCCCGTATGCGGCAGAATCATGAGCTTCACCTCGGACCACGATTGCCCATCGTCATCGCTGGTCTTAAGCACCTGGTAAGTGCGAGTGCTCTCCACATCCCTGCCGTAAATCGCCCACAGCCGGCCTTTCGCAGTGCGCTCAATGCCCGCCACACCTTGCCGTTTCGTCGGCGGAATATGCTGCGGCCACGGCGAAACAATGACTTGCGCGGGTTGCAGGGCGAGGTCGAGCTGTGACAAATTGCCTTCGGCAGCGCAAGGGGCTGCCGGCGGAGCCAGCAGCAAGGCGGCGATGCAGGCAAAGAACGCCGGCAATCGTGTGCTGTTCATTGGGGAGTTCTCCTTCGCAGGTAGATTGAGAACGGTGCGGCTCTTAAGAGCCGTTCGACTCGTTAGCCCCCAGTGTACTGACGCCGAACACAGTTTAGAAATGGTTGGATTGATGCGGAGCATTTTCACCCAGCGAGAGCGGCCGCCATCCATTCGAGCCCGATTCCGAATAAACGGATGGAGTTCTCGGCACGAAAACAGTACTTCAAAAACCGGTTTGCTATCTCGGACGAGCCCAGCCGTCACAATTGGGTCGATTGGCCCGCAATGTGCGTCACGATTTCAGGATGCACCGGCCGCCTTGCCCTCATTGCGGAAGAAACCACAACGTCTTCATCTACTCCAAGGAAGTGGAACAGGATCCCATCGACCCAACGAGAGTCGTAAAAACCACAATCGTCTTTACTTGCCAATGCGGCTGCGTGTTCTC
>JANNTN010000597.1:0-4065 GCA_031394445.1 Anatilimnocola sp.
TCGTTGCCGAGCGTCCATGCCATCATCCCTCTTGAACAAAGGAAGGATGGCAGAAAACGCGAGTGCTAGCGAACCCGGTCATGCTGCTAGCACATCAATTTTTCAGTAAGTCCAGCACCTAGAAAACGCTAGAGTCAGGAAGTTTGAACCTTGGAACTTGGAACTGACCTATGGGCCGCGACGGGTCCGACTTGCGGGAGGCAGCGTGAGAAATGACACTGTACGTATCCCGCCTGGCCTGTATGTGGCCCAAGCCCCTCCCTGAATGACCATCGCTCGGTGGATTGTTATGCACCGTTTCGTATTGCTACTGATTTTTGGATGCATCTTCGCCGGGCAGCTCCCGGCTGCCGACAAAGTCGATTTTCAGCGGGAGATTCGGCCGCTATTGGCTGATCGCTGCTTTTCCTGTCATGGCAGGGATGCAGAGCACCGGCAGGGGGGCCTGCGACTGGATGAACGAAGGGCGGCGCTAGCGAGCGGCGATACCGGCGAAAAAGCGATTGTCCCGGGACAGCCCGAAAAAAGTGAATTGGTACGGCGGATTTTTTCGACCGACGCCGACGAGCAGATGCCGCCAGCGAAATCGAAGAAAAGTCTGACGACGGCCGAGAAGGAGTTGCTCAAGCGGTGGATCGCCGAAGGCGCTGAGTACAAAGACCACTGGGCCTTCTCACCGCCCACTCGGCCAGCCCTTCCAGCGGTCAAGAACACAGCCTGGCCGAAAAATGACATCGATCGATTCATCCTGGCCCGGCTGGAGCAAGAAAAACTCTCGCCTTCTCAGCCGGCCGACTCGCTTGCTCTGCTCCGCCGCGTTTCGCTCGACCTGGTCGGCTTGCCGCCGACGATCGCCGAGTTGGATGATCCGAACTATCGAGCGGCGGTGAAACGTCTGCTGGCTTCGCCTCACTACGGCGAGCGCTGGGGCCGAACTTGGCTCGATGGGGCACGATATGCGGATTCGGACGGATACGAGAAGGATAAGCCGCGGTTTGTCTGGGCCTATCGCGACTGGGTCATCAATGCCTTGAATCGCGACTTGCCGTACGACCAGTTTGTCATCGAACAGATCGCGGGAGATTTGCTGCCAAATGCGACGCAGGATCAGTTGGTCGCGACCGGCTTTTTGCGGAACTCGATGGTCAACGAGGAAGGGGGCATCGACCCGGAGCAATTTCGGATGGAGGCGATGTTCGATCGGATGGATGCGATTGGCAAGAGCATGCTGGGCCTGACCGTGCAGTGCTGCCAGTGCCACAACCATAAGTACGATCCGATCACACAAGAGGAGTATTTCAAACTCTTTGCGTTTTTGAACGACACGCATGAAGCGAACGTGGCCGTGTACCCTCCTGATCAGTTCGCGCGGCGTGCAGATATTTTGCGGCAAGTGAAGGAGATCGAAGCCGAGCTGAAGCATCGTACGACCGATTGGCAAGAGCGAATGGCCGCGTGGGAGAATTCGGTCACGGGCGATCAGCCGGAGTGGACGGTGATCACGCCGGAACTCGACATCAGCGGCGGGCAGAAGCATTACAACCTGCCGGATGGATCGGTACTGGCACAGGGCTATGCTCCGACGAAACACACGACCGAGTTCAATGCAGACACAAAACTGGCCGGCATCACAGCGATTCGTTTGGAACTGCTGAACGATCCGAATTTGCCGCTGGGCGGACCGGGACGATCGATCTATGGCAACTGCGCGCTGACGGAGTTTCGCGTCGAAGCAGGGCCAGCAGATGGCTCGGAGAAAATGCAGGAAGTGAAGATTGTGAGCGCCACTGCCGACGTGAATCCGGCAGAGAAGGAACTCGGATCGGTCTTTGACGACAAAAAGAACAAGCGGCGCGTGACGGGGCCGATTGAGTATGCGATTGACCGCAAGGACGACACAGCCTGGACGGCCGACATTGGCCCCGGCCGCAGCAACGTGCCGCGGAAGGCCGTGTTCGTGCTGGAGAAGCCGCTCGGTTTTGCCAGTGGCGTGAAGCTGAAGTTCAAGCTGAACCAGAGCCACGGCGGCTGGAACAGCGACGACAATCAGAACAACAACTTGGGACGCTTTCGCTTCAGCCTCGGCACGGTGCTGGATGCGAAGGCCGATCCGGTGCCGGCCGCGGTGCGGCAGGCGCTGGCGGTACCGCGCGAACTGCGGTCGGCGGCGCAGAACGATCAAATCTTTGGCTATTGGCGGACCACCGTTCCGGAGTGGAAGGACGCGAACGAACAGATCGAATCGTTTTGGAAGGACCACCCGGCGGGCACGTCGCAATTGGCGATGCAGCCGCGCGAGGACCATCGGCAGACGTTCTTGCTCGCGCGAGGCGATTTTTTGAAGCCGACCAAGCCGGTGCAGCCGGGAGTACCAGCGGTTTTGCATCCGCTGAAGTCCGAGAATCCGACGCGGCTGGACTTCGCGCGGTGGCTCGTTGATCCGCGCGGGGCGACGGCGGCGCGGTCGATCGTCAATCGCGTGTGGCAGGCGTATTTTGGGACGGGTTTGGTCAGCACGAGCGAAGATTTTGGGTTGCAGAGCGAATCGCCGACGCACCCGGAGTTACTCGATTGGCTAGCCGTCGAATTCATCGAGCACGGCTGGAGTATGAAGTGGTTGCACGAACTAATCGTGTCGTCGGCCACGTACCAACAGTCGTCGGTGGTAACGCCGAAAATGCTGGCGCGCGATCCGGCAAATCGCTTGCTCGCGCGGGGGCCGCGGCTGCGCGTCGAGGCCGAGGCAGTGCGCGACATCGCCTTGGCCGCGAGCGGATTGCTGAATGACAAGGTCGGCGGAGCGCCGGTTTATCCACCCGCACCCGACTTTTTGTTTTTGCCGCCGGCCAGTTACGGGCCCAAGGTGTGGCGCGAGGAGAAGGGGGCGGAACGCTATCGGCGGGCGATTTATACGTTCCGGTTCCGCAGCGTGCCCTATCCGGTGCTGACAACTTTCGACGCCCCCAACGGCGAATTTGCCTGCGTGCGTCGCGTACGCTCGAATACGCCGCTCCAGGCGCTCGCCACGCTGAACGAGCCTTTGTTTGTCGAGTGTGCCCGTTCCTTGGCGCAACAGACTCTTCAAAACGCCAGTGAATCCGACTCGGCCCGCCTGCAGTTTGCCTTTCGCCGCTGCACAGGCCGGCTGCCAACCGCTGACGAATCGGCAACGCTATTCATCTTGCTCGGCAAGCAACTGGCTCATTTCGCCGCGAACCCTGTGTTGGCTAGTGAATTGACGAATCCCGACAGCAATAGCTTCGAATATCCGCCGCCACCTCAAACCAATCAACTCGCCGCCTGGACCGGCCTCTGCCGCGTGCTGCAGAATCTCGACGAGGTGATTACCAAGCAATAGGTGAACACGAGCCTGTCCTCGTTGCCAAAGTCCGCCTCGTCTGACATACTGTGTTCACAGCCGCTGCCACCAGGCGAACACCTTTCGCCCCCCGGTCGCGCTGTACAACGGGGTGTAGCGTAACCTGGCTAGCGCGTCTGCATGGGGTGCAGAAGGTTGCTGGTTCAAATCCAGTCACCCCGACTGTTAACGCAAAAGACTGCCGGACAACGATTTAGGATGTGTCCGGCAGTCAGTCTAAAGCGGCGTATCTCTGGCCGCAAGATTACAGAATTGGGTTTTGTACTCGTTTTGTACCGGCGCGGTACGGATACCGGTTCGAGCCGCTCGGGGCGTGTCGATCGTGTTCAAGCTGGCGGGGCTTGGACGGGGGCGTGTATGCTCGTCTGCATGATGGCGGCGAAGATGGGAATGGTGGAGGTGGTGGATCTTCGCAACAGGCGCAGGTCCAGCCAGGCCAAGGACAAGGCAAAGGCGGTAAGTCGAAGAGCAAGCAACCACAGCCTCCGCCGCAAAAGAAGTCTCGCCAAGAGCTGATCGAGCAGATGCCTCCAGAGGGTTCTGCAGCAGATGGCTGCCCTCGTGATTGGGAAGAAGGACCGCCGACTGGTTCTGATTCTGACACCGGCGCTGACAAGTCTAGCGAGATTCCTGGTCTCGATGACTCGGATGCCGAGATGATGCGGCGTCAGATTGCCAAACGCACG